>CAZQWO010000048.1:0-10731 GCA_964597015.1 uncultured Dehalococcoidaceae bacterium
CGGCATGCAGGCACTGGAGTCGGCCTGGATCACGGCGGAACAGCTTGAAGCCGCCAGGCGCGCCATCACCCGCTACCTTCGCCGTGGCGGTAAAGTCTGGATACGCGTTTTCCCGGATAAGCCGGTCACCAAAAAGCCGGCGGAGACCCGCATGGGCAGCGGCAAGGGCGCTCCGGACCACTGGGTATCCGTGGTCAGACCAGGCAGAATGCTGTTTGAGCTGGCGGGCGTTGGCGAGAAGACCGCTAAAGAGGCGATACGCCTGGCCTCGCACAAGCTCCCGTTTGCCACCAAATTCGTGGAGCGGGAGACGGGTGCCGCCCAGCAGTGATGATGATATGAAGGAACTGACCAATGGTTAGGATTGATGAATTCAGAGCACTGAGCACGGAAGACCTGAAGGAGCAGATAGAAGCGTCAAAGCAGGAACTGCTCAACCTGCGCTTCCGGCTGGCCACGAGGCAGCTGGTGAACCATCGCGAGTTGCCGATGGTGCGAAAAAGGATTGCCCGCATCAGGACCATACTGAAAGAAAGAGAACTCGGGATAAGGTAGCTTTATGGAAGAGAGACATAAAACCAGAATCGGACGCGTTATCAACAACCGTATGGATAAGACGGTGGTGGTTGCCGTCGACACACCGAAACGCTTCCCGAAGTACCGAAAGACCATCACCCGGGCAATTAAATACCAGGCTCACGATGAAAAAAACGAGTGCCAGATAGGAGATGTGGTCAAAATCGTGGAGACCCGGCCGCTTTCCCGGCACAAGCGCTGGCGCGTTGCCGAGATAATCACCAGAGGAGAGGTCGCCGAGATTCAACCACAGGAGATAACGTAAACATCAGGATTTGAGACCATGATTCAGCAGTACACCAGATTAAGAGCCGCAGACAACACCGGAGCCCGGGAAATCATGTGCATCAACGTGCTCGGTGGCACGAGGAGGAGGTATGCCCGGGTCGGCGATGTCATTGTCGCCTCGGTAAAAAAGGCCATTCCGGGTGCCGCCACGAAAAAGGGCGATGTGGTACGGGCAGTTGTCGTACGCACCGCCCAGCCCTTCCGGCGACCCGATGGCTCGTACATCAGGTTTGACGAAAACGCGGCGGTGATTCTGACCGATAAAAACAATCCGCGGGGAACCCGGATATTCGGACCGGTGGCCCGGGAATTGAGGGATAAGGACTTTACCAAGATTATCTCTCTGGCACCGGAAGTCCTCTAAGAGTGAATGGCAATGAAGATAAGAAAGAATGATACGGTGCTGGTAGTCGCCGGCAAGGATAAAGGGAAAAAGGGCAAGGTTCGCTTCGCCTATCCCGAGAAAAACCGTGTCATTGTGGAAGGGATAAACTTCATCAAGAAGCACTCCCGGGCACAGGGACAGGTCAGGCAGGCTGGTATCATTGACCTGGAGGCGCCAATTGCGGTCTCAAATCTCATGTTGCTGTGCCAGAAATGCAATCAACCCACACGCGTGGGTTTCACCTTCCTCGAGGATGGGAGAAAGGTTAGAATCTGCCGCAAGTGCAAAGAGGTTATTGACTAGATGTCGCGGTTGAAGGAAAAATACCGGAAAGAAGTAGTATCCGCCCTGATGGAGCGGTATGGCTATAAAAACGTGATGGAAGTGCCGCGTTTGATTAAAGTGGTGCTCAATATCGGACTTGGCGAGGCAATCCAGAATGCCAGAGCCCTGGAGTCGGCTGAGGCTGACCTGGCGGCCATTTCCGGCCAGCATCCGGTCATCACCCGGGCCAAGACGTCAATCGCCGCCTTCCGGCTGCGCACCGGCATGCCCATAGGTATGAAGGTAACCCTGCGCGGTGAACGGATGTATGACTTCCTTGACCGACTGATAAACGCGGTGCTGCCCCGCATGCGCGAGTTTTATGGCGTTTCGCCAACTGCTTTTGACGGCCGGGGCAATTATACCCTCGGCCTCAGAGAGCAGATTGCGTTCCCGGAAATAGACTATGACAAAATTGAGAAGCTGCGTGGTATGGAAATAGCTATCGCCACCACCGCAGAGACAGATGAAGAAGGCAGGCACCTCCTAGAGCTGCTCGGCGTGCCTTTTGCCAAGGACGGAACGGAGTAGTAATGGCAAAGAAATCAAAGATAATCAAAGCGAGTAGACCGGCTAAATTCCAGGTGCAGCAGCGCAACCGCTGCAAGCTGTGCGGACGACCGCGCGCTTATATCCGCCATTTCGGCCTGTGCCGAATCTGCTTTCGTCGACTGGCGCTGGCCGGTCAGCTTCCGGGAGTAAGAAAATCAAGCTGGTAGAAAGACCGAGAGGATAAAATGACGGTTTCTGACCCAATTGCTGATATGCTAACCAGAATAAGGAATGCCCTGATGGCCAAGCATGAACAGGTGCTGGTGCCCTCGTCACGGCTGAAGCTATCCATCGCCCGTATTCTAAAGGAAGAGGGCTTCATCACCGATTATGAGGTGGTCCGTGGCAAGCCACAGCGGGTGATTAAAATCCAGCTGAAATATTATGACCATAATAAACCGGCGATTACCGGGATGAAACGGGTGAGCAAGCCCGGGCTGAGAGTCTATATGGGGGGGAAGGAAATACCCCGCGTCTTTGGCGGACTGGGCATTGCCGTTGTCTCCACCTCTAAGGGAGTCAAAGCCGGGCATCAGGCATGGCGCCAGGGAATCGGGGGGGAACTGCTTTGTTACGTCTGGTAACCAGAAAGCGGAGTAATATCATATGTCAAGAATAGGACGGATGCCCGTAACCATACCCTCAGGGGTAACGGTAGCTATTGATAAAAACCGGGTGAAGGTGACCGGCCCCAAAGGCGAACTGAGTCGCGATATCAACCCGGAGATGTCCGTTACCCAGCAGGATAACACGCTCATGGTGACGCGACCCAGCGATGACCAGGAACACCGCTCTCAGCATGGTCTGGCCAGGAGTCTCATCGATAACATGGTGACCGGCGTGAGCAATGGCTTTGAAAAACAGCTGGAAATAGTGGGCGTGGGCTACCGGGTGGAGAAATCCGGGGAGAAACTGGTAATCCGGGTTGGCTATTCGCACCTCGTGGAAGTAGAACCGCTGCCGGGTATCACCTTCTCCGTTGAGGGCAACAACCGCATCAAGGTCAGCGGAATTGATAAGGAAGTGGTCGGTGAAATGGCGGCCAGAATCAGAAAAATCCGCCCTCCTGATGCCTATAAAGGCAAGGGAATCCGATATGCTGGAGAAGTAGTCCACCTCAAGCCGGGTAAGGCCGGAAAGGTGGTCGGGAAGAAATAGCTATGAGCAAAAAAACGCCGAGAGAGGCACGATACAGGCGACACCAGAGGGTAAGGATGCAAGTAAAGGGCACGCCCAGCCGGCCCCGTCTCTGCGTGTTCCGCAGCCTGAACCATATCTATGCGCAGGTCATTGATGACACAAAGGGGCAGACACTGATTGCTGCCTCAACACTTGACCCGGAAACCAGCGCTCAGATGAATGGCAAAAATAAAGCCGGTCAAGCCGAGCTGGTCGGCAGTGCCATCGCTAAAAAAGCACTGGCCAAGGGTGTAAAAGAAATTGCCTTTGACAGGGGCGGTTATAAATACCACGGGCGAGTCAAAGCCCTGGCGGAAGCCGCCCGACAAAATGGTTTGAAATTTTAGAGGAATATTGAAATGACCGATAAACTGGTGCAAATGATTAGCCGAATTGATACCACTGACCTGACCCTGAATGACCGCCTCATGTTCATTAACCGGGTGGCCAAAGTGATGAAGGGCGGCAAACGCCTCAGGTTCAGCGCCCTGGTGGTCACCGGTGACGGCAATGGTCACGTCGGCCTGGGAGTTGGCAAAGCCAACGAGGTGCCCGCGGCGATAAACAAAGGTGGCGTTGCCGCCAGAAAGAACCTGATAAAAGTCCCCATGGTCGGGAGCACCATACCGCATGAGCTTACCGCCGAGTACGGCGCCGCCAGAGTAATGCTCAAACCAGCTGCTCCGGGCACCGGTGTTATTGCCGGCGGGAGTGTTCGCGCCGTCATTGAAGCCTGTGGCATCAAGGACATCCTGACCAAGTCCCTGGGCAGCGACAACCACATCAACGTGGCCAAGGCAACGATGTTTGGTCTGAGCCAGCTTAGAGACCCGCAGGAAGAAGTCGTCCGACGCAAGACCACAGTCAGTAAAGAGGAGGCGGAAGCAGGTGGTTAAGCTGCGCATTACCTGGGTGAAAAGCGCCATCGGCTATAATGAATCACAACGGCGCACGCTGACAACGCTCGGTTTTCACCGGCTGAACCAGAGCGTCGTTCATAACGACTCTATGTCCCTGCGGGGTATGATTAACAAGGTCAGACATCTCGTCAAGGTGGAGGAAGCCAGTGAGGCAGGATAACATCACACCACCGCCCGGCTCCAGGAGAGCACGCAAGCGAGTGGGACGCGGCAACGCCAGTGGCCACGGCACCTATGCCGGGAAGGGCCTGAAAGGCCAGAAGTCCCGCAGTGGCCACAAGATGCGCCCGGGTTTCGAGGGTGGGCAGTTGCCGTTAATCAAACGCCTGCCCCGCAAACGTGGCTTTGTCAACATATTCCGCAAAGAGTACAGCATCGTCAATGTGGACAAATTTAATATATTTGAGCAGGGCAGCGAGGTGACGCCGGAAAAGATGCACGCTGCCGGCCTGGTGAAAACATTGAAGCATCCGGTGAAAGTTCTGGCCAATGGTGAGGTCAGTCACGCTGTCAACGTCAGGGCCAACAAGTTTTCCGCAGCCGCGAAAGCCAAGATAGAGGCAGCCGGCGGCAAAGCCGAGGAGGTGGAGTATGCGGCCCAGACAAAGTAGGCCGCGCCTGCTTCAGGCAATGCTCGATGCTTTCAGCCTGCCGGACCTGAGGCGCCGCATCATTATCACCGTCGGCATCCTGGTCATCTTCCGCTTTGTCGCCCATGTACCGCTTCCAGGTGTGGACCAGACCGCCCTGCAGGCACTGTTTGAACGCAATGCCCTGCTCGGTATGCTGGACATGTTCAGCGGTGGCGCCATGCGCCGGCTCAGCGTGGCGGCGATGGGTGTTTATCCGTACATCACCGCTTCAATCATCATGATGCTGCTGGTGCCGGTAATACCCCGACTGAACGCCCTTTCCCGCGAGGGAGAGACCGGCAGAAACAAGATAAACCTGATTACTCACTGGCTGGTAGTGCCACTGGCCTCAGTTCAGGGCTACGGGCAGCTCGTCTACCTGCAGCGCGAGGGCGTGCTCGCCAGCACCGACCCCCTTCCCATGACGGCCATGGTGCTGTCCATGGTGGCCGGCACCCTATTTCTGGTGTGGCTCGGTGAGCTGATTACGGAGTATGGCATTGGCAACGGCATATCGATAATTATCTTTGGAGGCATCGTGGCCGGTCTGCCGGAAATGATCGGGCAGGGCTTCCTGGCCAAAGAGAATTTCCTCGGCCTTTCCGCGTACATTATTATGGTGATTGTCACCATCATGGTCATCGTCATCTTTACTGAGGCGCACCGCCGCATCCCGGTGCAGTACGCCAAGAGCGTCTTTCGCAGCGGCCGAATGTACCGCCATTCCGGAACCACCCACATCCCGCTCCGGGTGAACGCCGCCGGCATGATTCCGCTCATCTTCGCCATGTCCATCGTACTGTTTCCGGGAATCGTGGCCAGTTACTTTTCCAATCCGCTTTCGCCCAACTTCGCCGACTGGGTCATGAAATTGTTTGACCCGAGGGCTGCCCTGCCCATGGGGCTGTTCTACTGGGGGCTTTACTTCTTAATGGCGGTCGGCTTCACCTTCTTCTATACCATGGTTATCTACCAGCAACAGGACCTGCCGGGGGTCCTGCAGCGCCAGGGCGGATTTATTCCCGGCATCCGGCCGGGGAAAAACACCCAGGGTTACCTCAATGGTGTCATCAATCGCATCACCTGGGGTGGCGCCCTGTTCCTCGCCTGCGTGGCGGTCATGCCTTTCGTTGCCCGGCAGATAACTGACGTCCAGGTCATACAGCTTTCCAGCCTGGGCCTGCTCATTATGGTGGGCGTGGTGCTGGACACCATGAAACAGCTTGAAGCGCAGCTGGTGATGCGGCGCTATGAAGGCTTCATAAGATAATGCACAGGGAGAACAAGGAAAAGAAGTGCCCAAGATATGACACTGAAAATCTGGCCGATAAGGCTTATCAAAGCAGGGATAAACGTTGTATAATATAACTTTTGTGGGAGCACCCGGGGCCGGCAAGGGAACACAGGCCTCGATGGTCGCTCAGAAATTGAATCTGGTCCATGTTTCGTCCGGCGACCTGTTCCGGCAGGCGCTGGAGCAGGGAACGGAGCTGGGCAAGCAGGCGAAGGCCTATATGGAAAAGGGGGTGCTCGTTCCCGATAAGATAACCATACAGATGGTCATGGAACGGCTGTCCGCTCCTGACTGCGGGAACGGGGTCATTCTGGACGGCTTCCCCCGCAACCTGCTGCAGGCGGAAGCACTGGACAGCGCCCTGAGTGAGCAGGGAAAGGCTATTGATAAAGTGGTTTACATCGGGGTATCTGAAGAGGAACTGGTCAGCCGACTGAGCAGTCGCTGGCTCTGCCGGCAATGCCAGGCAGTCTATAATATGGTCAACTTCCCTCCCGCTGTGGAGGGAAAATGCGATAAGTGCGGCGGTGAACTTTACCAGCGCCCCGATGATAAACCGGAAACGGTAAGGAAGCGCCTTGACGTATACTTCGCCGAGACGGCACCGCTCATTGCCTATTATCGACGTCAGGACAAGTTACTGGAAGTTGAAGGGGAAGGCGGCGTGGCAGAGGTAACCCAAAGAATCGTGTCCGCGCTTCGCGAGGAGAAACTGGTAGTAAAATGAGCATTGCCACAGACATCACAGCAGCTGATAATGAGCAAAAGTTAGCAGCGATGCGCCAGGCTGGTAGCATATTAGCTGAAATACTAAGCATATTAAGCAAGCATATAAAACCTGGCATAAAAACTAGGAAATTAGATGCTATAGCTGCTAGAGAGGCAAAAAAACGCGGCGTAAAATCATCATTTAATGGATACCATGGTTTTCCAGCCAATACCTGTGTATCAATTAATAATGAGATTGTGCACGGGATTCCAGGAAGACGAGAGCTGAAAGAAGGTGACATTGTCTCAATTGATTATGGTGTTATATATAACGGCTTTCAAGCGGATGCTGCCATAACCACGGGCGTGGGCAGGATAAGTAGAGAAGCTAAAGAGCTTATTGATGTCACCAGGGGTGCTCTAGAGGCAGGGATAAAAGCCGCTTATGCGGGAGCAAAGCTCGGCGATGTTTCATACGCCATTCAAGACTATGTCGAGCTGCAGCGAAATGGCTACAAAGTAGTTCGAGAGTATACGGGTCATGGTATAGGACGTAATATGCATGAAGAACCTCAAATACCTAACTTCGGAAATCCAGGCACAGGAATAATTCTGGAAAAGGGAATGACACTCGCCCTGGAACCGATGGTCAATAACGGAGACTGGCGCACCCGCGTAGGTGACGACCAGTGGACGGTGCTGACGGCTGATGGCAGCCTTTCGGCACACTTCGAGCATACCATCGCCATTACTGACGGGGAAGCGGAGGTTCTTACCAAATAAGCACATGCCTAAGAAAGAGACGATTGAGGTTGAAGGAACAGTACTGGAAGCTTTGCCGAATGCCATGTTTCGCGTTGAACTGGCCAATGGACACATCGTGCTGGCGCATATCTCCGGCAAGATACGGATGCATTACATCAGGGTCCTGCCCGGGGACAAGGTGCTGGCTGAGCTCTCCCCCTATGACCTCAATCGTGGCCGGATAGTCTATCGTTTTAAGTAAGCTAAAGGAATTAGTATAATGAAAGTTAAGGCATCGGTAAAAGTGCGATGTGAAAAGTGCAAGGTGGTGAAAAGGCACGGCGTGGTCAGAGTAATCTGTTCCAATCCGAAGCATAAACAGCGCCAGGGATAAGGAGGCAACAGGATGGCACGAATTGCTGGAGTCGATATACCGAGAGATAAACACACGTGGGTATCTCTGCAATATATTTACGGTATCGGCCCTCATCTGAGCCGCCGGATACTGGCCCAGACCAACATCAACCCCGATACCAAGGTCAACGAGCTCACCGAAGATGAGGTCAACAGGCTGCGCGAGGTTATTGACAAGCAGTACAAAGTAGAAGGCGAACTCCGGCGCGAGATTCAGATGAACATGAAGCGCCTGATTGAAATCGGCAGCTACCGTGGCAGCCGGCACCGTCGAAACCTGCCAGCGCGGGGGCAGCGTACCCGGACCAACGCCCGAGCCCGACGTGGTGAGCGCAAGACCGTAGCCGGCAGAGGCCAGCGACGGGGCATGGCTAAGAAATAAGCAGAATTAAGATAAGGAGTCTTTTATGGCACAGAAGAAGCGAGCGAAGACCAGACGGCGGGAACGCAAGAATATACCGGTAGGCAGAGCCTACATCCAGTCCACCTTTAACAATACCATCGTTACCCTGACCGACCCCGAAGGCAATGTGCTTGCCTGGGGAAGTTCCGGCACATCCGGTTTCAAGGGCTCCCGCAAGGGAACTCCCTACGCCGCTCAGATGGCAGCCCGCGAGGCGGTGCGCAAGGCTATGATGCACGGCCTGCGCCAGGTTGAAGTCTACGTGAAAGGCCCGGGCAGCGGTCGTGAGGCAGCCATTCGCTCGCTGCAGAGTTCCGGACTTTATATTACGGGCATCAAAGACGTTACCCCCATTCCCCACAACGGGTGCCGCCCGCCAAAAAGACGACGAGTGTAGAAGAGAGGGAAAATGGCAAGATACACTGGTGCAGTATGTCGGATGTGCCGCCGCAGCGGCGAAAAGCTCTTCCTGAAGGGCGACCGTTGCTTTACACCCAAGTGCAGTATGGATAAGCGGCCCAAGCCCCCGGGAATGCAGTTCCGCAGGCGACCGAAGATATCCGACCGCGGCATACAGCTCCGCGAGAAACAGAAAGCCCGCTACAGCTACGGCATGCTGGAGAGGCAGTTCCGCAGAATCTTCGCTCAGGCGTCAAAGCAGGCGGGTGTCACCGGCGATAACCTGCTCATCCTGCTGGAGAGGCGGCTGGACAACATCGTGTACCGTCTTGGTTTCTCTGACTCACGCAACCAGGCACGACAGCTGGTCCGCCATGGACACATCACCCTCAATGAGCACAAGACAGACATTCCCTCGGCGCTGGTGAAGGAAGGGGACACCATTGGCTGGCGTAAAGAAAGCACCAAATCGGAATACTGCAAACAGCTAGCACAGACGATTGAAGCCAAGGTGGTGCCGGAATGGTTGAGCCTGGACAAGAAAAAACTGGTGGGACAGGTGGTTTCACTGCCCACACCGGAAAACATAGAGGCCAAGTTCAACGGCAAGACCATCGTGGAACACTACTCGCGATAACAAGCAAGGAGGTAGAGACTTTTGTCTCGTCTAGTAATACCAAAAATCGATTGCATAGAGAGTGAAGACAACTTCGGCCGGTTCACCGCCGAGCCACTGGAGAACGGTTTTGGCGCTACGCTCGGCAATGCCCTGCGCCGTGTACTGCTGGGCCACCTCCCCGGTGCGGCGGTAACACAGGTCAGGATTGAAGGCATCAGGCATGAATTCACCACCGTTCCTCACGCCAAGGAAGATGTCACCGACTTTTTACTCAACGTAAAGGCAATACGTATAAAGTCGCTTTCCGGACAGCCGGGAAAGCTGACCCTCGATGTACAGGGTGAGGGCCAGGTCTGCGCCGCAGATATCAAGCCATCGACCGACTTCGAAATCACCAACCCTGAGATAAGCCTGATCACACTCGACTCCCCGGAGGCCAAGCTCTACGTGGAGTTTGACATCGAACTGGGCGAGGGCTACCGAACGGCCGAGTCAAGTGAGGGCATGCCGGTGGGTACAATCCCCGTTGACGCCATCTTCTCCCCGATACGCAAGATCAATTTCACTATCGAGCCGGTTCACACTGGGCGCGAGACCAGCCACGAGCGTCTGGTCCTGGACATATGGACCGACGGCACAATGACGCCGATTGATGCCATAAGCCGCGCCGCCGGCACCCTGGTAGAGCAGCTCAGCCCGTTTGTCGAGTACGTCAAGGTGTCCCAGATGAAAGCCGAAGAGCAGCTTATCCGTCTCTCCATACCCGATGAGAAATACAATATGCCCGTGGAGCAGCTTGACCTCTCCGTGCGGACGATGAACTGCCTCAGACGCGGCGGCATCGTCACGGTTGGCGAACTCATCAGCAAAAAACCCAAGGACCTGCTCCAGCTGCGCAACTTCGGCCAGAAATCTTTTCTCGAGATAGGGGATAAACTGGGGGAACTGGGGCTGTCCCTCTCGCCACAGGCTGGACTTAAAGAGGAGTTATCGCCAGAGGAAGCAGAAGCAGCGGAGATCGACACTGGTATAGACCTGCCAGAAGAAACCGAACCGCCAGCCGGAGAGGCAGAAGATGAGGCATAACATAGCGGGGAGAAAATTAAGCAGGGCCACCGGCCATCGCAGAGCGCTGTACCGCAATCTGGTGACCGATCTGCTCAGACACGAAAAAATTGTGACCAGTGAGCCGAAGGCGAAGGAAGTGCGCAGCCTTACCGAAAAGATGATTACGCTGGGCAAGAAAGGCGGTTTGAGCGCATTCCGCCAGACGCTGTCCTTTATATATGACAAG
>CAZQWO010000049.1:0-10695 GCA_964597015.1 uncultured Dehalococcoidaceae bacterium
GTCCAGCCCGGTGTAAGGCCCGGCATTTTCGTTCATGGTAGCATCGTTGTTCAGGATGTTGACGAACGGCAAATCGTGGCGCTGGGCCACCTCAAAGTCAACCGGGTCATGCGCCGGGGTGATTTTCACGGCGCCGGTACCGAATTTAGTATCAACCGCATCATCGGCGATAATCGGGATAACGCGGCGCACCGCCGGCAGTATTACTTCCCTGCCGACCATGTTTTTATATCGCTTATCCTTCGGGTTGACGGCCACCGCCGTATCGCCGAGTATCGTTTCCGGTCGGGTGGTGGCCACGGTGATGAATTCCTTATCATTATCGGCCAGCGGATAGCGGACGTAGTACAGGTGTCCGCCGATATCCTTGTGCTCCACTTCAAGGTCGGACAGGGCGGTGGCGCAGCGGGGGCACCAGTTGATGATGCGTTCTCCGCGGTAAATCAGCCCCCTCTCGTAGAGTCGGACAAAGGCGGTGCGCACCGCCCGGCTCGGCCCCTCGTCCAGCGTGAACACCTCCCGGTCCCAGTCGCAGGAGATGCCGAGTCGCTGGTGCTGTCTGGCAATGGCGCCCCGGCAGTTGTCGGCCCACTGCCACATCCTTTCCAGGAACTTATCCCGGCCCATCTCATGGCGGCTCAGTCCTTCTGCTGCCAGCATCTTCTCCACCACCACCTGCGCGGCGATGCCGGCATGGTCAACGCCGGGCAGCCAGAGCGTTGGCTCACCCTTCATGCGGTGCCAGCGGGTTAATATGTCCTCCATGGTGGCGGTCAGCGCGTGGCCGAGGTGAAGCTCGCCGGTGACGTTGGGCGGGGGCATGATGATAACGAAGGGCTTCCTGTCCGGGTCAATTTCAGGCTTGAAGTAGCCATTATCCATCCAGAACTGGTACCACTTCTGCTCCACCTTGCCCGGCTCATAGGCCCTGGGCATCTCTGGTGCAATGTTCGGGTTTGGCGTCATAATTATCCTCTTCTATTATTACGGAGCAGCTTCTTTTGTTTTCTCTTTGTTTATTGGCTCTAATGCTTCAATATTCACCGCGTTAAACTTTACCCAGAAGGCGTAGACAAGGCAGATTATGCCGGCCATGCTGACCACACCGCGCAGTATCCCGAAGCCCGAAACTACCGAGTTGACATAAGCGATGCTGGCTCCCCCGTGAATGAGCCAGGGTGCAATACCAGCGGCGGGAACATTGAGCAGGCAGCTTAACAGCTTCAGACTGGCACCCGCAACCAGGAAACCTTCGGCCCTGCCGCCCCTGCGACGCAGTATGATGGCTGCCAGGACAATGACCGCCGTCCAGCCTGCCAGAGCCGGAGCAACACCTACAAACGCGCCAATAAATACGGAGTTAAATTCCATCAAGCCAGTTCCTGTCCCTCTCTCCTGAACCTCAGCCAGAAGGCATAGATAAGACACATGAATCCGGCTAAACCTAAGATGGCCAGGGGTAATTGAAGAATTAGCCCTACCGTCGGCGGGGTTCGCCACCCCTCGCGCAGCAATGTGCTTACCAGCCCGCTCAGAAAGGGGCTGGCTAACTGCATCACGAACATCAGAATACAGCCGGCTAGAAACAGCTTCTCGGCCATGCGGCCGCCTCCCGCGACCATACTCGCCGCCAGAACGATGCCGAAAATCCACGCCAGCAGCTCAGGGGTATTTTGCAGCAGAAGTGGGCTAACTATTTCAAGGTAGCTCATCTTACCTCACGACTGTTCGTTTCGTTGCTCTAACGCTTCTTGGCCGCGCGTTATGGGGGCGATAACATTGCCGCTACTTTATCCAGTATCTTATCGGCAACCTCTCTCTTGGTCAGGAGAGGCAGGTTTTCCGCTTTTCCTTTCCTGTCAATAATGGTGACCTTGTTGGTGTCCGCGCCGAAGCCGCTCCCGGCGCTGGTGATGTCATTGGCCACGATTAAATCAAGGTTTTTACCGCTCAGCTTCTTTCTGGCGTTGGCGACCACGTCCTCGCTTTCCGCAGCGAAGCCCACCCTGATAAAGCTGCCCTTAACTTCGGTGAGAATGTCCGGTGTTTTCACCAGCTCCAGCGTCATGGTTTCGGCGTCTTTTTTAATCTTGGACTTAGACTCTCTCTCTGGCTGGTAATCGGCAACAGCGGCGGCCATGATAAGGGCGTCGGCCTTGCTTATGGCTTTTGTGACCGCCTCTTTCATCTGGCGGGCGGTCTGCACGTGAACGTTTTCAATGCCGGCCGGGTCGGGCAGGGAGGCGGGGGCAGAAATCAGCGTTACCATGGCGCCCCTGTCCCGCGCTGCCTCCGCCAGGGCAAAGCCCATCTTGCCCGATGAGCGGTTGCCGATGTGCCGCACCGGGTCAATCGGTTCCTGCGTGCCGCCGGCGGTGACCACGATGCGCCTGTCGGCCAGGTCGCCCTTTTTGCCCAGCACCTGCTTGATGGCGCCGAGGATAATATCCAGGTCGGCCAGGCGGCCGTACCCCATCTTGCCCGAAACGAGGCGACCATACCCGGGCTCAACGATGATGAAGCCCCTTGATTTCAGCTTGTTGGTATTTTCCTGGGTAATCGCGTTCTCCCACATGTTGGCGTGCATCGCTGGAGCCACTATAACCGGCGCCTTGGTTGCCAGCACGATGCCGGTCAGCATGTTATCCGCCATGCCGGCGGCGAGCTTGGCGATGGTGTTGGCCGTGGCCGGGGCGATGACGACCGCGTCAGCCGCTTCTGCCAGGGATACGTGCGTCTTATCGTATTCAATGAGTGACGTGAACATGTCAGTGATGACCCTGATACGCGTCAGGGCGCGAAAAGTCAATGGAGAGATAAACTTGGTGGCGGCCTCGGTCATGACCACCTCGACCCGCGCGCCGTCCTGCGTCAGCTTGCTCGCCAGGTCGGCCGCCTTGTAGGCAGCAATGCCGCCGGGTACGCCCAGTACTATCGTTTTTTCAGTTAACATAATGCCTCCTTGGCACCGGTTCGGAAAGGAAATCAGGCCTGATTCATATCGTATATCAATCGCAATCCGATGAGTGTGATATCATGGTTTACGGCCTTGATAATGCTCGTCTCATTGGCGATTAAGTCGGCATAGCCTCCGGTGGCAATCACCGTGGTCTTTTCACCAAGCTCCTTTTGAATCCGCGACACAATTCCCTCCACCAGCCCGATATAGCCGTATATTATGCCCGACTGCATCGCGGAGGTGGTATTGTTGCCAATCACGCGAGCGGGGCGAGTCAGCTCCACCCTCGGCAGCATGGCAGCGCGTATGAACAACGCCTCGGCGGCGATGCCTATTCCCGGTGCAATAACACCGCCCACATAGTCGCCTTCTTTGGAAACGGTATCAAAGGTGGTGGCGGTGCCAAAGTCGGTGATGATGACCGGCCCACCATAAAGTCGATGGGCAGCGGCGGCATTGACAATGCGGTCGGCACCGACTTCACGGGGGTTGTCCATCCTGACGCGCACGCCGGTTTTCACGCCTGCGCCAACCACGAAGGGTTTGACATTGAAATACCGCTGGCACATGTCTGTGATGGTTGAGAGCAATGGGGGCACCACGCAGCATAATGCTATCTCCTTGATATCTTCCAGCTTCATATTCTGGTGCTGCAGCAGGTTCATCAGTAAAGCGGCATATTCATCAGCCACGCGGTGAATCCGGGTGGCCAGATGCCACGTTGCCCTGAGCTCTTCTCCCTCAAAGACGCCTAGCGTAATCTCCGTGTTGCCAATGTCTATTGCCAGTAGCATCGTATTTATATTCTACAATAAAGTGGCTAACTGTTTTTAGTCGTTTCCCGAAGCTGTTTTATCGCCACGGGCAGGACCGGCAGCAGGTCGGAAGCCAGCATGCCGGTATCTCCCAGGACATCTTTAACTACCTCGGCAGCTTTACCGTGCAGGTATACGCCGAGCGCTGCCGCATCGAAGGGGGAAAGCCCCTGTGCCAGCAGGCCGGCGATAGCGCCGGCGAGCACATCACCGGTGCCCCCGGATGCCAGCCCCGGATTGGCGAAAGGACTTATACGGCAGACACCATCCGGCGAGGCGATAACCGTGAAGGCCCCTTTGAGAACGATGGTTTTCCGCCATTCCCGGGCGTATTTACGGGCGGTGCCGACCCGGTCCGACTGTATTTCGTTGATAGTGAGTCCACTCAGCCTTGCCATCTCACCGGGATGTGGTGTCAGTATGGCATCGCCGGTGAATTTCTGCCACCAGCCCGGTATTCTGGCCAGTATATTTAGCCCATCGGCATCAAGGACAAGCGGGGGCAGTTTTTTCTGGAAAAGCAGGGAGGGGACTAGTTCAGCCACCGAGTCGCTCTGCCCCAGGCCGCAGCCGAGTAAAAGGACATCATACGATTTCAGGTTCTGGTCAATCAGTTTAATTGCTTCTGGGGAAATTATACCCTTATCAGCTTCGGGGAGGGGAAGATGGGTGGTTTCGGTCAGCTTGGCGGCCAGAACAGGTTGCAGGCTCGAGGCCGTGGCCAGTGTCACCATACCGGCACCGGCGCGGAGGGCGCCGCTGCAGGCCAGATAGGCCGCTCCGATGTAGTTGACTGAGCCGGCAACGGCCAGCACACGACCGAATGTCCCCTTGTTGGCGTCGGGCGGACGTTTGGGTAGCGCCTTTCTCGCCCATTCGCCGGTGATTAATTCAATGTCAATATCCTCAGCCAGCTCGGCCGGAATACCGATGTCGGCGATGCTCAATTTGCCGACCCTCTCCGCGCCGGGGAAGCGGAAAAGCCCCAGCTTGGGCAGGGCCAGGGTGACGGTATAATCGGCGCAGGGGCAGACCGGGTCCACTTCTCCCGTATCGGCGTTGAGTCCGGAGGGCAGGTCAACGGCAATAATCACGAGCGATGGATTTTCCCTTTGTAACTGGTTGATTCTGTCCAGAACCGGCGCGAAGACTCCCTGGATGGGGCGGGCTTTGCCGGTGCCAAAAAGCGCATCGATAACACAGTCGGCCGAAGCCAGCCACTCGCTGAACCGGGAAAGGTCTTTGTCCTGAGATGCGTCAATGCAGGGTATGTTTCGCTGCTGGACCAGCTCGAGATTGGCGTCATCCTTTGGCCGAGGAGCGCACAGATAGACGCTCACCTGGGCTCCCCAGTCGTGCAGGTAGCGGGCCGCAACCAGCCCATCACCGCCATTGTTGCCCGGCCCGACCGGAATCAGGAACTGCTTTTGGGCCAGTGGTTCCAGAATACGCCTGGCCTCTTCAGCCACGGCCCGACCGGCGTTCTCCATCAGCACGTGCCCGGGCGTGCCGCGGCTTATGCATTCCCGGTCTATACGCCGCATCTGCTCGCTGGTGACGATTTTCATGGTCAAAAATCCAGTGCGTTGCTGAATTGAAGTGTAGCAGTATCGTGGGGCATGGTCAAGATGGGACGGGGAGGGAATGTTTTGCCCCTCCCCGCTATAATTTCTCTCTTTTTCAGGCTGCTAACGTGAGGCGAGCTGCTTTTCGTATTCTCGCTTGCCTTCCTGGTACAGTTTAACGTGTTCCTTCATCATGTCCCTGATGGGCAGGTTATAGGGGCAGCGTTCCTCGCACTCGCCGCAATCGGTGCATTCCTCGGCTTTTATAAAAGACTCGGCGAACTTGCCCGTGTACAGGCGGACCAGCGGCAGACGCTTACGGAGATTGGGGAAAGACATTACATCGGAGATGGGTATCTCCACCGTGCAGGGCTGGCAGTAATCACAGCGACGGCAAAACCTGGGGCCGAGCTCCTCCCTGATACGCACCATCTCCTGTCCTTCCTTGGCCGTCATCTCCTTCGGGCCCTCGAATACCCGCGCGATTTCCTCTATTTCGGGCACCCGTTCGATGCCCGGGATAAGCACGATGTCCGGAATCTGGAGCAGGTATTTGATGGCCACGGTGGCGTTGTCAATCATGCCGCCGGCCAGCGGCTTCATGGCGATGAAGCCGACATCATGCTGTCGTGCCAGAGATAACAGTTCCTCTTTGCCTTCGTAGGACATGAAGTTCAGCGGGAACATTATGGTCTCAAAGAGGTCGGTCCTGACGATGTCCTTGGCGACGTCAATCTGGTGGGAGGTTATGCCGATGTGCTTCACCAGCCCGGCCCTTTTGGCGCCTTCAATGACCGCCCTCGGCCCGTTCGGGTCGACTATTGTTTCCAGGGCCTTGGCGTTGCTGACGTTATGAAACTGGTAAAGGTCTATGTAGTCCGTTTGAAGTCTTTCCAGGCTCAGTTTCAGGTGTTTTTCGATATCTTCCCGGGTGCGGCCCATTGATTTTGTGGCCAGAAAAAGCCCGTCCCGCTTTCCTTTGATTGCCTTGCCGATTCTCTCCTCGCTGGTGGTGTAGCCGTTGGCCGTATCCAGGAAGTTGATGCCCAGCTCCAGGCACTTCTTAACCACGGCCAACGCTTCCTCCTCGGAGACTCTCTGGATGGGGATACCCCCGAAGCCGAGCTTGGTCACCATCAT
Source organism: uncultured Dehalococcoidaceae bacterium (assembly GCA_964597015.1). GTDB lineage: Bacteria > Chloroflexota > Dehalococcoidia > Dehalococcoidales > RBG-16-60-22 > E44-bin89. Next base: position 6,480 of record CAZQWO010000049.1, read on the forward strand.
TTCCGTTCTGCCCAGTCTTATCTTTTCCATGCGCCTTTCTCACCTTCTCTCGTTCGTTGGGTTAAGCCGGGGGCCACTGGCGGGCGCCCGGTTGATTTTTTCTAACATAATCTGGTAAAAATCCTCAGGTCCTTTGCCTATGGAGAGCTTCTCCATAGGGCACATGCCCTCGCCGTCGGCTCTCTGTATGTTGGGCACGGTTCTGGTGAAGTGATATGTTATCCCGTATTTGCCCAGCGTCTGCATGGCAAGCTCGCTGCCCAGCGGGCTGAATACTTCGCGGCACTGCGCCTTGACCGCCAGCAAGGCAGCCGCGTTGCCGATGATTTTATCAAAGATTACAACTTCATTATGCGCTGCGGCGAAACGGCCAAGATACTCCATCAGCGGCAGCAGGCGGTCTTTTTGAGAGGAAAAGACAAGCTTATCGCCTTCATACACCCGCAGAGTGTCGGCACTGTCGACGAATTTTTGAAAAAGCTGCTCGTGCATAACTATCTATATACATTGTAAACGGGTTGCCCCGCCGCTGGCAAACTGGCGGCATGGAAAGTACTTGAAAGGTCGGTGAGTCAGCGACTGATGCGCAGGCCGCCACCCTTGAGCAGGTTTTCCACCTCCGGCAGCGTCGCCCAGTTGGCATCGCTGGGGATGGAGTGCTTCAGTGCCGAAAAAGCGTTCCCGTATTTGACCCCTTTGTCCACGTCGCCGGTGAGGTAGCCGTAGATAAACCCGGCGGTGTAAGAATCGCCGGCGCCGACCCGGTCCACTATTTCAACATCGTACGTGCGGTCGTCGTATATCTTCCCGCCCGCGTAGGCAATGGCCGTCCAGCGATTTCTCAGCACCGATACGTCCTCCCGCAGGGTGATGCACACCACCTCGAACTTGAACCTATCTGCCAGCTTCCGGGCCACTTCACGGTAGTCCTTGCCGGTGATGCCGAGCACTTTTCTGGTGTCCTCCTCCGTGGAGAGCAGGACGTCGATATGCTCCATCAGCGGCTCCTGGCACTTGCGGGCCTCTTCTTCCGTCCAGAGCCGGGCGCGGTAATTGAGGTCGTAGCTAATCTTGCAGCCGACCTTCTTGGCCGCTTGCAGCGCCTCGGCGGTAACTTTGGCGGTACCGGGGCTGAGGGCCGGCGTGATGCCGCTGGTGTGGAACCATTTGGCGCCCTTAAATACTTCCTCCCAGTTTATCTCTCCGGGCTTGACCCGGCTGATGGCGGAATGGGCGCGGTCGTAGAGGACGCTGCTCGGTCGGGGCGTGGCGCCGAACTCAACAAAATAAATCCCGTTGCGGTCTTCCTTGGTCCAGACGATGTGTGAAGTGTCCACCTCGTGCTCGCGGGCCTTGTTTCGAATCATCCGACCCAGGGCATTATCGGTCAGGCGTGAGACCCATCCCGTGCTGATGCCCAGTCGGCTCAGGTCTACGGCCACATTCCACTCCGCACCGCCAATGCTGACATCGAGCAGGTGGGTCTGCTCCAGCCGTCGATAGTCCGGCGGGGACAGCCGCACCATGGTTTCGCCGAAAGTAACCACGTCAGCCATCGTTCATTCCTCCTGTGTTATTAGAATTAACTGCCCCTGGCCTGCTTCACCGCGGCCACAAATTTCTGTGCCGTCTCGGTGATGAAGTCCCAGTTCTTCTCGCTAACCGCCTTCTTGTCCACCAGCGATGTGCCGGCTGCCACCGCCACCGCACTGGCCCTGATGAATTCCGGCGTGGTCTGCAGGTTCACCCCGCCGGTGGGACACAGCTTCACCTGGGGCAGTGGCCCCAGAATATCCTTGAGGTATCCGGGACCGCCTACCGATGCCGGGAACACCTTGACGATATCCGCGCCGGCCTCCCAGGCGGCCAGTACCTCGGTGGGGGTGAAGGTGCCGGGGATGACAATCTTGCTGTAGCGACGGCAGACCTTGATGACCTCCAGGTTGAGGGTTGGGCTGACGATGAACTCGGCGCCGGCCAGGATACAGGCGCGGGCCGTTTCCGGGTCGAGAACAGTACCGGCACCAACCAGCACCTGCTCTTTCACCGCGCTTTTGAATTCTTTGATGGCATCGATGGCGCCGGGTACGGTCATGGTAATCTCAATGGGCTTGACACCGCCCCTGGCAACAGCCGTGCACACGTCCACCGCTTCCCGGGCGCTGCCCACCCTGACGATGGCCACCACGCCGCAGTCGATAATGGTCTGTAAATTTTTGTCTTTATCGCTCATGACTGCCCTCCCGCATTGTTGATGTTACCGGTGAAACCGTAGAATATCTTGGACTATCCGCCCTGCTTTGTCAAACGCTCCAGTTTGCGGAGCATCGCCTGCCAGTGGGTGCCGCGCCAGTAGATTCTCTGGCAGACAGGGCACTCCATGTACTGCGGCTGCGTTTTGAAAACATAGGGCGGTACGCGGTCTTTGACTTCTTCCTTGCTTCTCTCCCGAAGGGGAGTATTGCACTCAAGGCAGATAGTAAATGTCCGCGACTGGAAATCAAGGTGCAGTGCTTCAATTACCTGGCGTATCTGCGGCTCGGGTTTGTCGCTGTCAATCAGGATGGCTTTTAGCCGACCGCTGGTGATAACGCCCCGCTTCATTACCTGCGTGTCCCGGGTCAGTATCACCCGGTCTTCCTTCAGGGCCCGGTCTATCATGTAGGCGTCATCTTCGCCCTCGAAGAAAACGGCGTCGTAGCCCAGCATTCTCAGCCACTTGGCGAGCTTGCCCACATTGCTGTCCACGATGAATTTGGGGCTGTCCGACACCACGGTTCTCCTTGACCTACCCCCTTACAGATGAACTACCATTCCTTCATGCGCCAGCGTTATCGATGCGCCAAGCTCGTTTGATATCTGCTCAACCTCGGCGGCTATGTCCTTTTCCTGCCTCGGGTTCATGTGCACCAGATATACCTGCGGCAGGTAGCCTTTCAGCTTCTGGAAGGCAAGCAGCTCCTCTTTCAACAGATTTGGAGTGAGGTGCAGCATACGGCGGCCAAATTCTTCATAGCGGTTCGGCGCGGTGACCTCGGTGATAAGCAGTTGTGGCGCTACATCAGGCCACGCCTCTGACAGTCCCGGCCCGGTATCGCCGGTGTAGAAGAGCGATTTCCCGTCGGATGAGGCGACCTGATAGCCGACGGTCGGTGCCGAGTGGTTCACCGGCACGGGCAGGATTTCATAGCTGGCAATTTTAAACGGTTTTTTTGGCTCTATGACCGTGAATTTGATTCTGGGGCTTTCCGGAGGCTTTTCCAGGAAGCTGGCATAGATGGTGCCGTTAAGCCAGTGGGACGCCAGGGCATCCCTGACCGCCCGGGTGGCGTAGACCGGCACGCTGGTATCGTAGAAGAGGGCGTTCATGCCCAGCGCCGGAATATCCCTGATATGGTCGTAATGGTGATGAGTGAGCAGTACCGCCTTGAGGTTGAGCTGGGCTTCTATTGAGAGAGTGGAAGTAAGGCTGCCGGCGTCAAGTGCCAGCACATCGTCTATCAATATGCTGACCAGCCTGGTGGTGGCCGACTCGCAGTTGTGCGCGCCGAGGAACTGAATTTTCACCCTGTCTACCTCTCCTGTCTAGTTTGCCATAAGGAAAGGGTTGAACCTGGTATCGTAATCATAGGTGTCAATGGCCTCTTTCCTCTTCACCCGGTTGACCAGGGCGTAGGTGAGGGGGGTGGCCAGGGCCTCGATGAGTGTCTTGGCCAGCCAATGGTACAAAATCATTATGGGCACGAAGGACGCCGTGCCGATGAAGGCCACGGTGATGAAGATTGAGGTATCAAATCCCTGTCCAATAATCGTCGAGCCGATGGTGCGACTCCACAGCCAGCGGCCCTGCGTCATAATCTTCATCCTGGCCAGAATGAAGGAGTTGGCGAACTCGCCGACCAGGTAGCCGAGGAACGAGGCCGCCAGCAGCCTGGGTGTATAGCCCAGAATGCGCTGGTAGGCTTCCTGCCCTTCCCAGAAGGATGCGGCGGGCAGCACCTGCCCCAGCCAGACGAAGAAGACGAAGATAAGGTTGCAGAGAAAGCCAAGCCAGATGACCCGGCGCGCCAGACGGTAGCCGTAGACCTCGGTAAGCACGTCCCCGAAAATGTAGCTCAGGGGGAAAACGAAGATGGCCGCCGGTAAAACGAACGGGCCAAGGCTGATGACCTTGACAGCGATAACGTTGGCGGTAATGAGACAGGTGATAAAGAGG
>CAZQWO010000050.1:0-10634 GCA_964597015.1 uncultured Dehalococcoidaceae bacterium
GTCCAGACACCGCTCCGCCTCTTTCACCGCCTCTTCTTCGGTAAACGTATCAACTATCTCATCGAAGCCGGAGAGCCTTCTCTCTAAATCAATGTATTTGGTGTCCAGCCTGGCTTTCTTTTCGTGTTTGCCCTCGGGCAGCGGCGCCGGCTCTTCCTCTTTCTTTTCCCGGCCCTCTTTGAGGTCAAGTTTATTGAGATAGCGGTCGATGGATACGGCCGCCTCGTGGCCGTGCTTGATGGCCTCCACCGCCGACTTCGGTCCGGTAACGCCGTCGCCGCCGGCGAAGATACCAGCCTCATCGGTGGCCAGCGTCAGCGGGTCGGCGATTAACCAGCCGCCGCGGGTGGTCTTGATACCGGTGTTCTCGGGCAGCACGGAGAGGTCGGTCGCCTGTCCGATGGCAATAATCACCGTGTCGCCATCAACGGTGGCCGTCACGCCCTCGTCAAAGGTCGGGCTGAACTTGCCCTCGCTGTCAAACACGGCGGTGCACTTCTGGAACTTCACGCCCGCCACGGTGCCATTTTTATTCACTATCTCCGTAGGGCCCCAGGAGTTCATTATCTTGACCCCCTCCTCCACCGCCTCCTCTATCTCCCAGGGGTGGGCGGGCATTTCCTCGGCACACTCCAGGCAAATGGCGGTAACATCGTCGGCGCCGAGGCGCCGTGCCGTGCGCGCCACGTCCATGGCCACGTTACCGCCGCCGATGACCACAATTTTGTTCCCGATATCCACCTTATTTCCCTGATTAACATCTTTCAAAAAGTCCAGCGCCAGCAGCACCCGCGGCAGGTCAACGCCGGGAATGGGCAGGCTGCGGCTCTGCTGCGCGCCGATGGCCAGGTAAACCGCTTTGTAGCCCTGCTTTCTGAGCGCCTCAAGGCCATTTTTGCCGTTTACCGGGGTATTGAGTTTTAGTTCTATGCCCAGATCAACGATATCTTTAATATCGGCGGCCAGGACGTCCTTGGGCAGGCGGTACTTGGGGATGGCCGACCACAGCTGTCCGCCCGGCTCCGAATCTTTCTCAAAAACGGTCACCGGGTAGCCGAGCTTTATAAGGTCAAGGGCGCAGGTGAGACCGGAAGGCCCGGCCCCGACCACTGCCACCCTGGGTTTTGACTTATCGATAGCCGGCTTCTCTTCCGGCGGGATTTCACCACCTTTTCTCTTCTGCCGGACTATATCGGCGGCAAATCTTTTTAAGGGGGCGATGGCCACCGGCTCATCTACCTCGTTGCGGTTGCACTCCTGCTCGCAGGGATGGTGGCAGATTCTGCCCAGCACCGCCGGCAGCGGTATCCACTGCTTGATGTGGTCAAGAGCTTCAACGTACTTGCCCTTGGAAATGAGGGCAATGTAACCCTGCCCGTTGCACCCCGCCGGACAGGCGAGCTTGCAGGGCGGGCGCGCCGCCTTGCTGATGGCCACGGCACTGGGAATCGCCTGCGGATAGCGCTTGTTGATGGCCTTACTGGTGCCCAGCCCCTGCTCGAACTCGCTGATTAAATCAACGGGACAGACGTCAAAACAGTCGCCGCAGGAACTGCACTTCTCAATATCAATGTAGCGGGGTTTCTTGAGCACCTTAACTTTGAAGTTGCCCGCTTCCCCTTCCAGCGACTGCACCTGGGAATTGGACAGAATCTCGATGTTCAGGTGCTTGTCCACCTCAATCAGCTTGGGTGAAAGCATGCACATGGAGCAGTCATTGGTGGGGAAAGTTTTGTCCAGCTGGGACATCCGACCGCCAATCGACGTGGTCTCCTCTACCATATACACTTTGAAGCCGGAGTTGGCCAGGTCGAGGGCGCTCTGCATACCGCAGATGCCACCCCCCACCACCATCACCGCACCTACTTTGTTCAGTTCTGACTTTTTCCTGCGTCCGTTGTTGCTCATTATGTCAACTTTCTCAAAGCAACCCTTTCTCTCTTAACAGCGGCCCGGGGTCAACGAAATGGCGGGCAAACCACTTATTTGCCTCAGGGTCGCCGAAGGCCAGCCCCATCAGCTCGGTGAAGTAAAAAATGGGCACGCTATACTGTTTCCCCACCTGCGCCGACACCTCCGGCTGGTGCGTATCCAGGTTCGAGTGGCACATCGGGCACGCCACCGCTATTGCTTCCGCACCGGCTTCTTCCGCCATATCATATAATTTCTGTATCATCTTCCAGGCGACTTCGGGCATGGTGAGCACGTGCTCGGCGCCGCAGCAATCGGTCTTATAAGACCAGTCCTTCACCTCAACGCCCAGCGCTTTTAAAATATTGTCCATGGACTCTGGGTTGTCCGGGTCGCTGGCGCCTGTGATTTTCTGAGGTCTGGTTATCAGGCAGCCGTAGTAACAGACTGCTTTCAGCCCTCCCAGCGACTTTTTAACCTTCGCCAGAATCGCCTTCTCACCGACCTTTTCCCAGATGAAGTCGACCAGGTGTTTTACATTGAACTCACCTTTGTAGCCGTCGTCCACGCCTTCAATCTTTTCGCCCGACCGCAGTGCTTTGTCGGCGTGCTTCAATCGAGAGTAGCAGGCGGCGCAGGGAATCACCAGGTCGAGCCCGGTCTTATCCGCGGTTTTCAGATTACGGGCGGGCAGAGCCAGCGCCAGCATGTCATCGGTGGCGTGCGCCGAGGCGGCGCCGCAGCAGGTCCAATCGGCCAGTTCCTCAAGCTCAATGCCCAGTATGCGGGCTACTGCCTCCAAAGACTCGCCGTACTCCCGGGCAATACCCTCTATGGAACAGCCGGGATAGTAAGCAACCTTCATGGCCTGCTCTTTTTCACCTTATTGAATATGTTTTTCACCTGCCGACCAGCCCTGACTCTGGGAGGCAAAAGTTTAATCTTACCGCGTTTGAACATGGCCATGCCCGTGCCCGCCTGCTTTCTCAGGCCCATCAGCCCGCCGCTACGCAACGTATATTCCACGGCCATCTCCGGCTCGTGGACACGACCGTGCCGCCGCAGGGAAGACAGAAATGCCGAATGGAAAATGGGCGCGTTCTTCTGCGCCGTCTTAATCCCCTCTTTCTGGGAAAGCTGCCGTAGGGTATCCATGACGTGGGCGATATCGATATCATTGGGACAGCGGGTGGTGCAGGTCTCGCATGATGCGCAGACCCATATAGTGTCGCTGCGGAGCGCCTCGTCCAGCAGCCCCAACTGAAGCATATGCATCAGCCGGTGAGGCACAATATCCATGGCGAAGGTCACCGGACAGCCGTTGGTGCACTTTTCACATTGAAAGCAGGCAGCTATCTTCTGCCCGCTCAGCTCTTCAATCTTTCTCCGCAGAGATGGTTGGGGGATAATTTTTTCGGGAACCTTGGCTAAGGTCACTTTCCTCCTGCTTTCTACTGGCGCAATGCAACAGGCATCGTCTGATAAACGCTGAATTCATAATAGTGTATCGTCAAGGCAGCTGGTTTCAGACAGGTTATTAAATATTCGCCGGGCCTATCAGGATACGTCAAATCCGGCCCTTTTCAGGTACTTCTCCACTATTTTCAGCAGCTCTTCAGGGCTGACCGGCTTGTCAATATAGTCCTCGGTCTCAAGGGTGAACCCGCCGCTCATGGCAATGGAGCTTTCCCCACCCCGCTCGGCATAGCTGGTCAGCATAATCACCGGAATCTTTTTCAACTCGGCGTCTTTTTTCAATTGCTCGGCGGTGGAAAACCCGTCCTTTCCCGGCATGATGATATCCAGGATGATTAAATGAGGGTTCTCCTCTTTTGCCTTCCGCAACCCATCATCGCCGTCATACGATACAATCACTTCATAGGGCTTGCTTTCCAGGACTGTCCTGGTCGCCTCAACGAAATCAACATCATCATCAATGAGAAGGATTCTGGGTTTTTCGGTCATAATTGTGCCCTTTCCACAGCTAATCGATAGCTAGGATTTTTTGTTTTTATTTACCAGTCGCTCCACGCGCTCCAGAAGGACTTCCGGGTTAATGGGTTTCTCCACGTAGTCGTCAACGTTGAACTCGAGCGCTGTTTCCAGCTCATAGCGCCTTCGGCTGGCTTCCTCACGTACCGAGCTCAAAATAAGGATGGGTATGTGCCGGTATTTCGACCACCTTCCGTCCTCCAGCTCTTTCAACACGGCAAAGCCGTCCATCTTGGGCATGAGAAGGTCGATAATCATCAGGTCCGGCTCTTCCGCGCGCAGTGCTGCCAGACATTCGATGCCATCACAGGCCGTTACTGTCTCATAGCCTTTCGATTCCAGGAGCATGGTGACGACATCACGAATGTCCGGGTCATCATCGACGAGCAGTACTTTATACGCCATTTCTAACCCCCTTAAATTATATCACGGGCATTACCCGTTGCCAATTTACTTTTCCTGGCTGCTGGCACGCTGTCTCCGATTCGGCTTCTTGCCGGCAATGACCAGGCTCTTGGGCAGGGTGAAGGTAAACTTGGTGCCCCGGCCTTTCTTATCTTCCGGATTAGGGCTTTCCACCCATATTTTCCCGCCGTGTGCCTCTACCACCCTCTTGACAATGGACAGCCCCAGGCCGGCCCCCGTCTTTTCACGGTCGCCACCACGGTAAAATTCGTCAAAGATTTTGGGCATATCTTCAGCGCTGATGCCTGTGCCAGTGTCCAACACCTCGGTGTGAAAATCGCCTTTCTGCTCGGTAATTCGAAGCAGTATATCACCGTTTTCCGGCGTAAATTTAATGGCATTGGTGAGCAGGTTGGTGATTGCCTGCTTCAGGCGGGCACCCGAGGCTCTTAATTTCGGCAGGGAGCGTGGCATCCTGGTAACAAGCTTTATACTCTTAGCCTCCGCCATGGCGCGCACATTTTCCACCGAATCGTCTACAATCTGGGAGAGTGGCACCTCCTCCATCTCTTTGACAATCTGTCCTCCCTCAATCCGGGATATATCGAGCAGGTCACTGATTAACTCCAGCTGTTCGGTGATTCGGATGCTACTTCTCTCCAGCATCTGCCTCTGCTTGTCGGTCAGCTCACCGGAGAAGCCGCCGAGCATGAGTTGAAGGTAGCTCTGGACTGCCGAAAGGGGCGCTTTGAGGTCGTGCGACGCTATTCCCAGAAAGCGCAGCAGGTGCTGCCTGCCCTCCTCCAGCTTGGTTAACTCGCGGCTCGCCTCTTCCAGTTCTTCGGTCTTTTCCCTGAGCCCCTCCTGCTGCAGGCCAACCACCTCACGCTGCCTTTTCCTCAGCTCCCCGGATATGCTGGTAACCATGTAGGCGGAAGCGTACAGGCAGGTGGACAGCGCCAGGAGCATGCTCAATATATATGAATCCTGCTGATAAAGACCGGGCGAAGCAAATCCCTCCAGGTGAACGTGGGGAATCACATTGTAATACTCCAGCCCCACCAGCAGCAAGACGAGAAAGATGGCCCAGGTGGCGATTAAATAGGCAACGCGGTAATGGAGCAGTATGCCCGCCAGAATCACGTGGAAAATGAAATAGAAGATGAAAGGATTTTCAATGCCGCCGGTAAAGTGCAGAAGCACCGTAAGTGCCGCCAGGTCCACGATAATATGGACGTTACCCGTCGCCCTGGCCCTCTCTATCAATGGAGAAGTCGCCTTCGGTATGATAAGCAAACGGCGCAGGGGCACAACGAGCGTCTCCGGTAACCCACCGCTGGCTTCAGGATTCAGGTGTCTCGCCTGGTAGAGAAAGAAAAAATTGTAGAGGGTCATCACGGCACAGATGATGTAGATTGGCGCCAGGGAAAACTTAACGTGAAATATCTGAGTAGCGATCAGACTGGCGATGAGCACGCCGGCAATCGCCAGCCACCTCATCTTGACGAAGACGCCAATCCTTACCACCAGAGCGGATTCTTCCGGGGTAAGCCCCGTACTTCCTGATTCTGCGGGTGCGGTACGACCACCTGGCTCAGTGGTCATAATACACCTCCCGGCTTATTCTTCATTACTGACCACCAGCTAGCAATGTTTGCTGCTGACCCACACTCGATAACCAGTACCGTGTTCACTCAGGAATATCATCATTCCGCTATCATCAGAGGCCGGCAGCATCCAGCACCTCCGGCACTTTTCTTTCCCAGCCGATGGCCATGATATGTACGCCCTGGCACATCGATTTCATATCCTTGATAAGACGGGCGGCAATCTCAATGCTCTTTTTTGATTTGTCCTCAGCCCCGTCCATCTCCTCAATCAGGTCGTCGGGCACATGCACACCGGCCACGTTCTTGTTCATAAAGCGCGCCATACCGGCGGATTTCAGCAGCACGATGCCCACCATAATCGGTACTTTCAGATAAGCCGTGGCTTTCATGAACTCCTCAAATTTTTTTGGCTCGTAGACTGCCTGCGTCTGGATGAACTGGGCGCCGACTTTAACTTTTTTCTCCATCTTGATTATCTGCGGCTCCACCGGGTCAGAGGCCGGTGAGACCACCGCCCCGAGACAGAACCTGGGCGACCCCCCGAGCTCTTTCCCGGCCAGGTCCTTACCCTGCTCCATTTCCTTTGCCGCCTGCAGGAGAGACACCGAATCGAGGTCGAAGACAGGCTTGGCCTGAGGATGGTCACCAAGCGATACGTGGTCGCCGGTCAGGCAGAGCACATTCTCGATGCCCAGAACATAGGCGCTGAGCAGGTCAGACTGCAGGGCGATGCGATTCCGGTCCCGGCAGGTTATCTGAAAGACTGGCTCCAGGTCTTTCTGTTTCAGGAGACAGCAGGTGGCCAGCGAGCCCAGCCTCATTGCCGAGCTCTGCTGGTCGGTGGCGTTGATGGCGTCCACTCTACCACGCATTATTTCCGCCGTTTCCAGCATCTCCTGAATATCAACACCCTTGGGCGGGCCAACCTCCGCGGTTATCACAAACTTGCCCTTTTTCACCAGCTCAATAATGCTCATTCCCTGACGAGGCCTCCGTCCGTTCATTATCTATCAACATATTCATTTTGCCTTCCCGGAAACATGCTGTTAAGTCCAGATTATCAATTTAATATTGACCACATGCTGCACCGCGCAACCACGGAACAGCCCTGAGGATGGAAAACTATTCTCGCCGTGGGGAAAAGCAAAGGTGTTGACGTTCCAGTAACCGGCTGGCAGCAGAAAATAATCGGCGTAAAACCACTAGATATTAAGATACAAATATGATGCCTAAATGTCAATAGCCAGATATCAGGACCCGCGCAGCCAATCCCACCGGCACGACCGTGTCAGTTGACCTTACCGGTCTTTCCAATTAGAATTAATTATATTGCCAAGGAACCGGAGCAAGCGGCTGTGAGTGCCACTGATGCCCTGAAACGCTGCGAGATATTCATCGGCCTGGATAACAATGACCTCCAGAAAATAGCTGACCTGCCGTCCTGCCAGGAGAAGACGTACCAGCTCGAGGAGGTCATCTTTCACGCCGGTCAGCCCGCCGACCACCTCTACGTCCTCGTTGAAGGCAAGGTCGACCTGGTGGCAGAGGTATCCACACCGTCGTCCAAACTGCTGAGACCCACCCTGATAACAATCATCGGCAAGGGCAGTGTTTTCGGCTGGCCGGCTCTGGTGCCACCGCACTTTTTCAGCCTCACCGCAATCGCCAAGGCACCGGTCCATCTCCTGGCCATCGGTGGCAGCGACATCCGAAACCTGTTTCAAATTCACCCCCATATCGGCTATGAGGTAGCCCAGAGCCTCCTTCAGGTGGTCGCTTCCCGGTTTCGCACCACAGAGCAACTGCTTATCACCGGCAAACGGTCAATCCTTTTCGAAATACCAAAATGGACCGGACGTTGAATTATCACTGCTTTAAAGGTGTGCTGTGAACCCATTCCACTATTCGAGCGACGGGCTGCAGGCCGATATACAACTGAAGCAGGCGCACCGTGAATGGGAGCGGTATACGGTTTCCTACCCAACCGCCTGCCCAACACGCTATGAAAAGAACAATACCGTCCTGGCCGATTATTTCCGGCCTCTGAACGCCACCGCCGCCCCGCTGGTTATCCTATTTCACGGCATTGGCGACCCGCTCCTCATTCCCTGCAAATCACTGGCACGCTCCCTGGTCAAAAAAGGTATGGCCTGCCTGGTCCTGTATTCGGTCTTTCACTCCCGGCGCATGCCGGACGAGGTAAAACACCGCTATCCCTCACTAACCCCCGACGAGTGGTTTGAACACTACCTGATTTCCATAACAGATATACGACAGGCAATCGACTGGGCAAAAGGTCGCACCGAAATAAACGCCGAAAAGGTGGGAATAATTGGCATAAGCTTCGGCGGTTTTATCTCGGCAATCACCATGGGCATTGACGACCGCATCCAGGCGGGAGCTTTTCTCATCGCCGGCGGGAACTCCCAGAAGATAGGCCATTTCAGTCGGAAGCACTCCATGAAAAAGGAGTACAATGTAACCGAGGAGGAATACCAACATAACCAGCAGGCCTACCGGCAATACCTGAGCGAGGTTGCCGAAAGAGGTTTTGAGAGCGTAACACCCCCCGACCGGAGCTATCTTATCGACCCCATGACCTTCGGCCACTGCCTGCAGGAACGCTCCGTGCTGATGCTGAATGCTCTCTGGGATGAATATATTCCCAGGGAAGCCACGCTTGACCTCTGGGAGGCTGCGGGCAAACCGGCCATAAGCTGGTTCCCGGGAACACATACCACCTTCTGGCTCTGGTACCCGCTTATCCACCATAAGATATCCCGCTTTCTGGTATCCGCATTTGATATCGAAAGCGATGTATAATCTATTAATTACGGTGAAAGGGAGACAGCCATGCCACAGGAATATGAAATCAACGAACTGGCCAAAGAGGAATCCTGGCGCATGTTCCGCATCATCGGAGAGCTGGTGGAAGGGTTTGACCGGCTTTCGGGAGTAGAACCGGCCGTTTCCATTTACGGTTCGGCAAGGGTGAAACCGGGCGAGGAGCTTTACCAGAAAACCGAGGAAATCGCCCGCCGGCTGGGCAAGGCGGGATTCTCCGTCATCACCGGCGGCGGACCCGGTGTCATGGAGGCCGCCAACAAGGGCGCTTCCGAAGCTGGAGTTACGTCGGTGGGGGTCAATATTGAACTGCCGGAAGAACAGCTGCCCAACCCCTACTCCAATATCTCTCTTTCGCTGCGCCATTTCTTCGTCCGCAAGGTGCTGCTGGTTAAATACGCCACCGCTTTCATCATCATGCCCGGCGGTCTCGGGACGCTGGACGAGCTTACCGAAGTGCTGACGTTAATGCAGACCCACAAGATTAAACCTTTCCCCGTGCTCCTTTACGACAGCAGCTACTGGAACGGCTTTCTGGACTGGTTGAAGAAATGCACTCTCGCAGGAGGTTTTATCTCCGAGGAAGACCTGCACCTGCTCCGTGTCTATGACGACACCGCTGAAATCGTTGACGCTGTCTGCAGATGGCATCGGAAGCAGGAAATCGCCGGCAAAAGCATCACGGCCAAGTAGAGACACGAGCACCGCCAGTCTGTTATTTCCCCCGCAGGTTATCCCTGAGTAAAGATGCCGGCGCTTATGTGACTTAAATCACAGCCAGCGCGACACAATAGAGCTAATATGTCGGTGGGAATAAGCGATGACACCGCATGGAGGGGGTTGGTTTCATGACAAATTGTCCCGGTCAGGATATGCGGAATCTGAGAGTAGCCCTCTACAGGTGCCCGAGCTGCGGCGCCGGGGTGGAGATTTTCTCCGACGAACTGAGGGCGAAATGCCAGAAGTGCGGCCAGTACGTTTACAAGGAAAAAACTCCCTCCTGCATTGACTGGTGTGCTTCCGCCCGGCAGTGCCTCGGCGATGAGAGATGGAAGGCACTCAGGGGTGAGGAGGGGGAGAAAAAGAAAAAGCAGGTCTAGCCTATCACTTATACCACCTCTGGCTGGTGTAATTTGTATCAGTTGAAATTATTGTTGCATAAAACTTGAAATAACAATATATAAACCGCCCGCCGCGAATAATGTAACTATTATTCCTACATTTTACCCCATCACCTTAGTCATAATGATATACACGATACTCCAGATAATAACTAGGCATGATACTACAAATACCACGTAAAAAAATTTTACAGCCCAGGGCCACCATTTCTTGCTAACTTTTTTATTGATAAATAAATAATAGAGGCCCCAAGTAAAAAACAACAATGCTGAGACAAATAGGGGAAAACCAGGGTCAATCATTTTTGCCTCCTAACACCACACTGATTAGCCCAGCCTCTGCACCAGCCTCTTCCCCATTTCAAACGCCTCTTTCAGCAGGTCGGGGTGTTCCTTTATTTCTCCCCTCTCGTCCACCCCCCGCACCAGCAGTTCATCAGCGTATTCCGCGCCGAAGGACTGAAAAAAATATTTCATCACCAATATCGAGCCGTCAAAAAGCTGCTTTCCCCTGGTCGCCCCCACGCCGATGAAAGCGCCCTTCTTCTTGGCCTCAGGAAGGTTTTTAAGAATGTTCCTTCTCACCCACAGCGCCTGGCAGCGGTCAATGAGCGCCTTAAGCTGCGCCGTAATCCCGTAAAAGAACATCGGCGATGCCACGATGATGCCGTCGGCCTCAAGTAGTTTGGGAATGATAATGTCCATGTCGTCGCGCATGACGCAGTTGCCGTCCTTGAGGCAGCCATAGTAC
>CAZQWO010000051.1:0-10571 GCA_964597015.1 uncultured Dehalococcoidaceae bacterium
TTAAGCGAATTATAGGAAGGGTAAAGAGCCATGTCAACCCCAACCGAGAAGAACCAGGCGTATTTTAAGGATGTGCGAAACTAATCTTTCAGTAGCTCCTTGATACGGCGTTCTATCAAGGGGCTTCTTATAGCTCCCTCTCTTAATTTTTGTACTAAAGAAGCATCCATTTCCTCTTTGATTTTAAGCTTATTTTGTTCCAATTTTTCTATTAATTGGTCTATACTCTTTTCAATTACATTATTGCAGTCTATTATTGAATTTACTTTAAAACCGGCGTATTGAGCGGGTGTTATTTCAACTATTGTTTCACTTGGGCATGTATTTCGATACCTACGGACGTTGTCAATTTGAGATGAGGCACAGACAAGCAAGATAACCGTGTCCCTATATGGGTCTGTGTTGATAACTATAAAATAGTGTGGTTCTGAAGATTTAAAACTTTCTTCTGGGAAGTAATAAACGGAACCCAGCCGTATGGTCGCTTTAATGCGTATTCCGGGTGGGATTTCTATCAATGCTAGCTCCACAGGGATTCAATGTGGAACAGCTCTTCAAGTTGCTCGCGACGTATATTCCTATCTTGTTCAGTTAATTCGAAACACTTTTCGATGTTGCTTGCAGAGTCATTCAGAAAATCTTCTAGGTTCATTTGGATTCTTGAATCTAATTCCAATGCCTTTTTATGTTTCTCCCATTCAGGGTAATAATGAGTAAGCTCTGCTAGTTTAAACTGGGCAAGATGTCCAAACTTCTCCCAAGCAAAGGTCAATGCCTCAATATCTGATTCGGAAAACACACTGTCATCAACAGGGTTTATAGATTTCAATGTAAGGTTTTCAATTGATTCGACAAAGCGAGAAGAATATTCATTTTCACTCTCGCCAAGGAAGTCGCTTGCTTCCGCAATATCTTTTACACCCGAAGGAACAGGTCCATAGCTCATTGCAAAATAACTATCGTTGGTTATAAGTCGGCCATATTTCCTCAAATGATATCTGTCTGCTAAATAAATCAATTTTAGGGCTTTCATCTTATTGATTTGCCCGCCTTCTTTCAAAGCAAAATGATTAAGCCCTTGAGTAGCCTTCTTATAATCAAAGTTGAAATGTATTCTTTGCACAATAACCTCCCCTCCGCCTACTATTAATCCATTTTATAAATACAAAGGCATAGTCTTGTGAAGGACTATGCCTAATTCTTAACTCTCTTTTCTAAATTCATCTTCCGTCCGAGACTACTCGTCCCAGTTGGATTTTACATATTATACCTAGTTCATGCGTTTTTGTCAAGACCGTAATGTCTCGCGGTTTTGGCCAGTGATGGTTGGTGAAATATTTACCTTCCCTCTCCCCCTCCTGCTATAATTAATCAGGACAGGAAAATGACCACGGCAAGGTTCATAATAGCGGTTGTCAGCACGCTGGCGGAGGTGTTTGCCCTCTACGCCGTATGGCGCTGGGTTTTACCGGAGTTTGACATTTATGTGCCAGCGTGGGTGCTGGTGGCGGTGATGGCCGCCTGGGCGGTCTTTGCCATGGCCAACTTCATTTTTGTTACCCGCATCCTGAGGCGGCAGGCGATGGTGGGCCTGCCCACCATGGTGGGGACGCGGGGCAAAGTGAGAAGCCCGATTAGTCCGGAGGGGCAGGTCATGATAAAGGGCGAGCTCTGGACAGCGAAGTCAATAGACGGGGATATAAATACCGGGGAGGCGGTGACGGTGGTGGGGCAGGACAGTCTGCAGCTAATCGTGCGCCGGACGAGTGCGGGCAATTTAAAAGCGTCCAGCGATGTCTCTAAACGTTAAACAGGAAGGTGATGACGTTGCCGTCCTGCACGACGTACTCTTTCCCCTCCAGTCTGAGCAGACCGCGCTTGCGACCTTCCGACAGGCTGCCGCACTTCATCAGGTCGTCGTAGCTGATGACCTCGGCTCTTATAAAACCCCGTTCCATGTCAGAGTGGATTTTACCGGCGGCTTTCACCGCGCTGGTGCCGTGGGGAATGGACCAGGCCCTGACTTCATCGTGGGCGGTGGAGAAAAAAGAGACCAGTCCCAGCAGCTCGTAGGACTGCTTGATAACGCGGTCGAGCCCCGACTCGGTCAGGCCAAAATCAGAGCGGAACTCGGTGGCCGCCGACTCGTCCAGCTGGCCGAGCTCCATCTCCAGCTTGCCGCAGAGGGCGATGACGCGGGACTTATTCCGGGCATGGCGGGAGCTCAATTCCGCCTCAAGGCCTGCCGTTTCAGGCAGCTGCGCCTCGCCGATATTGACCACGATGAGCAGCGGTTTGGCGGTGAGGAACTGAAACCCGGCGAGCGGTCGCGCGTCTGTGGCGGACAATGACAGCGCCCGTATGGGAATATCCTTTTCCAGCTCCGTTTTTAGTTTCTGGATAAGCTCCTGCTCATGGAGGAATGTCTGCCGCTCCGGAGGCTTGGCCCCTTTCAGCGAAGTCTCAATTCTCTCCAGCCTCCGCTCGATGATGGCCAAATCCGAGAAGACTAGCTCCAGGTTCATGTTGGCGATGTCGCGCTCAACGTC
This sequence comes from uncultured Dehalococcoidaceae bacterium, assembly GCA_964597015.1. Lineage (GTDB taxonomy): Bacteria > Chloroflexota > Dehalococcoidia > Dehalococcoidales > RBG-16-60-22 > E44-bin89. The sequence goes on from CAZQWO010000051.1 coordinate 2,550, forward strand.
AAGGCTGCCTTCGGGGTGGGGTACGCTATCGTCGGTGAAAGCGCGGACAACGTTAATCAGGGCATCGGCATTGCTGAGATGGTTGAGCAGCTCGCCGCCGATTTCCGAGCCGGTTACCAGGCTCTTCACCGACGCACCGACGTCGATATATCTCACCTCGGCGGGGACGACTTTTTTCGGCTGCAGCATATCGGCCAGCGTTTTCAGGCGCGGTTCGGGGACTCTGGCGACGCCGATATGCGCGGTGTGACCATCCAGGGCAAGGCCGCCGCCTTCGGCTTTACCTCCGGCCAGGGCATTGAAGACAGTGCTTTTGCCGCTCTGGCCCGGCCCGATGATGCCAATGTCAATGCTCATCAGTCCAACCGAAAATCAGCAGGTGGGGATATTGATTACTGCGGACTCGACTTTTTAATTACCTCTCTCGCCTGCTTCAGGGCGTAGTCCCGTTCTTTGTTCAACAGGTTCTCGTTGGCGGCAATGTCCAGCAGGGCGAGCAGAGAATCGTGAGTGCAAATAACTCCCAGCTGTTCGATGGCTTTCGTCCTGATGTCAGCCGGCAGTTTCATATCGGCAGCAATCTCGGACAGTTTCTTCAATTCATCAGGTCTATCTGACATCGGTGCACCTCTTAATTCAAGCAATATCAAAAGAGTAGACTTAACTGTTATAAAGTCTACTCTTTGCGGGACAATTTCACAATAGGGTTTTGTAATTATGGGCGCTGAACACCTGTATATTTGTTATGGTAGAATGAAGGGGCGAATAACTCGGGGGAAACCGGACTTTGCTCTGCGTTCTTTACGGAGAAGATGATTTTTCCCGGCAACTGGCGCTGAACGGGATAAAAAGCACCATTGGCGACGAGACTGCGCTGGCCACCAATACCACCGTTCTGGACGCGCCGCAGGCGACCATTGACCAGTTAAGAACGGTGGCCGGGGCGATGCCTTTTCTCGCCGAGAAACGACTGGTTATCATTCAGGGCCTGCTGGGGCGCTTTGAGTCCAGGGGGAAATCGGGGCGGCGGAAAAAGAATGCCGGCACCTCAGACCGGCAGGATGACTGCCAGTCGCTGGCCGACTATCTGTTGACCGTACCCGAAAGCACGGTGGTGGTGCTTGTAGACGGGAAGATAAGCCATAAAAATCCCCTGCTCAACGCACTCTCGGCAAAGGCGAAGGTGAAATCCTTTCCACTGCTCAGAAAAGAGCAATTAATTCAGTGGATAAATAACCGGGTAGCCGAGAGAAGTGGCAGCATATCCACAGCGGCAGTTGCCCTGCTGACTGACTATGTCGGCAGCAACCTCTGGATAATGGCCAGCGAGATTGACAAGCTGCTTCTGTTTGCCGAGGGTAAATGGATTGAGGCCGATGATGTAAGGCGGGTGGTGAGCTACGTTCATGAAGCCAGTGTCTTTAACCTGGTCGATGCCATTCTTGAATTCAGGGGAGGTGTGGCCGAAAGACTGGCGGAGCAGCTGCTGCAGAGGGGCGCTTCGCCAGCCTATGTTCTGGTGATGCTCACCAGACAGGTGCGATTAATCGTCCGGATAAAGGAATTGAAAAACCAGCGTCGTTCGGAAGCAGAGATTATGGGCCGGCTGGAAATGACCTCCCCGAAACACCTGCGCCTGACGCTGGAACAGGCCAGCCGGTATACGCTGGCAAGGCTGAATGGGGTATATCACAAGCTTCTGGAGACTGACCTGTCGATTAAAACCGGCAAATATGATGCCGAGCTTGCCCTGAATATATTAATCGCCGAGCTGTGCCAGGGGGCAAAGGTTCAGATAGGGTAAATTTCGTTTGACAGCTATAACGTCTTACGCCTAAAATCAAATAATCAACGGCTCGTTCGGTCCTTATATCAGGAGTATTTGATGACCAGCGATGAACTGAGAGACGCATATTTAAAATTTTTCGCCGAGAAAGGGCATGATATCATACCCAGTTCCTCGCTTATTCCCCATGGCGACCCCACCCTCCTCTTCACCAGCGCCGGCATGGTGCAGTTCAAAGACTACTACCTGGGCCGTGCCGTGCCGCCCAACCCCCGCCTGGTTTCGTGCCAGAAATGTTTCCGCATGACCGACATAGAGTCGGTGGGTGATGCCAGCCACCTGACCTTTTTCGAGATGCTGGGCAACTTCAGCATCGGCGACTACTTTAAGAAAGAGTCGATAGCCTGGGCCTGGGAGTTTGTCACCGAGCGCCTGAAACTGCCGCCGGAGCGTCTCTGGGCGACCATCTACCTTGATGATGACGGGTCCTTCCAGTACTGGAAGGATGTTGGCGTTCCTGAGGACAGAATCAAGAGATTCGGTGAGGAGGACAACTTCTGGGGCCCGGCGGGCGATACCGGACCCTGCGGGCCGTGCAGTGAATTACATTTCGACTTTGGCGAGGAAGTTGGCTGTGGCAAACCTGACTGCAAGCCTAACTGCGAGTGCGGTCGCTTTTCCGAAATCTGGAACCTGGTCTTCACCCAGTATGACCAGGACGAGAACGGAAACCGGACCACGCTGCCCAAGCCCAACATTGACACCGGCATGGGGCTGGAAAGAACGGTGGCGGCGCTAATCGGTAAGACCTCGGTTTATGAGACCGAGCTTTTTGCCCCTCTGCTGGAAAGTGTATCAAAACTGAGCGGGAAAAAGTACGGGGCGGATAAAAAGACCGATGAGGCCATGAGGGTGGTTGCCGAGCACGGACGAGGCATCACCTTCCTCATTGCTGATGGGGTTCTCACCGCCCCTGAAGGGCGGGGCTATGTATTGCGGCGACTGCTGCGCCGGGCAGCACTCTTCGGCCGCAGGCTGGGGTTGGACAAACCGTTTCTGGCTGATATCGCCAGGGAGACCGTTGGCCTTATGGCGCATGTCTATCCAGAGATAAAGGAAAAACAGGGTTTTATCCTCAAGGTAATCGAGCTTGAGGAGGCTTTGTTGAAAGAGACCCTGGGTATCGGTCTGGAGCTGCTTGACGGTATAACCGCTGACTTGGCGAAAAGGGGTAAAAGTGAAATCTCGGGGCAACAGGCGTTCAAACTCTCCGATACACACGGATTCCCCGTTGAGCTCACGCGGGAGATTGCCCGCGAGCGAGGTATGACCGTGGACGAAGCCGGTTTTGAGCAGGAGATGGAAAAGCAGCGGGAAAGGGCGCGAAAGGCGGAACTGTCAGCTTCGGGAAAGAAAGCGGCATCGGAACTGGCTTCTCTGTCGCGTTCCTACGAAACGACGCCATTTGCTGGCTACCATGATCTGAAAAACAGGTCAGTGATTATAGATATACTGGTTGATGGCGGTACTGTGGACAATGTGAAGAAAGGCCAGACTGCCAGCATTGTTCTGGAAACAACGCCTTTCTACGGGGAGATGGGTGGTCAGGTGGGCGATACCGGCCAGATTCGCGGCGCCTCCGGGCAGTTCACTGTTACTGATACCATCAGAATTCCGCCCGATATAGTTGTCCATCAGGGAAAGGTTACTGATGGCGCTCTGGCGGTGGGCGATGAGGTCGAGGCTGAAGTTGACGAGGCCAGGCGTCTGGATATCGCCCGCAACCATACCGCCACCCACCTGCTTCAGAACGCGCTGCGCAGCGTCCTCGGCGAGCATGTCCAGCAGAGGGGCTCGCTGGTGACGCCGGACCAGTTCCGCTTTGATTTTTCACACCTGAACGCCATGCTGGGGGAAGAAATAGAGTCGGTGCAGCGTCTGGTCAACGAAAAGATACGTCAGGACCTGCCCGTCTACGATGAGACATTGCCCTACAAGCAGGCGATATCAGAGGGCGTCATCGCCCTGTTTGATGAGAAATACGGCAATACGGTAAGAGTATTGCGCATCGGCCAGCCGCCCATAAGCTCGGAGCTCTGCGGCGGCACCCACGTCAGCTCAACCGGGGAAATCGGGTTCTTCCATATTGTCGCCGAGAGCAGCATCGGCGCCGGGCTGCGCCGCATTGAGGCGGTGACGGGGAGGGGGGCGGAAGAGTTCATAAATAAGCGTCTGGCCAGCCTGGAACGTACTGCTGGCTTATTACACACCTTGTCCGATGATGTTGAGGAAAAAGTTTCCGATATCGCCAGCGCCTTGGAAATAGAGCAACGGGAGCGAATGGCTCTTGAGAGTGAACTGGCCAGGGGCAGGATCGAAGCCCTGCTTGGCTTGGTTGAGGAGATAAACGGGGTAAAGGTGCTCGTGGCCAGGGTGCCTCCTTCGCGGATAGAGATACTGCGGGAAATGGCTGACATAATCCGTGACAAGCTGAAGAGCGTTATTCTGGTACTGGGCACTTTATCCGAGGGAAGGCCGATGTTTCTGGCGGCGGTAACTCCTGACCTGGTTGCCCGCGGCTATGATGCCGGTAAAATTGTCAGGGAAGTGGCGCAGGTGACGGGTGGCGGCGGTGGGGGCAAGCCGAATCTCGCCCAGGCGGGCGGCAAGCACAAAGAGAAGTTGGATGAAGCTCTCCGCCTGGTGAAAACTTTGATTTAAAGCGGCCAGTTTATTCGGGGGTGGCAAAGACGCGCAGTCTGGGTCTGGATATCGGTGACCGGCGAATCGGGGTGGCCATGAGCGACCCCGGCGGCATTCTGGCCAGCCCGCTCACCATTATCAATCGTACCGACGAAAAGTCGGACATCGACGTTATTCTAGCCCTGGTTGACCAGAACCAGGTGGGGGTGGTGGTTGTTGGACTGCCGCTTTCCATGAACGGCAGCATCGGCCCGCAGGCGGAGAAAGTACAGGATTTCGCCCGCCAGTTGAGCAAGCATCTGGAAGTGCCCATTGAGTTCAGGGATGAGCGCCTGACCACCGTGGATGCACGAAGGATAATTAAGATGAACAGGAAAAGCCGTAAGACTAAGGACGACGCCATGGCCGCCGCGCTCATACTGCAGAGTTATCTCGATGAAAAAATAGCCTAGGGTATTGACATAATAATTTTTTTATATTATCATTGTTTTGACAAAGTAATATATGACTATGGCACCTTTTGATAACTACTATAATGTTATAGAGGCCGGTAGGCGTCTCAAGGTTCATCCTGAGACGGTTAAGCGGTTGTGCCGGCAGGGAGATATACCGGCGATAAAGATACATAACACGTGGCTGATAAGCGGCGATATTCTGGATAATTTTGCCGGGACCTATGTTTCCCGGCGTGGTGCCAGGAAAAGGTTGATAAGCTGAAGGAGAATAGAAAGGGAATTCTGCTAAAGGGGGGTGGATTGGCCGATGAAACGCAGTAAAACTATCCGTATCATGGTGGTGGCCGTTCTCCTTGGCTGCTGGCTGGTAGTCATGCCAGCTACACCGGTTATGGCGGGACCGCTGATTAATCTATCGCCTAACTCCGGTGCCGTGGGGACCTTGGTCACCATTTCCGGGGAAAACTGGGATTCCTTTAAAGGGGACGAAATATACCTCTTTTTTGATAATGAGGAAATCAGCCCGGTTGTGGTGCCGCAGACGGGCGGTTTTCAATTTTATTTTAATATTCCGGAAGATGCGGCGCCCGGAGAACATACCATCAGGGTTAGGAATGAGTTGGGTTCAACGCTGGTAACAAACACCTTTACTGTCGTGGAACCTGAAATTAAACTCAGCGCCAAGTCGGGCCCGGTGGGACGCAAGCTGATAGTGGACGGCGAAGGTTTTTACGCAGACAGGGTGGTGACCATATATTTTGATACCAGGGTAATGGGCACGCTGACGGCATCAACAACCGGCGAATTCAGTTACAGCTTTAATACCCCGGACAGCACCGCCGGCAAACACGTGATTATGGCCAGTAACGCTGAAGGTAATTCCCACGAAGTTGAGTACGATGTGCTCCCCCGGATTACCCTGAATCCCGTTACCGGGGCGGTGGGCAGCATCCTGAAGGTCAGCGGCAATGGCTTTGCCTCCAGGAGCGACATATCCGTTTTTTTCCAGTCCGAAGAGGTTGCCTATGCCAAGACAAATGAATCCGGCACCTTTTCGATAGCCTCTTTCAATGTGCCGAAAGCGCTTCCGGGAACATACGATGTTATGGTTAAGGATAAAAAAGGTAATACGGCAAAGTACGAGTTTACCATCATTGCTGGCGCCAGTGTTGACCAGACTATGGCCAGTGTCGGCGGCGAGCTCACCATCAGTGGTACAGGCTTTGGTGCCGGTGGGGAGATAGCCATGGAATATGATGGCGTGGCTGTGGCAACTATTACTGCAGATAGCACTGGGGCGTTTGAGGTCGTTTTCAAGGTGCCGGCAGGCCAGTACGGAGAGCATGTAATCACCATAAGTGACGGCGTGAATACGAGTCAGATTGTCTTCGAAATTGAATCGGAGGCGCCGTCGGTACCAGCGCTGGTTTCGCCCGGTGATTTAAGCGTGGTGAAGGCAGCGACCCATTTTGATTGGGAGGATGTTGACGACCCCAGTTTGCCAGTACGCTACCAGTTGCAGATGGCGTCAGATGGTAATTTTGCGTCGGTGGTTATGCAAAAAATGCTGACCGAATCTGAATATACGTTGAGTGGCGCCGAGGTTCTGGCAGCGGTGACGGAGAAATCACCCTACTACTGGAGAGTAAAGGCTATTGACGGCGCATCCAACGAAAGCGGGTGGTCACCATCCAGGTCATTCTTTGTTCTGGCACCGTCGGCACCGGGATTACTGCTGCCAGAAGATGGCGAAAAAGCAGAAGCCGAGGTATATTTTGACTGGGAGGATGTCAACAGCTTGAGCCTGCCCGTAACGTATCAGATTCAGGTTGCGTCAGGTGGAGATTTCGCTGAACTGGTACTGGAAAAAGAGGATTTGACCGAGTCCGAATACACCGTAATGAAAGATGAGAAACTGGCGGCGGTGAAGAAAGACGCACCTTACTACTGGAGGGTAAGAGCCGTTGATGGTGCCGGCAATAAGAGCGAATGGTCAGCGCCCGATTCATTTTACGTCGGTTTTTATCTGGCACTGCCTAACTGGGCGCTCTATATCCTGATCGCCTTTGGCGCGATAATAGTCGGTTTTCTGGCCTTCTGGCTGGGAAGGAGAACCGCTTTCGGCGAATCATAGCGAGCAGATTCAGGCGAAACACTGCCTATCAGAATAACCAAATTTACGTTATATATAAAGGGGGATGACATGAGATATACCAAAATACTGAGAATTTTCAGTCTGGTTATTGTTGTTGCCATGCTGGTCATGGCGATGCCGGTGACCGCACAGACACGCTCCGTTGAGCTGGACCTCGAGGAGGGCACCGTTGGCAGTACGGTTAGAGCTGTGGGCGAGGGTTTTAACAAGAGTACCGAGGATACTGATAGATATGCGGTTATTTTCTTCTCAAGCGAGGAAGCGTCGACTCTTGATGATATTGACAGCGACGTGACCACCTACGAGGTAGTCAGGGATGGGGTGTACCTTGATACAAGCGGTAAATTCGACATCGATTTCACTGTTCCGGCAGAACTGAATGACGGCGATGATGATGAAGATGTGAGTGCAGGCACGTATTACGTCTATGTGTGTCACTATAACCTTGATGCGACGATTTCCCCCAGAATCCGGGCGGTGGCCGAGTTTACCGTAATTGGCGGTGATATCGCCATTGACCCTGATGAGGGGCCGGTGGGTACCGAGGTAGAGATAAGCGGTCAGAATTTTGCTGGCAGGGAAGATATCGCCGTATACTGCGCTGACGACGAGTTGGATATTGAAAGCGGCGATAACCAGACGGATAGTGGCGGCGAATTTACCACTATCGTTATCATTCCGAAAAGCACGGCTGGTGCCAATACTATCAGAGTAGTCGTGGGTAGCAGCGAAGCGGAGGCTGAGTTCACCGTTGAGACAGAGATACTTCTTGATCCAACGTCGGGTAATGCCGGCACTGAAGCTTTGGTGAGCGGCACCGGATTTGCCCGGAGGAGCGATGTGGTCGTCTATCTCAACAATGCAGGCGTAGCCACAAAAACCACCGGTTCCAAAGGCAGCTTTGAGGCTACCATTACCGTTCC
>CAZQWO010000052.1:0-10369 GCA_964597015.1 uncultured Dehalococcoidaceae bacterium
ATATTTATAACATATATGTTATATAAATGCAAGTATATTAAGGCCCTTTTAAGGGCGAAAATCGAGATTGATAGTCTAACATGCGTTCAATTGCTAATTGTTTATCTGTTATTGGTGTCTTATCATCTTTTTTCGTAATAGCATGTAGTAAGATAAATTTCCGCCCAGTAAAGGCAAAGAAAAATATTCTGTAGATATCTGAACCATGTTTAATCCTTAATTCTCTTAATCCGCTCCTGTTAATTTTTCTTACGTAGGGCATTCCCAACCTAACGTTAGATTTATGAAGCAACTCTAATACATGTAGTATCTCAACCCTTGCTTTGTAATCTTGTTGTAAGATGAATTCCTTTACTGGCTCGTAACCATCTTCGGTTGGGTAGAATAAAACCTGCCAATCATTCATAAGCAAATTATACCACCAACTATAGAAGCATCATGTGTATTGGTGTTATTTTAGAATATGGGGAGAGGTTGATAAGGGGGATATAGAAAGTTGAGAGGGGGCTTTCGCCCCCTCTTTTCTCATCTACTCATACCACTTCGTGAATTCTTCCGGCTTTTGTTTAAGGCTGCGGTAGGTGTTCAGCTTGGCTTCGTTGTCAGGGTAGCCCAGCGGGATGCAGATTATTAATTTCTTGCTCTCCGGCACGCCCAGGAACTTCTTAATCTGCGGCGCGTAGTTGGTCACCGAGGCCTGAAGCACGCTCTCCACGCCCAGAGAGTGCGCCGCCAGAATGAGGTTCTGGGCGAACAGCCCCATATCGAAAAGCGACCACTCTCCCAGCGTCCCGTCGATAAAGAGGAAGACAGCGCAGGGTGCGCCATAAAACTCGAAGTTCATCAGGCGCAGTTTCTCTCTCCCCTCCTCATCCCCCCTCTCTATACCCAGCGTGGCCAGCCGGCGGGCGCCGTGCTCATGGCCACGGGCATCATGCGCTGCCGGCCAGCCCTTGGGCATGGGCAGGTCGGGGCTGGTCGGCGCCTTCGCCTTCGCCAGCCCAAAGATAACCCGGCTCAGCTCGTCCTTCTTCTTCCCGCTCACCACCACCACCACCCAAGGCTGGGTGTTGGTGTAGGAGGGGGTGTTGCTCACCGCCTCCAGAATCTTTTTCATCACTTCCCCGGGGACGGGATCGGGCTTGAAACCGCGAGTGCTGCGCCTCGTTTTGATACCTTCCAGGACTTCCATAGTTTTTACCTCCATTAAAACAATTCTTAAAATATGATATGGCTGCTAAAAGGTCAGCGATGCCCAACCTTCTTTCAAAAGGTCGGATATAACCGACCCCACATATACCACCTTGATGCCAGCAGCTTCCAGTTTTTCGGTGATGCCCATGCGGTCAGCACACCCTTTGCACGCCAGGACCTCAACACCCTGCTCCAGTATTTCCTTTATCCGCGCCTGCACCTCGGCGTCGTTGGCCGCCACTTTCTCTGAAGGGCCGAAAAAGATAACCTTGACCTCGTCCATCCAGCCCTTTTTGGCGGCATTGAGCGGATAGACCAGCCCCACCTCCAGAGCTACTTCCCGGTCGCCGCTACATACGAGGGCAAAAACTTTGGACGGCATTAGTTCATCTCCTTTCCCGTATTAATAAGGTCATCAAATGACACTTTACCCAAGCTGTTTTCTCTTTGTCAAGCCATCATAAAATGATATAATTTTTAATTGGAGAAGCGAGTAAATAGTGTGACGAGGAGGTAATGAAGATGAGCAACACGCAGGAGAATCTGCAGGCTGCCTTTGCCGGTGAGAGCCAGGCCAATCGCCGCTACTTGTTTTTCGCCGAGAAGGCAGAAAAAGACGGACAGCCACAGGTCGCACGCCTGTTCCGGGCCATCGCCGAAGCCGAGACGGTGCACGCCCGCAATCACCTTAGCACCCGGGGCGACATTAAATCCACCAGGGAAAACCTGGAGGAGGCCATCGGCGGCGAGCATTACGAGTTCACCAGTATGTACCCGGAATTCATCGAGCAGGCCAAATCTGAAGGCGCGAAGAGGGCGGAAGTAACTTTCGACTTCGCCAACAAGGTGGAGAAAATCCATCATGCGCTGTATGAAAAAGCATTGCAGGCGGTTGAAAGCGGGCAAAAGCTGGAAGAGAAGCCCTTTTCCGTCTGCCAGGTCTGCGGCTACACGGTCGAAGGCGCCGCTCCGGACAAGTGCCCGATATGCGGGGCACCGCAGAGTCGATTCAAACAGGTGGACTGAACACTTTAAATTTGTCTTACTGAAAAGGGAAGGGAGGGGATTTCGCCCTCCCTTCACTATCTATGATTTATAAAGCCAGCCTGAGGTTCAATCGCCCTTTTTCTGCACCCACTTCTCGGCGAGGCTGCCCGCCCAGAGAATTTTGGGTTTCTTTCCCTGATAAGCCCGTATCATGAGGAAAATCCACAGAGCCAGTCCAATCAGCCAGATGATGGTGGCAATCACTTGGCCGATAACGGGTATCCAGCCGAGGACGACAGCCACCACGGTAATGGTGCCAAAGATGTAAATCGACTGCATGGCATGGTAGCGGACGAACTTGCTTTCCTGCTCAATCAGGACAAAGACCAGCCCGCTTATCCAGCCCAGCACATAGCACAGTAATCCAGCGACATTTGCTTCCAGACCGGTTGACGATTTCTCCATGGCTTTCCCCCTACACGTTTATTTTGAACATAAGCGTATACCAAGATGACAGCGATGTCAATAGGCAAACGCGCCGGGTTTATGAATAAAAAATCGACCCCTAATCCTCGAAGGTGAACAGTTCATCAATCGTGGTCTGTAAGACCCGGGCCACATTGTGGGCCAGTCGCAGCGATGGATTGTACCTGCCCTGCTCCAGAAAGATTATGGTCTCCCGTCGGACACCGACCATTTCGGCCAGTTTCTCCTAGGTCAGATTAAGCCTCGTCCGGTATTCCCTTATCCTGGTTTTCATTATCAGCCTGCAACTAGCACTAAATTAAGATATTACCTGAGTATGGGCCTGTTTTATCTCAAGGAGCCCTGCGGAACAGGCCCTTCAGATATATCACCAGGCTGCCGATGAGCCCTATGGCAAAGCCCAGCGGGCAGATAATGGTGGCAATGATGAAGAAGACAGGCTCCTCGAAATCGGCGTCCCAGAAGTGCATAATCAGCGCATAAATGGCATTGTGCAGGAAGATACTGATTATGGCCGCGCCGAGTGATATCCCTGCTATCAGCATAAAGGTCTTGAACAGCTTTAAACTCCCCTCGCTCAGGCCCGTTTCCACACGGTCGTAATAAAGATAGGAGAATAAATAAACCGCCCCGGCGGCAATGAATAAACCACCCAGGACCTGCACCGTATCCGGCCCCTCCACCAGCCTGACGCTGAAGGGCAACATCAGCAATGCCGTGGCCAACACGAAAAAGATAAAGCCATTGCGCACAGCTCTGGCGGTGTTTTCCCTTACGCGCTCGTCAATGGGTGGCATTTTACGCCTTCTGAGCAATGACCATATCTCGCGGTAGCCCATGAGCAGAAGCCCGACCAGGAATGCCACCACCACATAGTAAGCCTCCAGTGAGATGAGAATGATAGCCACCACAAGTGCCGCTATGGTAACCGCCCAGAACACTTTTTTCGTTCTCATCAGACCGCTCCGTAGTTAATTATTTCTAACGTTATATATTTCTAACATTTATTTCGGCTTTTGTCAATGCCTTTTGCCCTGATTTTTTGTCCTTTCAGATATTTTGCCCCGTCGCAAAGCATTCATTTCTCGGCAATGACCGTTCCAAAAATATTACAAATTGTCACCACAGAGCCAGCTAGAAGCTGTTTGCCAAAAGTCTGTAGCGTAACACTAGTTTACATCCAACTATAATGTGGTATAATCTGTGGAAAAGAGGTCTCATATGCCAAGATGTCCTAATTGCGGTCGGGAGACATATAGAACCGAAGACTGGGCCTGCCAGTGGTGCGGTCATCCACTTCTCTCCGGCGCTTTCAAGATGGTACCCAAGACATACCGGCAGATACAGGAAGAGAGAGCATATGGGGTGAAGCCAGACCTGGAAGACGAACCAGAGCCGGAATCGGTTGCCCGGGTTGAACCAGCACCACCCTCTGCGGCTGAGCTCGAACGAGAAACGCCGCCAGCACCTGAAACGGCACCACCGCAAATGCTGGAACCAGAACCGGAAATAGAGCCTGAGACACCAGCGCCCCCGGAACCGGTAGAGGCAGAAGAAGAGACAGAGCCGGTAACTGCACCTGATTCAGAAGCGGAGCCAGTGGCAGAAATCGAGCCCGAAGTAGAAACGGCACCGGCGCCAGCCCCGGTAGCTGCCCCGGCACTGGAACCCGATTCAGCTACCGGAACCATTAACGTGACCGTTGAGGAACTGAATGCCGCACTTAATTCTGATAAAGCAGGGGCCAGTAGCAAATTGCTTGACAAAGTGCTCAAGGTGACCGGAACCGTTGATAAGGTATTCGCCAGAGACAACCTTGACATCTACTATATAATTCTGGCCGGGGCGGGGGGTCCTTCAACCCGGCAGGTACGCTGTACTTTCAACCGCGAGCACGGTGCCTTTTTATCGCGCCTGACCGAAGGGCAAACAGCCACGGTACAGGGCACATATACCGGCTATGAAAGGAACATTATTCTGAAAGAATGCAGCCTGGTGCAGTGATGCATTCAGGTTTTTCAATTTACTAGCTGAAAGGAGGGGAGCGATTAATGTCAATGCTGACTTGGGTTGGAATTGCCGTCGTTGTTATTTTAATCATCCTGTTTTTCGTGATAAGGGGCAGACGCTAGAGTCGGCATGGCTCGATCCCTGTTTAATCATCAATAGGCGGCTACTGTTCCTCCGGTAATAAAAACAGGATACCAGGAATAGTTACGTCAGTATGAACTGACTGGCGTTTACATGTGAAATTGAATTTTGCCAAGTGGCGAATGAGAGTCTAACCGATCTTCAGGTCTGCAGTAGACAAGCGAACAGGTTAGGCTTATAATCTCAACTGGATATGAATTCCAAAGTAGAGCTCCACGTCCTTTTCGACCGTCAGGAGATTGAGGCCACTGTCAGACGTCTTGCCTCCGAAATCAGCCCCGATTACCGCAACCAGAACCCTCTTCTGCTGGGCATTCTCAGAGGGTCGTTCGTATTCCTGGCCGACCTTATCCGCCATCTAGATTTCCCGCTTGAGGTGGACTTCATCGGGCTTTCCAGCTATGGCAGTGGCACGCAGACCTCAGGCAAAATCAAAGTATCGAAGAAACTGGAAACGCCGGTGCGGGACAGGAACGTGCTGGTTGTGGAGGACATCGTGGATACCGGGCTCACCACCGCCTTTCTCCTTGATTACCTGCAGAAGTATAAACCAGCTTCGGTGAAGCTCTGCGCCCTGGCCGACAAGCCCTCCCGGCGTGAAGTTCCGGTAAACATCGACTACCTCGGCTTTAACGTGCCCAACAAGTTCCTCGTCGGTTATGGACTGGACGCCGACCAGAAATTTCGCAACCTGCCCGATATCTGCTACCTGGAGGCTGAAGCATAATGGCAACGGGACAGGCCAGGTTAATCGCGGTGGCAAAAGGAGACCAGCCCGCCGACCTCATCCTGGCCAACGCCAGGGTGGTAAACACCTTCACCGGGGAAGTTATGCCCGGAAACGTCGCCATCAGCGGCGACCGCATTGCCGGGGTGGGAGATTATAACAGCGCAAAGCAGACCCTGGACTTCTCCGGCAGGTATCTTGCTCCCGGCTTCATTGATGGCCATGTTCACCTGGAAAGCTCGATGCTCGACGTCGGCCAGTACGCACAGGCAGTGGTGCCGCGGGGCACCTCGGCCATCGTTACCGACCTGCATGAAATCGCCAACGTCTGCGGTATAGAGGGGATGCGCTATGTCCTCGACTGCGTCCGCCAGCTACCCGTTGACCTGTTTTTGATGGCGCCTTCCTGCGTGCCCGCCACCCATCTTGAGACATCGGGGGCCGCTATCAGCCCCGAGAATATCCGCCAGATTTTACGCTGGCGGGAGACCATCGGGCTGGGGGAGGTGATGAACTTTCCCGGCGTCATACACGGCGATGCCGATGTGCTGCGCAAGATTGCCCTCAGCCAGGGGAAGATAATCGACGGGCATGCCCCCGGCGTCAGGGGAAAAGACCTTGATGCCTACATTGCCGCCGGCATAGGCTCCGACCATGAATCAGTGACCCTGGAAGAGGCCAGGGAAAAGCTGGCCAAGGGCATGTTCATCATGATACGAGAGGGCTCCTCGGAAAAGAACCTGGAGGCCCTGCTGCCGCTGGTCACCGATAAGACCTATAAAAGATGCCTCTTTGTGGTCGACGACCGCAGCGCTGACGACCTGCTCCACGACGGGGATATCGACGCCGTGGTGCGCAGGGCGATTCGCCTCGGCCTTGAGCCGGTGCGTGCCATCCAGCTGGCCACCATCAACACCGCAGCGTATTTTCGTTTTCGCGACCTGGGCGCCATCGCTCCCGGCTATTTTGCAAATATTCTGGTCCTCGATGACCTGCGCAACCTGTCAGTGAACACGGTCTTTTATCGCGGCCGCCCGGTGGCTCAGAAAGGCAGACCGCTATTTTCTCTGCCTGAGGTGGATAACCAAGCGGTAACCGGGACAGTGCACATCAAACCGGTTACACTGGAAATGATAAAATTAACGGCTACATCAGAGGAATTGCCGGTCATTGAAGTAGTGCCGGGACAGATTGTTACCCGCAAACGCTATATGAAGGTCAGGGTGGTCAATGGTCAGGCTGTCCCCGATACGGAAAGGGATATACTTAAACTGATAGTCGTGGAAAGACACCGGGCCACCGGCAATGTGGGACGGGGCATGGTCACCGGCTTCGGGCTGAAGAAAGGAGCGCTGGCTTCCTCCGTAGCCCATGATTCGCACAACATTATCGCCGTCGGGACGAGCGACGAAGATATAATGGCGGCCGTCCGGGAAATCGAGCGCCTTCAGGGTGGCCTGGTGGCCGTGGCAGGGGGCAAGGTGCTGGCCAGTCTGGCGCTGCCCATCGCCGGGCTGCTCTCCGATGAACCGCTGGAAAACGTGGTAGACCGACTCAAAAAGATGGAGCAGACTGCCGGCGAGCTCGGCAGCAAGCTCCCCTCCCCCTTCGCCACCCTCTCCTTCCTGGCCCTGCCCGTTATTCCTGAACTCAAGCTCACCGACCTTGGGCTGGTGGATGTGTCTGAATTCAAGTTAATCAGCTGAAATCCGTTATTAACGAAAATGAGCATGCGTTTAACCAGACAGGAGCCAGTTTTTGAGAACCGCTACGATGCCGGACGGCAGCTGGCGCTCCGGCTTGACCAATACCGGAACCAGAATGCTGTGGTGCTGGCCATACCCAACGGCGGGGTGCTGGTCGGGCTGGGGGTGGCGCTGGCCCTCAAGGCCGACTTCAATATCATCGTCTCCCGCAAAATCCCCCTGCCGCTCAGTCCCGAGGGTGGTTTTGGCGCCGTGACCGATGACGGCACCACCATACTCAATGAGGAAATGATAAAGCGGTTTAATTTGAGCCAGCAGCAGATTAACTATCAGGTCAGCCAGGTGAGAGCCGCCATCCGCCAGCGCAGCCTGCTCTATCACGGCAAAAAGCCTCCCTCACTGGTCAAGGATAAAACGGTTATCATGGTTGATGACGGCCTTGCCTCCGGATATACCATGATGGCCGCCGTGGAGTCGATACGCTACCGACAGCCCCGGGAGATAATCGTCGCTGTGCCGGTGGCGTCAGCCGTCGCCCTGCCCAAGGTGGAGAAGATAGCCAGCAGAGTGGTGGCCTGCGTGTCCGGGTTCGGCCCGGAATTTTACGTCTCCGATTTCTACCGCTACTGGCACGAGCCCAGCGATGAGGAAGTGCTCCAGTGTTTTAAAGAGTGGGGTCTCAGACACCGCCCAGATATGAAATCACTGGGTAACAGAACAAATAGCCAGACTTAAGCCAGAACATCCGGTAGCAATCTTACAGTCCCCCCAGCCCCCCGTCCACGCCCAGGACCTGCCCGGTGATGTACCTCGCCTCTTCCGACGCTAAGAACGCCACCGCCTCCGCCACATCACGCGGCGTGCCCAGAAAACCGAGCGGTATCCGCCTCAGCATCTCCCCTTTCTGCTCCTCGCTCAGTTGCTCGGTCATCTTGGAGACAATGAAGCCGGGGGCAATGGCATTGACGGTGATGCCGCGCGAGCCAACCTCGCGGGCAATGGTCTTGGTGAAGCCGATGACTCCCGCCTTGGACGAGGAATAGTTCGCCTGGCCGGGATTGCCCACAATGCCCACGATGCTGGATATGCTGATGATGCGCCCCCACCTCTGCTTGACCATTTGCCTTAACACGGCGCGCGTGCACAGGAATACGCTCTTCAGGTTCACGTTGAGCACCGTTTCCCAGTCCTCGTCCGACATACGCAGCAGAAGCTGGTCGCGGGCGATGCCGGCATTATTCACCAGGATATCAACCCGCCCGTATTCAGCGGTCACTTTTTCCACCAGCCCGGCAACGTCAGATGTGGAAGTGACATCGGCTGCCACTGCCAGGCTCTTCTGTCCCATTTTCCTTATCTCTTCGGCCACTGGCCCGGCGTCGGCAACGTCGCTGACCACAACGGTCGCGCCCGCCTCGGCCAGCCTGAGCGCAATCTCTCGCCCGATGCCACGGGCACTGCCGGTCACAATGGCTACTTTCCCTGATAGATCCATGGTTACCTCCTCGGGTTATGCCAGACTGCCGCTTACCGCCTCCACATCACCGATGTTTATAGCCCGGACTTCGCGGTTTATTCGCTTTATCAGGCCGGCAAGCACTTTGCCCGGCCCTATCTCAATGAACGTGTCCACTCCTTCGCCAATCATATACTCCACGGAGCGCTGCCACTGCACGCAGTTACAGAGCTGCTGGACAAGCTCCTCCTTTATTGCCTGCGCCGTGGTCAGGGGCTGAGCGGTGATATTGGCAATGATGGGGATAGCCGGTTCGGCGAAGGCGAGACGGGATATTACCCCGGACAGGCTCTCAACAACGGGCTGCATCAGCGGCGTATGAAACGCGGCGCTTACCGCCAGCGGTATCACACGGGCCGCCCCTTTTTCTTTAGCCATCTCCATAGCCTTGTTAACGCCATCGCTATCGCCGCCGATAACCAGCTGGCCCGGCGAATTCATGTTGGCGATACAGATCCCCGTCTGCTGGCATATCTCGCGCAGCGATGATTCCTCAAGGCCAATAACCGCCGCCATGCTGCCGGGTCGGGTGGCGTCCGCCTCATGCATCAGGCGACCCCGCTCCCTGGCCAGATAGACGGCTGTCTTGAAATCAAATACATCAGACACTGCCAGGGCAGTATACTCGCCGAGGCTGTGACCGGCCACAAAGCGGGCCGGCGGCAGACCGGGGTTCGCCTCGCGAGCAGCTTCCAGGCAGGCCAGGCTGACAATCAGAATGGCCGGCTGGGCATTTATGGTCAGGCGCAGTTCTTCCTCAGGCCCTTCAAAACATAGCTGTGAGAGAGGAAATCCAAGCACTTCATCGGCCTGATTGAAGATAGTCCTGGCAGAAGCGAAGCTTTGATACAGGTCATGCCCCATGCCCACAAACTGCGAGCCCTGACCGGGAAAGACATAAGCCACCTTAGACGATTCTACCATAGCTTTCCACTGCTCAATGCGTCGGTGGTAAATGACCTATTCCGACTTTGCGGGTGGGCTGGAAATCTCAATGACCTCCCGGCCGGCATAAGTGCCACAGGTTGGGCAGGCATGATGCGGCAGTTTCGGGTTATGGCACTGGGGGCAGTAATCAAACTGGGGAGGCTTTATAGCCATATGACTGCGCCTTTTATCGCGGCGTGCTTTGGATGTCTTTCTCTTTGGTAACGCTCCCATAATCTATCTTTCCTTTTATCCTGTTTATTAAACTACCTCATATTCGTCAGCTTTGACCACCGCGGGTCAACTGTTCGCACCGGACAGCCGCGGGGTCCCTAGTTCAGATTGCGCCCGCATTCCGGACACAGTCCGGCACAGTCCCCGCGACAGAGCGGTTTCATCGGTATCGCCAGCAGTGCGTACTGGCATATGGCTTCAGTTAAATCAATGACGTGATGCTCATCAATGATGAATGAACCGGGTTCACCAGAAGAATTTAGCGGCAGCCCGCTGTCGACATCAATGCTCTGAATGTATTCCTCCTCAAAGCTAATGCTCAGCGGATAACTAAACGCGCTCAGGCAGCGGCTGCAGGTGAGTTCGAGCCCGGTGTGCATCTCCCCCCTGGCCAGAACACCCCGCTGTGTCCTCAGCAGGCTGATTTCGCCGCCTACCCTG
>CAZQWO010000053.1:0-10139 GCA_964597015.1 uncultured Dehalococcoidaceae bacterium
AAGGTGGCGTGTCTTCTCGCCCAGAGGGCAGCTGACGTTCACGAAGTCGGACTGGCTCAGCACGGTATCCATGTCAACAAGCTGCACGTCGATGTCTTTGACGACATCTTGGGTGATATAGGGGTCGTAGGCGATGTGTTTCATGCCGAAGGGCTTGGCGAGCCGGAACAGGTCATGGCCGATATTGCCCACGCCGATTGAGCCCAGCGTCTTTCCTCTTAGCCCGATACCGGGATAGTTTTTTCTCCCCTCGTCCCATTTTCCGGCACGGGTCACGATGTCCTTGAGACGCAGGCGTGTTGCCAGAGCGAGCATAAACGCCATGATGCCGGTGGCCACCGGACGGCGCACCGCCGCCGGGATGATGAAGAGAGCGACCCCGGCATCGGTACAGGCGGGCACATCTACCATGTCGTACCCGACGCCGCCGCGGTGGATGGAAAGGAGCTGCGGACTGGCAGACAGCGTCTGCCTGGTCCAGTAGGGAGCGAAGGAAATCGCCATATCGAACCCGCGGGTCTGCCCGGTGGTAACCTCGGTCAGGTATTCCTGGAACTTGTCCCACGCCACGTCCGGCAGACTGTCCAGTATTGAAGGCCCGGGGCCAGGGCTGACCGACTTTCCTTCCGCGTCAAAAAGGTCGCGAGTAACGGCAACTTTCGCTTTTCTGCCCATATATTGGTTCCTCCTGTATGATTGAGATAATTATTTACCCGATTAGCTCGCGTGCTCGCTCGATGGCGGGGCGCAACGCTTCAACGTTGCCGTCAAGAATAGCGCCGACGAGAAGCAGGTTATAGCCCGCTTTTGCCCATTTAGCCAGGGTTTCGGGGACAAAGCCCCCGATGCCAGCCACCTTGCCCGCTTTCTGGCATATCTGAAGTATCTGTTTCAGCCTTTCTTCAACGGCGGGCGCGGTTACCACTTCCGTGGCCACGGCCTTCGGGTCGATGTTGCCGATGTTGACGGCCAGGTCGAACGGGCCGACTATTGTGCCGTCGATACCGTCCAGGCTTAGAATCTGATGCAGGTTGCTTATATTTTGTAGGCTTTCTGTCTGGGGAAAGAGCATCGTATTATTGTTTATGTAGTCCATGAGGGAACGAAACGGGACTTTGGTCAGGTCCTGAAAATCAATCTGATAGGGGCTTAAACCAATGCCGGTTCCCCGGTGTCCGATGGGAGGGAAATAAGACATATTCACACCGTGGACGGCTTCCGATAAGGTGTTGACCAGGGGGAGCATCAGTCCGTTAACGCCGGCATCCAGATAACACCGGTAGTAAGCAGCTTTATCCTCGGTTCGCATCAGCAGCGGCATATCCATCTCGTGACAGACATGGATATATGCCCAGACCGTTTCCTTGTCCATCAAGCTGTGTTCTGTCTCCAGCATAATGAATCCATCACCCAGGTTCTTCAGCGCTTGAACGGTTTTGCCCGGGTCACCACCCGGCCCGATGAGCTGTCCAAATACCTTCTCACCGGCGGCTAATTTTTTTTTCATGTTGAAGGTTGCATTCAGTCCCAAGGATGTAATCCTCCTTATCAATGATTTTTTATGGTTACATGACAGAGCACCATCAGCAAGGTTACCCAAACTGCTCACTCTGTGTCAAGTTAATCTCAAAGACCTGTTTGCGGTGCAGAAAGCGTTGCTGGTATAATTGGGTGCAATCTTGCGAGAGGGGTATTCTATGAAGGCTGAAATCGTGTCTATCGGTACCGAACTGCTCCTCGGTGAGATTGTTGACACCAACACGCCCTATCTGGCCACTCAGCTATCCGTGCTCGGGATTGACCTCTATTTCACCTCGGCGGTGGGCGATAATATGGCCCGGCTGCAGGGTGTTCTCAAGCAGGCATGGGACAGGTCGGATATCATTCTGACCACCGGGGGCCTGGGGCCAACGCAGGACGACCTCACCCGTAATGCTATTGCCGAGCTCCTTGGCGAAGAACTGACCGTTGACCCGAAGATAAAGCAGGAGCTGATAAACTTTTTTTCCCGGCGGGGTCTGGAAATGCCGCAGAGCAATATCAGGCAGGCAATGCTTATTCCTTCTTCCACATCACTGGTCAACCCGCAGGGCACCGCGCCGGGCTGGTGGGTGGAGAAAGAGGGGAGGATAATAGTGGCCATGCCCGGCCCACCGGGAGAGATGCATTATATGTGGGAAAATCAGGTCTTGCCCAGGTTGCAGGCAAAGACGGGCGCGGCCATTATCACGCGGATGGTCAAAACGTTCGGCGTGTCAGAGGCAAAGGTCGACGAGATGCTGGCCGACCTGACGCCGTCGCCGAATCCGACGCTGGCGACATACGCCAAGCTTGATGGTATCTATATCCGCATCGCGGCCAAAGCGGGCAGCGAAAAGGAAGCGCGAGCCATGGTCGACAGCCGTGAAGCCGATGTCAGGGCCATTCTGGGTGACATCATCTGGGGGTTGGACGATGATACGCAGGAAGCAGTGGCGGGTAGAACGCTTCTCGATAAGGGCCTGACGCTGGCCGTCGCCGAGTCGTTTACCGGCGGTTTTCTGGCCCATATGCTGGGCACGGCAGCGGGTAATGAAGGGTACTTCAAAGGCGGGCTGGTTGCCGCCACCAGCGAAGTCAAGGTGGCACTGGGTCTGGACGCGAATCTGGCCGATAGCGAGGACAAGGCCGAGGTGGCCAGGGCAATGGCGGTGCTGACGCGTCAGAAGATGGGGGCCGCGGTTGGCATCGGCATTGAAGGTGAAAGTGGTATCGAACCGGAAAGCGGTATGGTGCCGGGGACGGTGTTTATCGCCATTGACAGCGATGAGGCCGACCTGCACGTGGTACAGAGCTATTCCGGGCGTCTCTACCAGATGAAACGGAGAGCGGCTTACTACGCGCTCTTCGACCTGGTGAAGCTGTTAAAGGCTTAATTCACGCTGGTTCATCGGTGTTCCTGTCGACTATCATTACAGTTATGTGTGCTTGCCCCTGAAAGGTGGCTGGCGTATAATCAGAATATCCGTGAAAAGGAGGTAGACGGAGCACTATGAAAGCAGTTGTTAAAGAAAAGGCAGCTCCCGGTGCCAAATTAATGGACGTTGGTGTGCCGGAACCGGGACCGCGGGATGTCTTAATCAAGGTTAAGGCCGCGGCTATATGCGGCACAGACATTCACATTATGGAGTGGACTCCCTACGCCCAGGCCAGAATCAAACCGCCGATGATATTCGGCCACGAGTGCTGCGGTGAAGTGGTGAAAGTGGGTGGTCAGGTGACTAATCTAGCCGTGGGCGACCTGGTGGCGGTGGAAACCCACATCCCGGATGAGACCTGTTTTATGTGCCAGACCGGACTCCAGCATATCTGTGAGAAGATGGCGATAATCGGTGTGCATGTTGACGGTGTCTTTGCCGAGTATGCCAAAATACCGGCCGTCTGCTGCTGGAAGCTCGCCAAGGACACCAATCCTGACCTGGGAGCCATTCTGGAGCCGTGGGGGGTGGCGGTCAACGGCATTCTCAAAGGAGAAGTTAATAATCGGAGCGTGGCTGTATTTGGCTGCGGACCTATCGGGCTTATGGGACTCGGCTCAATCCATGCCTGGGGTGCCAGCAGGATATTCGCCGTCGAACCTTCAGAGACAAGGCTGAAAATGGTTCCCCAGTTCGCTCCCGATGCTGTGCTGATAAACCCGGCTAAAGAAGACGCGGTTAAAAAAATCCTCGATGCCACCGGCGGACGGGGTGTCGACGTTGCCATTGATATCAGCGGCAATCCCAAGGGAATACAGGGGGCATTCGCGGTGGTGCGGCGGGCCGGCAGGGTAAGCCTGGTAGGGCTGCCCTCGGAGCCGGTCACACTCGACCTTACCGCCAATATCATTTACAAGGAAGCCAGGGTCTTCGGCAGCACTGGACGGATGATGTGGAATACCTGGTACGAGATGAAGAACCTGATGGATTCGGGTAAATTTGACCCGATGCCGGTCATCACCCACCGCATGCCGCTGGCGGACTTTGCCAAGGGAATTGAACTGGCTGCAGGTGGTAAAGCGGGCAAGATTATACTTTACCCCTAGCTTGAGAGGATATTAGTGGCGGCAAGAAAGCTGGGTATCGTGGCTGATGACCTGACCGGCGCCATGGACAGCAGCGGCTATTTTGCCAGTCTGGGATTCAGCACGGTGGTGGTCCTGGACCCGAATTTTTCGAGCGACGCTGCCGTGCTGGTCATTACTACCAACAGTCGCGCCGAAGCCCCGGAGGTTGCCCGAGAGCGGGTGAGGCAGGCAATGCGGGGTATGGCGGGCAGGGTGGTCTACAAGAAAATCGACTCCACCCTCAGAGGCAATATCGGGGAGGAGCTAAAGGTGGCGGTTGAGGCTATGGCCAGCGAGAAAGCGGTGGTGGCACCGGCTTTTCCGGCGGTGGGGCGGACAACCGCAGATGGAATCCTGCTGGTGAACGGGGTACCGGTGGCGGAAACGCAGTTTGCCAACGACCCTATATCGCCGGTAAAGGAGTCTAGCATACCGTGCCTGCTGGAACGGTCTATGAGTCGAAAGGTCGGCTGTGTTTCCATCGGGGAGATTGAAGCCGGTCCCGAGGCGCTTAAGAAGGCTATCAGCAACAGGTCAGAAAATATAATTGTCTGCGATGTGGCGGAGCAGTCACATCTCAGTGGCATTGCTCGGGCTGCCGCACTTGCCGAAGGCCGATGGCTGCTCTGTGGTTCCGGTGGTCTGGCGCGGGAAATGCACCAGCTTCTTGACGATGCTTTGAAAGTGAAGAAGACGCCGTCAAAAAACAAAATGGTTGGGTCGGCGCTGGTGGTGGTGGGTACGCGCAACCAGGTGGCCGCCGGCCAGCTGCTCAAGGCGCGTGACGAGCTGGGTATCCCGGTATTGAACCTGGAAACGGAGAAGCTGAATTCTGAGCAAATCCTGTCGGGCCGACTGGAAAGCATTTCGGGAGAAGTCGACAAACTGATGGGTGGGGGGAAGGGTCTGGCCATATCATCGGCGTTTTCTCAATATATGCCGGCCCTGAAACAGTCGATGCCCGGGGTTATGGCCGAGATGGTGGCTGGCATCCTTGCGTCGCATAAATTTGCTGGCCTTTTCCTCTCCGGAGGAGACATCGCCGTGGAGGTCTGCCGTCGATTTCGGGTATCGGCCATTCAGGTTAATGGTGAGGTTGAGCCCGGGGTGCCGGCTGGCGAGTTGATAGGCGGGCAGTATCCGGGGATGAGGGTGGTCACCAAGGCGGGCGGCTTCGGCACGGAAGAGGCGATGGTGAAGTCGATAACTTATCTGGAACGAGGTGGTGTGTCATGAGCGGAAAAGATAAAGCGTTATTAGCCATCACGATGGGTGATGCGGCCGGCTCCGGGCCCGAAATCATTACCAAAGCGCTGGCTGAGCCGGAGGTGAGGAAGCTATGCCGACCGGTGGTAATCGGGGACGCGGCGGCTATGAAAGAGGCATTCACTTTCACTAAGGCTCCCGGCGAGGTGAAGGCAATCAGCAGGCTGGCTGAAGCCAGATTTCAGGACGGCATTGTTGAGGTCATTGATTTACATAATGTTAAACTGGATAAGCTTACCAGAGGAAAAGTCGACCCCATGGCCGGGAAGGCGGCCTATGAATATATCAAGCTGGGCACGGAGATGGCGCTGGCAGGAGAGGCCGACGCCATCGTCACCTCGGCGATAAATAAAGAGGCGTTGAACAAGGCCGGCTATCACTATGACGGCCATACCCAGTTGCTGGCCGAGCTATGTGACGTGAAGGATGTCGCCATGATGCTGGCCACGGGCAACCTGCGCATCAGCCACGTGTCGACACACGTTTCGCTGAAGGAGGCTATAGAAAGAGTGCGTCCGCCGCGGATACTCACCGTGCTCAAGCTCACAAAAGAGGCAGTACAGCAGATGGGCATCGCCGAGCCGAAGATTGCCGTCTCCGGCCTTAATCCCCACTCCGGCGAAGGCGGTCTTTTCGGCGACGAGGAAATTAAATACATCACTCCGGCCATTGAAGAAGCCAAAAAGCAGGGGATGAACGTTGTCGGGCCGCTGCCGCCTGATTCAGTGTTTTTACGCACCCATGAGGGGCAGTTTGACGCCGCCATTGCCATGTACCACGACCAGGGGCACATCGCCATAAAGATGCTCGGCATCACCTTCGGCGTCAATGTCACGCTGGGGCTGCCCATTATCAGGACATCGGTGGACCACGGCACCAACTTCGGCAAGGCGGGAAAAGGCACCGCCGACCCCACCAGCCTCATAGAGGCGATAAAGCTGGCCGGCGTGATGGTGCAGAACCGGAAGCGCCTTACTTAATTAATATGGAACAGGACAAGAATGATGGACAGAATTAATCCGCTTATTGCCGTAACACTGGGTGATATTACCGGAATCGGGCCGGAGATACTGGTCAAGGTCATCACCGAGGGCCCGCCGGCGAACTGCCGCCTGCTGGTGGTGGGGGATGCCCAGGTTCTGCGCGCCAGCTTTGCTGCGCTGGGGGCGAAATTTTACCTGCCGGTTTTCCGCGATATTGAAGAGGCGGTGGCGAGCGATGCTCAGGTTATGGTGCTGGATTTGGCACAGGGGGGCAGCGAGCTGCTGGCGCTGGCGCGGCCCCATCCCGAAGCCGGGCGGATGGCTGCCGAAGCCCTGATTCAGTCGGCCAAATGGGCCAAGGAAGGCAAGGTGGACGCAGTGGTCTTCGGGCCTCTGGTCAAGGAGAGCCTCTCTCTGGGCCGGAGAAAGTATAACGATGAGACGGAGATGATGCGCGAGCAGCTGAAAGCGCCGCTGATGAAATCGGTGGCTAAAATCGGCAATATTTTCAGGATTACCATTGCCGAGCATGTCCCGCTGCAGAAGATACCGGAATTCATCACCAGGGAAAATGTCCTTGAGGCAATTGAGATTCTAAATGAAGCCCTGAAGATGTATGGCATGAAGACGCCGCGCATCGCCGTGGCCGCCCTCAATCCCCATGCCGGTGAAGGCGGCCTGGTGGGCCGGGAGGAAATCGACCACATTGCGCCGGCCATAGAGGAGGCCAAAAAGAAGGGCATTGATGTCTATGGCCCGGTTCCCGCCGATACCGTCTACGTGCGCGCTTTCAAGGGGCAATATGATGGCGTGGTCAACATGTACCATGACCAGGCGAACATCGCCATGAAAATGGCCGGTTTCGGCGAGATAGTGATAATCTTTGTGCGCTCGCCGGTCATTATCACCACGCCCAGCCACGGGCCGGCCTACGGGAAAGCGGGCAAGGGCACTGCCGACCCCGGCAACCTGAGGGCGACGATAGAGGTGGCGGCGTCGCTCGCCCGGCACAGACCGTCTATCCGTTAACCCCCGCTCTTTTCAATAATCTCGTAAAGCACGCCGTCCGGGCATTTGATAAAGGCGGCTCTGACCCCTGGTCCGGCCTGAAATGGCGCAGTGACGATTTCCACGGCGTTGGCCCTCATTTTGGCGATAAACTCGTCCATATTGTCCATCTCAAGGCCGATATGGTGTAAGCCGTGGCGAAGACCTTTCCAGTCTTTATCGGCGCCGGTAGCGCCGGAGATTCTCACCGGTATGCCACCGAGGTCAACATCGACCAATCGTCCGAAGGGCATCTGCTGCTCTTTGATGACTTTCGCGCCCATCACCTCGGTATAGAACTTGATTATTTTATCGGGTTCGGGGGTGGTGATATGTGTGTGTTCATGCTTGTATGTTGCCATCTAAGTATCTCCTTTCTGCTTGTGCCCGTATTGTATGCGGGCACTGGAAGTATGTCAAGGACGGCCTGATATGACCATGAGTGCGGGAGGTTTGAAATCAAGAACGGTTAATAGTAATATTAATAGCAGTATTCATTCAGACAATAAGCGATTCAGCTATGGCAGACTGGCAGATAACGGCAGCTACAATCTACTGCGAAGACGTTGATGATGAGGTAACCGTCATCGTCCAGCGGGACGGCGCGGTGCGCTGCGTTGGGTTTGGCCGGTACAGTGCGCCGGAGGGGGATACCGCCCGGCTGATGAAACGGAAAAGCAGGCAACTGAACAGACAGTTGAAATGCACCGGCCCCGAGTGCAATCGCGTCGTGCAGTACCGTGACCGACTTTTTGCCGAAGAGGCGAAACAGGTGGACAAGGCCGGTTCTCAGTAGGGAAATGACCCAGGAAAGAAGCGAAAATAACGTCAGGATACGGATTGATAACCTCTCTCTATCCTTCGGTGGTGTCAGGGCGCTGGTAGACGTAAGCCTTGAGGTGCGGGAGAATGAAATTCTGGCTATCATCGGCCCCAACGGCGCCGGTAAGACCTGTCTGCTGAACTGCATCAACGGCTTTTACAAGCCGCAGAAGGGGGAGGTGTACTTCGAGGGGAAGAAAATAACCCGCATCCGGCCGGACCGGGCGGCCAGGCTGGGTCTGGCGCGCACCTTTCAGAACATCGAGCTCTATACCGGCCTGAGCACCTTGGACAATATCATGGCGGCGCGGCACGTGCTGATGAAGCAGAACTTCCTCAGCAGCGCTTTGTATTTCGGCCCGGCGCACGGTGAGGAAATCAGGCACCGCAAGACGGTGGAGGATATCATCGATTTCTTGGAAATCGAGCCGATACGGAAAAAAGTGGTCGGCATGCTGCCCTACGGCATGCGCAAGCGCGTTGAGCTGGGCCGGGCCCTGGCCATAGAACCGAGGGTGCTGCTGCTTGATGAGCCAATGGCAGGAATGAACCTGGAGGAGAAGGAAGATATTGCCCGCTTCATCGTTGACATCTTTGAGGGGCAGGGAAAGACATATGGCGATTCACCGGTACTCCGCGACGGCGTAAACTGCATCGTCCTGGTGGAGCACGACATGGGAGTGGTTATGGACCTGGCGGACAGGATTGTGGTGCTTGACTTCGGACGGAAAATCGCGGAAGGTACCCCCGAGGAAGTAAGGACGAATCCTGAAGTTATTGCGGCATATCTCGGTAAGGAAGAACGCTGACCGGTCGGTTGGTTTACTCCCAGGTTCGCTGGTCAACGATTTTCGGCTGCTCTTCGGCTATTGTTCCCGATGGCACGAAGTCGATTCTATCCGGTTTTATCCGGCAGACATTCTGGAACTGCTGACTTAATTCAGCAGTTAGTCTTTGCTTTTCCTCGCCGCTCAGATCATGCTTCAGCTGAACTTTGAGCTCCATCTCATCGCGCTGCCCGCGGCGGGACACCACGATTTGAAATCGGGCCACCGGCTCGAAGCTGAGGCAGACCGGTTCCGCCTGGCGGGCAATGACGAACATGCCTCGCACCTTCACCGCATCGCCGGCACGGCCCAGGATGCCGGTCAGTCGATTGGCGGTACGGCCACAGGGGCAGGGCTCTGAAATGTATGAAGACAGGTCTCCGGTGCCGAAGCGGATAAGCCCCCAGTTGCGGTTGTGCAGCGGCGTCACCACGATTTCGCCGATTTCCCCCGGACCGAGTTGCTTTCCGGTCTCCGGGTCAGCGATTTCAATCAGGTATTCATCCATGAAGTGCATCCCCGATTTCTGGCGGCACTCGTAGGCGAGGGCGCCTCCGGGCTCGGTGACGGCGTAGGCCTGATAGGTGTCTATTTTATATTCTTTTTCAAATGTTTTCCGCAGCGACGGGGACAGCATCTCACCGGTGAACCAGGCACGTTGCAGGCAGAGGTCTTTTATAACATCAAATCCCATTTCCTCCGCCCTCTTGAGAACGGTCATCAGGAAGCTGGGAGTGCCCACAAAGCCGGTCGCTTTCAAATGATGCATGGTCTGGACCTGGATGTCTGTATTGCCGGTTCCCGTGGGCACAGCGGTGGCACCGCAGTCCCGGATGGCTTCATGGAACAGGATGCCGGCGGGGGACAGGTGGTAGGTAAACGTATTCACCACCACGTCGCCCTTCCTGAAGCCGGCCGCCCAGAAGGTCTTGGCGAACCACTTGATGCCGGCGTGCTGGATAGGCTCATAGACGGGACCGGGGGAAAGAAAGACGCGGTCAATATCCTCCGGGGGGATGCTGGAGAAACCACCGTAAGGGGGAATTGCTTTCTGGCGCTCGATGAGGTCGGTCTTTCTGGTAATGGGCAGCTTTTCCAGGTCCTTCGCTG
>CAZQWO010000054.1:0-10094 GCA_964597015.1 uncultured Dehalococcoidaceae bacterium
CCACAAGGCACTTGGCAACGTGACGCCTGCCGATGTCTTATATGGCAGGAGAGAGCAGATCTTACAACGCAGAAAGGAGGTGCAAATACTAACAATCAACCGTCGCAGAGACTACAACCAGGGCTTCAGGGAACTTGTTAATGCCGCCTGACCACGCCAAAGTGTTCGGTTCAAAAAGTGTCCCATTTCGCTGATTGACAACAGTGACAATATAAGATGTGACAGTGGTAGTACTTTCATTAGCTTTCCAATTGAAAAAGCACATCTTGAACATTGGTTATTAGAGCCATATCCAGTGATATTGATTGTATACGATGCACAAACCGAAATAGCTTATTGGGAATATGTACAAAGATATTGTATAAATATAGAAAATTTTTCTTTAGCTAATATAAAGAAAACCTATAATATAAGGATGAAAGTAGATAAAATCATTAATGTTAAAGCTATTTATAAATTTACTGCCTTTAAGCAATCAATATTAGACCAAATTGACGGCACTCCTGTACCCAATCTAGAGGTTGACTTATGGATTCCCAACTCTCCGCCAGGACCACCTAATGCCAGCACGACCAACAGCTTGGGCATCGCCACCTTTGCCGTGGGCGCTGGGGATTACCGCGTAGGTTTTAACGGTAGTAATTTCCCAGCGACCTATGTATACTCCAATGGAACATGGGCCAAAGTGCAGGCCGCCATGGTTACCGACATTGAAATCAGGCTCTTCAACAAAGAGGAATAGGTTACCGAAATAGGGCTGATAGCTCTTCCTGTCTATCCTGCACGTGAAAGGGAGTGGGCGGCGTGGTGTCTTTATCGTAACACCCATTTTATCCTCCCTCTACTTCGTGGGACTGTAGGAGAGGGGCAAGTCTAGTTCCAACGCTTTGATGTTAGCACTGAACCGTGGATTAGAACTTAGTAACGTTGCTGATGGCATGTATGTTGAGGTCACTTTTATCTAATGCTGCCTTTTCCCATTTCGCAGCTTCCCCAAAGCCCTAATAGCTTGGATGTTGGCGGGAGGCAGGGAACACTTAACAATAACTCATTTTGGGACATTTATTTCAAATGAGAAAAGCACCTTCGTACTCTTAAGTTACCTTACGTTTTTCCTGTTTGATACCTTGACCTATTTTAGTACTTTCAGTTAAAACGTTGACTTGATATATCTCTAGGATTATATTGTGTAATGTAATTGTGTTTTTCAAGAATAACAGGAGCCGCATTATGAGTAGATTAATTAAAGCCATAACCAGCTTCCTGATTGTCCTCCTACTGTTCCCCGCGTCATGCTCGGATAAGGAAACGGTGACCAGCGAGAAGATAAGCAGCCTGCTTCTCACCCAGATCAACCTGAGATTGGAACAAATCGATAATCCCACCACCGAAAGACTGGAAATGATGAAAAATATGGGCATGGTGGTGGATAATCTGGAAAGCCAGCGTATATTCATTCACCTAGAGCGTGAACTCGACGATGCTCAGGTTAAAGAACTGCTGGATATGGGCTTAACCTTATACCTGGACTCCTGGATACCGCCGGTGGGAGCGCACCCCACCGGGTTTATCCTGGCCGATATGCCCGTGGAGGTGCTGGGGGAACTGGTAGATAAAGAGTATATTGTGCATCTGGATACCGCGGAGGTTGAATTCCAGCCTCAAACCGGCAGCCAGCCACAGGGGGAGTAAAGAAATGAAAAAATACTCCGTATTCCTGATACTGCTCGCATTCCTGGTCGTAATCACATCCGGCAACGTTATGGGTTCGCCGTCCGTTTCCGCACAGGAGGACGGGCAAGGCAATAAAATAAATTCTCTGCTCAGCTTGCAGGTTAAGGCCAAGCTCCGCTCGATGGAAGCGGAAGCGGCGCCGGCAGCCGAGGGAGAGGCCCAGGTATTCCAGGCGCTGCCGCAGCAGGCCGGCGCGGCGCCGGACCGGCAACTGATATACATCCACAGCGAGGAAATGCTTGATTCCTCCCAGATTGCAGAGCTTCAGGAAATGGGGATTATCGTTTATCCGGAATCATGGCTGCCGCCGGTGGGAGCGCACCCCACCGGGTTTATCCTGGCCGATATGCCTCTGGATAAGCTCGATGAGCTGGCCGGCAAGGACTACATCGCCACGCTGGACACCGCCGAGCGCTATTACGAAGCGCATAATGACCTGGGCGCTCAGAAGATAAACACCGACGACGTGTGGAGCGCCAATTACACCGGGGCGGGCGTTACCATCGCCGTGCTGGACTCCGGCCTGGACATCACCCACCCCGACATCCCCACACCGACCGCCAGCAAAGACTACTCGGCCTATCCGACACTTGACGACACCATCGCCAACTCGGTAACCGGGCACGGCACGCACGTTACCGGCACCGCTCTGGGCCGGGGCACTCAGTCCGGCGGCGTATATAAGGGAGCCGCGCCGGGCGCCGACCTGGTCTTCCTCAAAATCGGCAATGATTCCACCGGAGGCGCCTCAAGCGCCGCCATGGTCTACGCGATACGGGCGGCGGTGGATACCTATAACGCGGACATCATCACCATGGGCTACGGCGGCTGGGGCCAGTACCATGACGGCTCCAGTGAGGCGGCGCAGGCCGTCGACTACGCGGTGAGCCAGGGTGCGGCGGTCTTTCTCTCGACGGGCAACGAGGCCGATGATGACGAGCACTACTCCGGCACCGTCAGCGCCAACAGCTCCACCGGCTTCATACAGGTCAACATGTCCATCCCTTACGATAACACCACAGGCTTTGCCTATTTCCTGGTGTGGTATGACGGCACGGGCACCCACAATGACCTCGAGCTGGAATATTATAACCAGAGCCAAGTCCTGGTGACAACCAACAACGAATTGCAGTCGGAGAGCTCGAGGGGGACGGAGAGCGAAGCCTCATACTTTGCTAACTTTATGCCTGCGGGAAGCTATGCCGTTTACCTGAAGGTCAAGAACAATTCCCTGAGTTCACAATCTTTCCACCTTTACTACTACCCGGGTTTCAATCAGTCGGGCGCGGGCACGGTTACATTCAACAGCCCCGACCCGGAATACACCATCGGCTCGCCCTCCGATGCCGACAGCGCCATTGCTGTTGGCGCCTATACGACACGTGAGGTCTGGTATGACTATGACAATGATGGCTGGCAGTATACCTCTGAGACGGTTGACCAGATAAGCGCCTTCAGCAACCGCGGCCCCCGCGTGGACACCGGCGCGCCCAATATGCCGAGCATCGTTACCCCGGGCTGCGGCATCATCTCCTGCCGCGACGATGATGTATACACCTGGCCCGGTATCTATGACGATAAAGTCATTGATAATGACGGGCCCAACGAGAACAGCGCCGTCAAGAATGACGGCTTCGGGCCGGCGGACTACTACCTGATGCAGGGCACTTCCATGGCCTGTCCCATGGCCGCCGGGGTGGCCGCCCTGCTTCTGGAGAAAAATCCGTCCCTGACGCCGGCGCAGGTCAAGCAGGCATTTGAGAGCACCGCCACGGACAAGGGAGCCGCCGGCTTCGACACCACCTACGGCTACGGGCTGTTAGACGCCCTGGCCGCCCTTGATTACTTTTCCCTGCCGACAATGGAGACCATAGCCGAAGCCGGGGGGCAGTACTACAATACCGCGCCCGTCCTGTCCAACTTCGGCTTCGATGATGAGACGGCCCTGGATGACGGCTGGTACCAGATGGACTCGTACTCCGGCGGCTGGACCACCCTCTTCACTGACGATGCCGATACCGCCTGGGACAGCGACAACTGGACGGTACCCGGCTTCGCCGGCCTCAGCGAGGGCAGCCATACCATATACTTCAAGGCTTCCGACGATAACGGCAACGTGGAGGGGGAATCGGGGGAGTGGAGCTGGCAGTTCTACAAGGATACCGCCGCCCCCACCGACCCTACCAGCGTGAACAGCACCAGCCATACGACCAGCATCTGGTCGAGCGATAACACCGTGGACATCACCTGGACGGACGCCACCGACAGCGGCAGCGGCCTCGACGGCTACTCCATACTCTGGGACACCAGCGCCAACACCACCCCCGACTCGACCAAAGACATCGAGGACGGTGTGCAAACGGCCACCAGCTCTGCCCTCGCCGACGGCAGCAGCCACTACTGCCACATCCGCAGCGTGGACAACCTCGGCAACTGGCAGTCCACCGCCCACCTGGGGCCTTTCTATATCGAAACCGTTCCCCCCACCGACCCTACCAGCGTGAACAGCACCAGCCATACGACCAGCACCTGGTCGAGTGATAACACCGTGG
This sequence comes from uncultured Dehalococcoidaceae bacterium, assembly GCA_964597015.1. Lineage (GTDB taxonomy): Bacteria > Chloroflexota > Dehalococcoidia > Dehalococcoidales > RBG-16-60-22 > E44-bin89. The sequence goes on from CAZQWO010000054.1 coordinate 4,287, forward strand.
ATATCACCTGGACGGACGCCACCGATGCCACCAGCGGCCTCGACGGCTACTCCGTACTCTGGGACACCAGCGCCAACACCACCCCCAACTCGACCAAAGACATCGAGGACGGTGTGCAAACGGCCACCAGCTCTGCCCTCGCCGACGGCAGCAGCCATTACTGCCACATCCGCAGCGTGGACAACGCCGGCAACTGGCAATCCACCGTTCACCTCGGGCCGTTCTATATTGATACTACGCCACCATCCGACCCCACCAGTGTTAACAGCACCAGTCACAGCCTGAGCACCTGGTCCAGCGACAACACCGTGGATATAACCTGGACTGATGCCACCGACAGCGGCAGCGGCCTCGACGGCTACTCCATACTCTGGAATACCAGTGCCAACACCACCCCGAGTGCCAATAAAACCATTGAGGAAGGAGTCGGCAGTACCACCAGCTCTGCCCTCGCCGACGGCAGCAGCCACTACTGCCACATCCGCAGCGTGGACAACCTCGGCAACTGGCAGTCCACCGCCCACCTGGGGCCTTTCTATATCGCGGTTAATGCACCGTTCCTCTCCAGTGGCAATGTATCTCCGACGAGTGGTTATACTTCAGCCAATTTCACATTCTCCGTGAACTATACCGATTTTGAGAACGATGCCCCCGTCTCGATTACTATAACCACCGATAACACTACCACCGCTAACATGACAGAACAGGATAGCCTTGATGTTGACTTCACCGACGGTAAAATTTATGAGTATTCCGTCCTTGGTAGCAGCCTCGGCCTTGGAAGCCATACCTTTCAGTTTGCTGCCAGCGATGGCATAGACAACGCTGTTGGAGATACAAGCTTAAATTCTGGGCCTACGGTGTCATCACCACCCTCGCCTCCATCAAATGGCGGGGGGGGAGGTGGTGGCGGCGGTGGTGGCATGGGTGGTGTTACTTCTGTTCTCAACGTTACGAGCAATGAAGGCCGATTCCTGGAAGATGTTACTGCTCAAAGTGGGGACAAAAATGTGGAGATATACATCCCCAAAGACACCATCGGCAAGAACAAGGCTGGCTCGCTGATATCATCTATCAGTATCGCGATAGATGACGACCGCCCGCCGCCGCCAAGCGATACCAAGGTTATTGGCAAAGTTTACAAGATCAAGCCCGACGGAGCTGTCTTTGACCCACCGATAACGCTTACCTTTAAATATGATGTCGTGCAGCTGCCCGAAGGTGTTGCCGAGACGGTTCTTGTCGTGCACAAATGGAATCTGGCGGAGGAGCAGTGGGTTCGACTGGAGAGCATCGTTGACCCGGAGAACCATACGGTCTCGGCTGAAATCGGTGGCTTCTCAATCTACGCGGCGATGGCGCACACTCTGCCGGCCAGTTTTATATTGAGCGATTTAACCATAAATCCAGAGAGCATCGACCTTGGCAGCGACACTAGCATCAGCGTCATTCTTACCAATACCGGTGACCTTACTGGAAATTACGAAGTAAGCCTGAAGGTGGACGATCTTTTGGTACAAACAAAGGAAGTCACTCTTGACGGTGGTGATACTGAAATTGTCAGCTTTAGTATGACTCCAGAGGTTGCCGGGGAACGCATGATAAACGTCGGTGGTTTAACGGGGAAGTGCAAGGTTGAAAAGCCCAAAGCACCAGTTGCTTTCAGTATGAGTAACCTCATTATATCTCCAGCTGAGCTTGACATTGGAGAGAGTGTAATAATCAGCGTTACTATAGCTAACACTGGTGACCTCAGCGGCACGCATGAGGTAAGCCTGAAAATAGATGGAGTTCAAATAGAAACAAGGAGTGTAACACTAAGTGGCGGTGAGAGTCAGGAGATAGCATTTACCACGAGCGAAGGTACAGCAGGAACGTATAGTGTAAACATTGACGGTCTGTTCGGATCATTTGTAGTTAAAGAAGAAGCCCCGGTACCCGCCGAGGAGGAAAAAATTATAATGCCATCACCGGCGGTTACACCGACATTGGAACCTAGTCCAGCACCAGAATCAGTGCCTTCACCACAAATTAATTGGTGGACTATTGTCGGCATTATTATAGGTATTGTAATTGCTGGTTTAGCTTCGTTTTTCTTTATCAGAAAGCGAAAAAAATCTATTACTTACAATAAGACTAATTGAAACGATATATTATTAGCCATTCGTAATTATGCTCGTTCTTAGTAGTGATGTAACACAGGTAACAATCGCTTATATTGTGACCTCATAGAAAAACGTTCCTTTATTCGTGTTAAACAAAGAAATATCCCTTGAGACGTGATGTCATTGAGTTCAACTAAATAGGAAATGGAGACGATACTAAAACTTGGTCTCGCCGGGTCTAAGGATTGACAGGTGGGAGAATGATGAGTCCTCGGTAGCTCCATGCCAGTGGCGTTCTCCGGCAGGAATGTAAATCGCTGTACCTTGCGTCACTATACATTCTTCGTTCTCGTTAGCAACTATTCCTTTTCCCTCAGTTACATAAAGCACTTGTTCACCTGTGTGCGAGTGAAATACGTTACGGGCCCCAGGATTAAACGTTATCATGGTTACGCGTATTTCTTTGGCTATCTGATCATCGATGAGCGGCAGCCGGTAAACCTTACCCTCAAACATTTTACCTGTTGCTTCTTCTGCTTTCGCATCACTTAGTTTAACTATTCTCATGATTTCCTCCATACTGAATGTTTCTTCGACTGCTCGCACCTGTACTTGAGCCAGTTCTTCTAATCGAAGGAGAGATACTAAATATACCTACAGCAGCTACCACTATTAAGGCTAACACGAGCTATACAATCAATCTCGCAAGTCAACTGGCTTTACTCATGCGTTAGTTGAGCCGTTGTACTACTTTATCATCATACCAGGTAGCCAGAGAACCAACTGTGGGAAAACCGAGCAGAGGGCAAGGCCCAGCATTATCAGGGGGATAAACGGAATTACCCCCTTGATGACATCAGCCATAGTTATTTTCAGTTCTGGTGCCGCCGCACCGACGGTAAAGTATATGGCGGGAGCGAAGGGGGGAGTATTGAATCCCATCTGAAGGTTGATGGCTATCATTATGGCAAACCAGATGGGATCGAACCCAAGAACCGGCACAATGGGGAACACTATCGGAGCCATGATGGCGAGGATACCCAGCCACTCAACGAAAAATCCCAGGATAAAGACAATGAGCATGACAAGGGCAAAGGCACCCCATGCCCCACCCGGGGCAGCCAAAAGCATTTCCTGTATCACTTTGCCGCCACCCAGGTGGAGAAACACGCCTACGAAAGCGAAAGATATGCCGGCGATGAAAAAGACATAGGTAAAAAGCTTTATCGTCTCGTAACAGTTCGTTTTCAGTAGCTGAAAGCTAAAGTTGCCACGGGCCATGACCAGAAGCATTGAGGCGAAAGCACCGCAAGCGGCTGCCTCGGTGGGAGGGGCGATGCCGAAAAAGATAACCCCCAGCACGGAAAGGATAATAAATCCGGGCGGTACCAGCGAGACAACAAGTATTCTTATTTTCTGGCCGAAGGGGATTGCCCTCTCTTCAGCAGGAACCACCGGCGCCAATTTTGGTTGCAGGAAAGACCGGATGGTGATGTAGGTAATATACAGGCCAGCAAGCAGGAAGCCGGGGATAAAGGCCCCAAAAAAGAGCTTTCCCACGGAGAGGTTAGCCAAGGGACCAAAAACCACCAGCATAATGCTCGGGGGGATGAGAATCCCCAGAGTGCCGCTAACCGCAGTGGTGCCCGAAGCTAAGCTTTTGTCGTAACCCCGCTTTATCATTGACGGCAGAGCCACCAGGGCTAACATGGTGGTGGAAGCGGCGATAACCCCAACACAGGCCGCCAGGATAGTACCGACCAGCACCGTGGTTACCGCCAGGCCACCCCTGTAGCCACCCAGCCATAGATACATGGCTTTATACATGTCTTCCACGGTCCCGGCGCGTTCCAGCATCAGTCCCATAAAAATGAAAAGGGGCAGCGCCAGAAAGCTGTACTTCTGCGAGAAATCATACATGCGCAGATAGATTATGTTGCCGGTTATGTCAGGGCCTGCGGTGACAAACCCGACCAATATCGCCGTGGCACCGATGACGGCCGCGATGTAGTAGCCGGTGAGCACGCCGACTAGGATGCCGCCGAGCATTAGTACGGTAATAACTTCTGGGCTTATATCAATCATAAGGCTTATTCCTTACCGCAAAGTAGAAATCACGAAAGAATCGAGCCAAACATTGAATGGCGAAGAGGCTCCATCCTAACAGGAAAACGGTTCTGAAGGGAGCCGCCGGGGGATACCACCAGCTCTCATCTCTCACTTCACCCATAACCCATGATTGCACCGCCCACTCCGCAGAATTGGTCAAAAACACATAAAGCAAAGGGACCATGAAAACCATAAAAAAACAGACGTCAAGAATCATCCTTACTCTGATTGGAAGGTTTCGGTAAATAATATCAATTCTGAGATGCTTGCGGTGGACATGGGCATAGGCCAGACCCATGGCGACGAGGGTTCCTCCCATCATCTGGCTGGTCAGATGAGCCCATACAGTTGGGCGGTTAAAGCCCCACCTGGCTATCACTTCAAAGACAAGTACCAGGATAAGGGCTAACGCCAGCCAGCCGAATACCCTTCCGCTGTAGTCACTAATGGTATCAATAACTTTGAGTACTTTTCTCAACGGCCTTCACTGTCTTCCGGGAAATTTTCCCTGCCCCCCGCCCGGACCGATGCTCCCGGGCGGGGGGCGAAGTCCAATGTCTACTTTATTTTTATTGGGCTTTTTAAGGCTCTACAGGCGTGCGAAGCCTGCCCTTATCATGTCTTGGAACTCCATCATTGAGCTGTATACGCTGTCAATGAAGGGGTCTGATGCAGATTTTTCGGCGTAGAAGGCACGCGATTCCTTGGCAAAGGCTTCTTCTATTTCGTCGGAAACCAGTTCCACCGTGTTGCCGTAGTCGATGAAATTCTGCACGGCCTTAACATCTTCGACCGCGTAGAGATAGTAGACCTCCGTCATCACGCCCTGCGTGAACGACGTTACTAGTTGCTTGAGGTCATCCGGGAGCTCCGCCCAGCGCTTTTCATTGACAAGGCACTGCATGTACTCCATAGGCTGGCGCGACGGTGAAAGATAAACGTAATCCCCTACTTCCTGCAAGCCGCGTGACCAGTCAGAGGCCGGAGTGGACACCTCATAGGCTTCAATTACGCCCCGTTGCATTGATTCATAGACTTCCGAGGAAGGGAAGAAACTCGCTGAAACCCCCATTTTGCTCAAAATCTCGGCGCCGTCACCTGAACCCCGAATCTTCAATCCCTTGAGGTCTGCCGGCGTTTTTAACGGCCTGTTGGAGTGCAGCCACGTCTCTGGAGTGGTGATGTACCCGCCATAGGGTATCGCGTGCAGGTTAAAGTCCTCAAGCATCTCAGCCATTAGCTCGGCGCCACCTCCGTACATCAGCCAGGCGTGAAACTCGACGCCAGTCAATCCGCCGGAGACATAAGAAAAGAGAGCAGCGGGGCCAGGTATGAATTTCTTCCAGTGTGCCGCGGGTGACAGGGCCATGTCTAGGGCGCACGCGTTCACCGTCTCAAACTCCATTTGCTGTTCCACAATGTCACCAGCGCCATACCAGTCAAACTCCAAGCGCCCACCGCTGGCGACTTCCATTCTATCCAGCATCTCCATCCACTTCTGGTTCTTGGGGTCCACCAGCATACTGCCGACTTGCCCCACCCATCTGATTGCTTTTTCTGGTTGGGCCGGGGTTGGTGCTGGGGCCGGTGCTGC
>CAZQWO010000055.1:0-9962 GCA_964597015.1 uncultured Dehalococcoidaceae bacterium
CCTTGAGAGGGAGGTGTCCTAAACCCCTAGACGAATGCGCCACCAGACTGGCTGGGGAAGAAGGATTCGAACCTTCGCTTACGGATCCAGAGTCCGCTGTCCTACCACTAGACGATTCCCCAGCACAGACAAATTATAGCACGTAGCTTTATAATCGGGCAATAACCGCTCTGGTTGACACACCGGGGCTTGATGTATATCCTTATATTCAACGGAAAGGCTGTGCCGCAATGCGTGATATCGATTCACTACAGAAGTCACTGAAAGTCAGGTTTGAAGACTCTTCATTGCTGGAGCAGGCCCTGATACATAGCTCATATATTAACGAATACCCCGGCCTTGGACTGGCGGCCAATGAGCGGCTGGAGTTTCTCGGCGACGCCATACTGGGCCTCATCGTGGCGGAGAAGCTGTATCAGGACTTCCCCGATATGGCGGAAGGCGAAATGACCAGAATCCGCTCGGTTCTGGTGCGGCGGGAGACGCTGGCGCATGTCGCCGCAGGCCTGAAGCTTGGTGATTACCTGTATCTGGGGAAGGGCGAGGAGGCGAGTGGCGGGCGGCGGAAACCGGCTAACCTGGCCGCCGCGTTGGAGGCTGTGATTGCGGCCATTTTTCTTGACCGGGGTCTGGAGGCTACCAGGGAGGTGGTACTGGGGTGGCTGGATAAGGAGCTTCAGGAGGTGGTCGGTCGGGGAAAAGGCGTCGACTACAAATCACGCCTGCAGGAACTGGTACAGTCGAAATATCATTCCTCGCCTGCCTATCGGACGGTACAGGCAACCGGCCCGGACCATGACCGGTTATTCACCGTTGAGGTGCGGCATGAGGACAGGGTGCTGGGAAGGGGCTCCGGTAAAAGCAGAAAGCTGGCCGAAACTGAGGCGGCGCGGGCGGCACTGGAGTGGCTGGGAAGCGACTTTACACCATAGAGGCTCTTTGCTAAACTGCAAAGAGACACCGATACTGTAGTTCATAAATAAAATCAGAGGGTCCGCCATGGGAAGACGAGATTACCGACACAGAGAGTCAAAGAAGCAGAAAAAAGATACCAGAAAAGTGGCGCCGATAAACATCATACAACCGTCGGTCCAGGTGGAAGTAATCGGGAAGGGAAAAAAGAAGCGGGAGGAAGCGGGGGAGGAAGAGGCATAGCCGCTTATCAGCACCTTTACCGAGCTGGAGAACTCAATTCCGGGGTGTGAAAAGGCCCGGTCACTGCTGGCCCGGTGATGCGGACTGCATCGCCTTGATGAGCGGGTTTCGCCGCCCTTTAAGCTTATTCACTGGTAGTATAATATTAGTGTAAGTGATGGAGGAGCTGGTTTCCGTTCACGCCATAGTCTATGGTCGAGTGCAGGGAGTATTCTTTCGTTCTTTTGTGGAGGAGCAGGCACAATATCTCGACCTGAAAGGTTACGTGCGCAATCTCCCTTCGGGTGATGTGGAGGTGGTGGCGGAGGGTGAACGGGAGCGTGTGGAAAAGCTGGTTGAATATCTTAAAGTGGGGCCACCGGTGGCCAGAGTTAAAAGAGTGGTACCCATATGGTCCGAATATTCGGCCAGGTACTCAAGGTTTAGTGCCAGATATTAGTCAGCCGCCGGGCGAAAACCGTAATAGCGGTCATTTTGCAGCAGGCGGAGCATAACTTCCTCGGAGGTACGGGAGACATCGCCACCACATTGTTCACTCAACTGTCTGCCCATTTCCTCCACTGTCATTGGCTCGTTGCCGCCGGCGATGAAGAGTCGAAATAAGCTTTCCATAACGGGCATCTGACCAGTGATAAACCTGGCACTCTGGTGGCAGCATTCTCTAATCCGGCTGAGAAGTTCAGTCTCGGAAGTCGGGCTGCCCTCTTTGCTCAGCTTTTTACGACAATCATCACAAAGGCAACCCCAGAGCAGGGCCGAGATAGAGCGACCGCGCTCCGAATACCAGTTTGAGTCAATAAACCAGCGCGTTAACGGTTGGTCAGTACTTATATCGTCTTTCGTCATACGGCTCGGAGTAAAATTATTTATGCTTCAAGTTCGACTTTTGCGGTTTTGATTAAATTTAGATACGGTATCTTCAGTCCAAGTGTCTCGGAAACCTCGCGGTCTATCTCGTAGGGGTCGCCGACAAATATCTTACCATATTCCTCAATCTCATTGCGAGTGGAGTTATTTTTACTGAGCAGCTTTTTTCGGGCTTCGATAATTCCCAGGTCGAAAGGAAGCGTGAAATAGAGGTCGGCAATTACCTTATCAATGCCCAGACCGTACAAGGCATCCCACCCACTGGCAGACTGATCCTGATACTTGCTGATGGGCAGCAGTGATAGCAGGTTCATGATGCTGAGGCAGCAACCACCATTGATGATTTTCAGAGGGGCCACGGATATCAGGTAATCACTGGAAAGGATTACATTTGGCACCCAGAACGTGGGTACGGCGAGGGGCTTGGGCAGGGGGTTATCCACTTCAACCCAGACGCAGTCCTTAACATCCATGGTCAATACCCGTGGAAAGTCATAGCCCAGCGACTGATATACCGGATAGACCGGTTCACCGTCAGGCGTACCGTCCAGAATAATGATATCGGCGTCGCTGACCCGGCGAATGCCCTTGATAATGGTCGTCAGCATGCTTTTACTTGTTGAAACCGGATATGGGACCGCGCGTGAGGCAGTCGGCTTGATTAAAATCCGGCGCGCCCTTGAGACTATGGCCGGTGGTTTAAAGGTGAATTCATCGGCCTCGAATATCAAGATTTCCTCCTCATAAAGATGTTCAACCTTCTTAGTTGCTCAGCCACTTTCAGGCCAGAGGCAATAGCCATCAGAGTCCTGAGCAGCAGATTTTTCCCTGGCCTGTCCAGGGGTACATATCTGCCATTGACGAACAGGTCAATGCTTTCTTCTGCGCCGGCCAGATATTTCTGTTCAATCAGGTCAGCTATTTTATCGACTTCACCTTTATCGAACTGCGGAACCTTGACATTCACCGGTTTATCGGTGACAATCGCCAGCAGTTGCTCGGCCGGGCTGACCAGGTCAAGCCCCTGCTCACCACGGATGACTTCAATTTTGGGGTAGGGATACTGCTTGAAGCCTTCGGTCAGGACAAGGTCGCAATCGGCTCCAATGTACTGTAACAGCTCCTGAGGGTCCGGGTCGTTTTCCAGACGCCGGATTACGGCCAGCCTGTCTTTTGAGCTTATCGCTGATACCTCGCTGCCGGCCTGACTGAAGCGCCAGCTATCTTTGTTCGGCGTATCAGGTTCAAAGGCATCAGCAGCGTGCTTGATGACAGCGATGCGGTAGCCGCGCTGCCCGAGCACCTTTATCAGGGCTTCAAGCAGGGTCGTCTTGCCCGAGTCTGATTTGCCTACAATAGAAACAATCGGCGGCATATTACAGCTTACCAGCGATTAAATATTGTCTTCCTCATCCCAGTCCAGCATGATGACCTTCACAATATCACCGGCTTCGGCACCCGCGGTATCCTCAGGAATGACCGCCAGCCCGTTGGCCAGGCTCATTGAGGTGAGGATTCCCGAGCCCTGAGGGCCGGTGAGTCGGGCATAATGCTTGTCTTTGCGTTTGCTGACAATCGCCCTGATATACATACGGCGGCCATCGGTATTGACCACCGGCTCTTCCAGCACGGCCTCAACCATCGGCTTGGCCAGGTTCTTTTTTCCCATCATTTTTAGCATTGCCGGGCGGGCAAACAGCTCAAAGGTGACCATGGAGCTGACCGGGTTGCCGGGGAGCCCGAGGTGGGGTATTCTTTTTGCCTTTCCGTTCCTGTCTACGCCATTGAAAGTGCCGAAGGCCAGCGGCTTACCCGGCTTCATGCGCACCGTCCAGAAGCTTATCTCGCCTTCGCTGGCCAGGACATCTTTCACCATATCATAGTCACCGGCGGAAACGCCGCCGCTGGTAATCAGCATGTCGGCGTCAAGACCCTGGCGCAGCTTCGCCACCAGCGATTCCTCGCTATCCGATGCAATGCCCAGTATTCTGGGTATGCCGCCGTAGCGCCTGACCAGCGCGGCGACGCTGTAGGTGTTGCTGTTGTATATCTTGCCGGCGGGTAGCGATTCGTCAATATTGACCAGCTCGTTGCCGGTGGCCAGAACGGCCACCACTGGTCGGCGGATAACGTTTACCGTGCTCATGCCCAATGAAGCCAGTACACCGACCTCAGACGGCCTGATAACAGTGCCTTTGCGGAGCACTGTGGCCCCCCGGGCGATATCTTCTCCGGCGCGCCGTACGTTCAGGCCGGGCTTGACTTCACATAATATTCCTATTTCATTGCTGTCGGAACTCTGGCGGCCGGCTTCATCAGTATCTTCAAAGCGGATGACGCTGTCGGCGCCGGCCGGCACCGGTGCTCCGGTCATGATGCGGATGGCCGTGCCCGGCGTTACCTTTCGCCGGGAGATGGCGCCGGCGATAATGGTATCGATAACGCGCAGAAGGCGCGGCGACTGTCCTCTGGCACCGACCGTATCATCAGCCCTCACCGCGTAACCATCCATGGCGGCATTGTCCAGCGGCGGTATATCTATCTGTGAGACAATATCTTCCGCCAGCACCTGTCCCTGAGATTCGAGAATCGGGGCTGCCTCCGCTTCAAGGACAGCAACGCAGCTGAGCACTTTCTCCAGCGCCTCTTCAACGCTTATCATTTCTCTATTCCTCGGGCAATTTCTTCCGCTTTTAATAGGTCGGCTTTGGTATTGATGTTGAAAAAGCTCAAATGCTCGGGGTCGAAACGCTCAATTTCTTCAGCTTCCACGTATCTCGTCCTGACCATGGTAAGTAGCCGGCGTACCGGCAGTTCATTGTGCTTGAGCAGGTTCTCCATGGCTTCCAGACAGTTCTTGGTATAGATGGCATGAAGCGGCTCCACCAGAGCACCGGCTCTGGGCACTACAATATCAAAATCGGCCGAAACCTGAACCATATATTGCAACAGTGCCGAATTCAGAAATGGCATATCAGAGGCAACAACAAGGTTATAAACAGAGCTTGAGGTCAGCAGGCCCGTGTAAATTCCACCCAGCGGTCCTTTACCCGGCAGAACATCGGTCACTATCTTTAGCGCAGGATATTTGTCCGAGCGGGCCAAGGTATTACTGCTGGCGGCTACCAGTATCATCTCCCGGGAAAGAGGTGCTACGCGGTCTATTACCAGGTCAAGCAGATTACGGTCGCCAACAGTTTTGAAAACCTTGTCGTGCCCCAGACGGGAACTCCTGCCGCCGGCAAGAACAATACAGCTAATTTCCAATGCAGTAAAAAAATCCCGGCAACCTCACCACTACTTTATTATTTTACCACGAACGTTGCAAAACTTCCAGAGGTGGAAGCTGGTTGCCGCATTATTTATGTCACGGTTTGCTGAGCCAGGGCATCAATTCGCGCAGCTTCCGGCCGGCTATCTCGGAACCGTGCTCGTCTTCCATGCTCAGCAGGGTAAGGTAATTGGGGTGGCCGATGCTGCCCTCAAGCAGCCACTGGTGGGCGAAGGTCCCATCCTCGATTTCACGAAGCAGCCGCCGCATATTTTCCTTGACAGAATCATCGATAACCCTTCGCTGGCGGGACATTATGCCGTACTGTGCCGTCTGGCTGCAGCGACGTATCATGCCGGGAGTGCCATAGCTGTTGATAAGGTCGGCGACGCCCTTTAGTTCGTGGAATAGTTCCAGGTAGGCGGTCTCCTCGCTGTAACCGGCCTCGACCAGCACCTCCCAGCCGGCTTTGAGGAGACCGACCACCCCGCCGCCAATGCCGCACTGCTCGTTAAATATGTCGGTAACCGTCTCCTCTTTAAATGTTGTTTCCACAACCCCGCCCCGGGTACAGCCAATGGCTTTGGCATAAGCGAGCGCCAGGGACATCGCCTTGCCGGAGCTGTCCTGGTGGACGGCAATGCTCCCCGGCGGCCCCTGGTTCTCGGTGTAGAGCTTGCGCAGCAGGACGCCGTGTATCTTGGGCGCGACCATGGTAACGTCAATGGTGGTGGGAGGCACAATCTGGTGGTAGTAAATATTGAAGCCGTGGGCAAACTGCAGCGTTTTGCCCGGTTTCAGTTGAGGCTCGATTGACTGGCGGTAAATCTGGGGCTGGAGGTCGTCGGGGGCAAGGAGGGCGATGATGTCTGCTTTTTTCGCCACGTCAGCAGTATCCGATACGTTAAAACCGGCTTTTTCTGCGGCTTTCCAGGCAGCGCTGCCGGGCGCATCGGCGACAAGCACCTTGCCGCCGCTATCGCGCAGGTTCAGCGCCTGGGCGTGCCCCTGGCTGCCGTAGCCGATTATGCCTATAGTCCTGCCATCCAGCAGGGCCAGGTCTGCGTCACGGTCGTAAAACATCTTGGCCATTTGTTTGTTCCTCCTGATGAAAACATAAATATAGTCTGGCGTCGACTATAACGCTGGCTTCAGAACGATAATCTGGGTAACTGACGGCAATTCCCCGGCCTTGAACTCCACTTCACTGGCATCGGGCTGGCTGATATCCTTCTTGCCGCGCAGGAAGTCATCAACGCCGGCTATGGGGAAGTTACACTTGCTGTTCTTGAAGTGCATCGGGATGACCACTCCGGGCTTGAGCTGCCCGGCAACTTTGCTGGCACCGCTGGCATCAATGGTGTAAAAGCCGCCCACCGGCAGGAGGAGCGCGTCCACCGCGCCAATTGCCGCCACCTGCCCGGCGGTCAGTTCGTGGCCGAGGTCACCGAGGTGGCATACCTTTACCCCATCGACTTCAAAGCAGAATATGGTATTTTTACCCCGGTCCTTTCCTCCGGCATTGTCGTGGAAGGTGGCAATGCCTCTGAATTTGATGCCTTTTATTTCGGCATCGCCTTTGACCACCTGCGGGCTGCCCTTTACGGCGGCAACACTGCCGTGGTCAGAATGGTCATGGCTCACGGTAACGATGTCCGCAGACTCGTTTATCTCTCCGTAATGGAGTCTGTCATCGGGTGCATAAGGGTCGGTTACTATCTTTACTCCGCTATCCGAGGTAATCAGGAATGACGCGTGTCCCAGCCATTTTATTTTCATTATGAATCCCCTCCTTGAATTTACTTTGCCGCGCCCTGAGCCAGGGAGACGACCAGATTAACCAGCGTGCGCACCGGCACCCCGGTGGCGCCCTTTATCTGGTAGCCGCGCTCCTTGTCGCTGAGGCTGGTGCCGGCGATGTCCAGGTGTACCCAGGGGGTGTCGCCAACAAATTCAGCCAGGAATTTGGCCGCGGTGATGGCCCCGGCCAGCCTGCCGCCAACGTTTTTAATATCGGCGACATCGCTTTTATTCTGCTCCTGGTACTCGTCGTACATCGGCATCTGCCAGATGAGCTCGCCTGCTTCTTTGGCAGCGGCAATAATGCGGTCCATCAGTTCCTGGTTGTTACCGAAGGCGCCGGTGCAGATGTCGCCCAGCGCAATGCGGCAGGCGCCGGTCAGTGTGGCAGCGTCAACCATTTTTTTGGCGCCCTGCTTCCTGGCATAGCTCAAAGCATCGGCCAGTATCAGCCTTCCTTCGGCATCGGTGGAGATGATTTCTATGGTCTTGCCGTTCATGGCGGTGAGGACATCACCCGGCTTGAGTGCTTTACCATCAGGCAGGTTTTCCGTGGCCGGAATAATCGCCATCACGTTGGCTTCAGGTTTAAGCTGGGCGATGGCGACCATGGCCGCCATGACCGCCGCGCCGCCGGCCATATCCCCCTTCATTTCCTCGAGCTTCTCAGAAGGCTTTATGGAGATGCCGCCGGAGTCGAAAGTGATTCCCTTGCCCACCAGGGCGATGTCCGGCTCTCTGGCGGCGCTGCCTTTATAGCTCATAACCATGAATTTCGGCGCCTGCTGGCTTCCCTGCGCGACGCCCAGCATACCGCCCATGCCGAGCTTTTTCATCTGCTCGGTGTCAAGCACGGTAATCTCCAGACCGTGCCTTTCCGCCAGCCTGGTGGCTGTCTTCGCCATATCGGTCGGAGTCATGAAGTTGGCCGGCTCGTTGACCATGTCGCGGGCGAGGTTGGTCGCCTCCGATACAATCCGTCCTTTATTGACGCCATCTTCAAGCTGCGATTTTGCACCATCGGCACCCACGATTGAGAGCCGCTTGATTTCACCGGGCTTATCCTCTTCTTTGGTTATATGCTTGCGAAACGTGTAAGTACCGAGCAGTGCCCCTTCAGCGACGGCCTGGGCGGCAACAGCGGGGCTGATTTTGTTTATGCCTGCTCCCTGCGGCACGGTGGCGATGGTGCTGATTTCTCTTGAGCGCAGCCAGCGGCAGGCCTCGGCCGCGGCCACGCGCACTTTATTGGTGGACAGCTCCGACCGCTTGCCCAGTCCAACTATCGCCACGTGAGCTGCGGGCAGCTTGCCGAGGCTGTGCACCATCGTTATCTCGTTCGGTTTGCCCTTGATTTCCCCCCGCTTTATAAGCTGTGAAATTGCCCCATCGAGTGCCCTGTCCACGGCGGCCGTTTCCCCTTCGGGACTTTTAACGCCCTCGAAATGGTTGACGATAATGGCATCGGCTTCAATACCGGCGATATCACCGGCAATGACCTTAATCTCCATAGCTTGGTTCTCCTTTTATCGGTTGACCTCCCGGACAATCTTGTCCAGTACCGGAGTTATGTCCCGCGAAGTATCGACGGCGAAATGGTTTTGGCTTATTCTCTGCGCCGAACTTTTCATCTTCTGGAAGACCGACCAGTCGGCTTCCGAGTGGTCTTCCTCCAGAACAGTTCCTTCCGTACGGTTCTTGAGTCGCGCCTGTACCACTTCAAGCGGAGCTTCCACGCGCACCAGAATCAAACTGACGTTGCACTGGTAGGCAATATGGCGGAGTTGTTCGCGGTTCCGCTCCGAGAGATTGGTGGCATCCAGAACCACGGGTATCCCTTTTTTCAGAAGCTGCTCAATGAGATGGTGAATGGCCTGGAAAAGGCGGGCGCTTTCCTCGATGCTGTAGGTTGGCGATGGGAAAAGCGCCTTGCGCATCAAATCGCTTTCCAGAATGATAAGCGGGATTCTGTCCGCCAGCCGGCGGCAAAAGTATGATTTGCCGGTTCCGGGCAGACCGCTGACCACAATGAAAGCCGGCTTCACCACCGGTTCGGGGAGCTGCCCCAGGCTTTCCAGCAGCTGCTCCGCGTCGCTGACAACCTGCGTCTCGGTCACACCCTGATTATAGAACGTTTTTCACGATTGTGCCAGATGGCTGGCTTCGCTTGCCTTAATGCTGGTCAGGCGCTTTCACTGTAGAAAGCGACGCCGATAAGCCCAGGCCCGGTATGGACCCCCATTACTGGAGTGAATTCAGTGATGAAGAGCTCGGAGCAGTTGAACTGCGAGGCAATGCGATTTTGCAAAGCGGTGGCATTGTCCGGCGCATCGGCATGCATCACGGCGACGTGGAGCAGCTCTCCTTTGACCACATTTCGCTCCATCAGCTTCAGAATGCGTTTCATGGCGCTGGGAATGGTGCGTGGCAGCGCCACCGTGTGGGCACTGGCATGGTTCAGGGTAAAGACCGGTTTAATCTGCAAGATGGAATTGACCAGTGCCGCTGCCTGTGGCACCCGCCCGCTTTTCGCCAGATATTGCAGCGTGTCCAGCGTGGCGAAAAGGTTGACGCGCTCCATGACAAGCTCGGCCGCTGCCTTTACTTCTCCAAGGCTTCGACCTGTGACGGCTGCCTTGGCGGCAGCCAGTGCTACCAGTCCCTGACCGGCGGCAGCCGTGGTGCAGTCGAGCACCTCCACGTTAACGTCGGGCAATGTCTTGGCCACCATTTCTTTAGCTACCGATGCCGAGTTATACATGGCGCTGAACTTTGATGGCTCGGTGATGCAGAAAATGCTTTCCGCTCTCTTGACAGCTTTCTGGAATGCCTCAGATGAAGGATTACCCTCATACGATGAGAGCAGGTG
>CAZQWO010000056.1:0-9950 GCA_964597015.1 uncultured Dehalococcoidaceae bacterium
CCAATGCGGACGATGAAGACGCCGCCGCTGTGGCGGGCGAAAAGCCAGTTGAACAGCGCCGTCCGGATATTGCCCACGTGGGGGAAACCGGTGGGGCTGGGGGCAAAGCGGACTCGTACTGGTTTGGTCACAACTTCATCCCTGCGTTTTATCCTCAAGCTGACTGATTCTGCCTTCCAGCTTTTTCAGCTTCTTGCTGGCCCAGACTATGAAACCGATGACCAAAAGGCTCATCACCGTGAAAGAGAGGACGATAAGTTGAAAACCTGTATCCGGATTGTTGAGCCAGACAATGTACCCCACCAGAACACCGCCAACAACAGGATTGATGATGGCCAGTATTATGCCGACTATTACCAGCACGTCCATTTTCTTCCCGCCTTTTCTGATATTATCTCAATCATTCTACCACTCAAACTTAATGTCATTCTAGCTTATTTCCCCGAGCGCCGTTTCTAAATCCTCTGGCAGCTCAGACTTAAATTCCACGTATTCCCCGCTGGATGGCAGCCTGAAGCCAAGGCGACAGGCGTGCAGGAACTGCCGTGAGAGATATGACGACTTCACGCCGTAAACGGCGTCGCCGACGACCGGGTAGCCGATGGCCGCCAGGTGCACTCGTATCTGGTGGGTGCGTCCCGTCTCCGGCATTACTTCCAGCAGCGTATACTCATTTATATATTTAATCACCTGATACTGCGTGCGCGCCGGCCGGCCTTTACTTGCCACTGCCATTCGCTTTCGGTTCCGCGCATCGCGCCCGATGGCAGCATCGATAATGCCCTTCTCCGGAGTCAGCTTTCCTTTCACCAGTACCAGATAGGCTTTAACCACGGAACGCGCTTTGAACTGCTCTATCAGGTTCATCTGCGCCGACTTGTTTTTGGCCACGAGCATCAGGCCTGACGTGTCCTTGTCCAGCCGATGCACAATGCCCGGTCTGAGGGAATCACCCATCCGGGCCAGATGGGGAACATGAGAGAGAAGCGCATTTATAAGGGTATGATGTGGATGCCCCGGTGCCGGATGAGCCGTCAGCCCGGGAGGCTTGTCCACAACTACAAGGTCTTCGTCTTCATAGACGATATGCAGGGGAATTGACTCAGCCACCAGTGAGCCGGGCGGTGCCGGGGGGATGACAATGTCCACCCTGTCCCCAGAATCAAGCTTCAGGCTCGGCCTGGCTGCCTGTCCATTGACCTTAATAAAGCCATCGGCGATAAGTTTCTGAGCGTGGGTTCTGGTGAGCTCGGGGCAACTCTCGGCAACAAACCTGTCCAGCCTGACACCGGCGGCGCTGACCACCAGATGGTAAGTCTTATCCGGGTTACTGTTTTTCGATTTGAGCATGGCGCAGTAAAAGCAGAGCGAAAGCAATGACGCCAATGGTAACGGCAGAATCGGCGATATTAAAAGCCGGCCAGTAGCTAAGGTCAATAAAATCAGTCACATAGCCGAAGCGGAACCGGTCAATCAGATTACCCACCGTGCCGCCCAATATCAGCCCGAAGGTCAGCATCACGGCGATATTTCCCAGCCATGTAAAGTAACGGTGGCCATAAAAGGCGAAAAACAGAACCACAGAACCGGCAATTATGGCAAAAATAGTCAATACCAGAGACTGGTCAGGGAAGAGGCCAAAGGCAGCGCCGGTATTTTGGACATGTGTGATGCGGAAAAAGCCGAGTTTGAACAGAGAGTATCCTTCCGGCAGGCTTGCCCTTATCAAGGCCTTGGTGGCCTGGTCAGCAACTATGATGAATAGCGCGACGAGACAAAATAGCAGATAGCGCCATCTAGCCAGCGGGCGCTTTTCCTTTCGCATTCTTTGCCTGCTGAGCCTTACATTTTATGCACAAGCTTGCCTCGGGAATTGCCTCCAATCTCGCCGGGTCTATAGGCTGACCACAACTATCGCAGAAGCCATAGGTGCCTTCTTCGAATTTATGTAAAGCGTGTTCCACGCCGACTATTTGCTCTTTTATCCTTCTCTCCAGGACCAGTCGTTTCTCCAGCTCAAGCGCCTCCGTTGCCTCTTCCTCACGCTTGCCAAACGGACTGCCCTCCCGTCGCTCGTCAGTGGGGTTGGCACTGGCCTCTAACTGCTCCAGTTCCTCGCTTAAACGCTTCCGCTCCGCCTCCAACCGGGACTTAAGTATACTGTGGTTGGTTGTCATTTTCCCCTCCCCTATCTCACACTTGAGATGGGCTGTCGACTATATCTCAAATCAACCTGTAACAGGTGTCATCGACCGTATCTATCCAATCAACAACTAAGAAATCAATGGTGGGCAGAAAAACCTAATGAGCGCTATTCACCGCTGGCACGCCGTGCCAGCCCGTTATCCTCACCTGTAATCGTGAGCAATGATTGAACGTTATCAACATCGGCTGCATTGCTGCCGGGGTTATTCATGTCATAAGTGTAACCCATTTTTCCCACTTTGGTCAATGCTTAAAATACTTAAATTTTGTCTGGCAATAAAATAGATAGCTCATTCGTGAGCTATCGCCCGACAACAGGTTTCCTTGACACTTAATTCTAACAGGACTTATACTGGGTATGTCAAGCGGCGCGGGGTGGAGCAGTGGTAGCTCGTCGGGCTCATAACCCGAAGGTCGTTGGTTCGAATCCAACCCCCGCTACCAAGCAGTGAAAAAGGTGCAGACAGAAGGCTGTGCCTTTTGTTTTATTTAGCAGACCACCATGACCTGCCCCAATAAAGGACACCGCCTCTTAAGTTTACAGGCAATTATCGCTGACTACGCCTTCCGAACATCGCACAGGAATGCTCTGAACTCGGGAATACCACAGTTGGGGTCGCCCACGCGTGGGGTAAGCAGATTGGAGCTGTCCCCTTTGGAGAGTCCCATGTACCCCCAATTCCAGGGCACGCTGATCTGGTGAACCCTCGCGCCATTGATTTGAAACGGCTTAAGCCGCAGGGTGACCACGGCCGTACCTCTTACGCTGGCGCCGCGGGCTGATGCCACGATAACGGAATCGCCATTGGCAATCCCCATCTCTGCTGCCAGTTCCCGGTCCATTTCAACGAACATGTCCGGCATCATTTCTACCAGCCATGACAGGCGTCTGGTTATCGCCCCCGTGTGCATGTGTTCCACCACACGGCTGGTAGTAGCCACGATGGGATAGTCTGCCGCAGCACCCCTGGCAATACTTTCCCAGATAACGATGGCTGGATTATTCTGCTGAGTTGACATCGGGTTCGATACCGGGCTCTCCCAGGGCTCATAATGCTCGGGAAAAGGACCGTCAGCTCTACCCGGGCCAAAGAGGTGCCCCCGCCCCTGAGGTGTCATGACGAAGGGGTACCCACCACCCTGGTTTACCGGTGGCGCGCCCCCATCCGCGACATCCCCCACCCATTTCTGAGCAGCATCGTCCCACTGGATAACGAGGTGCCCGGTAGGCCAGGGATTGCCGTCCAGGTCTACTGACGCCCGATTGTACATGATGCGCCGGTTCAACGGCCATGCCCAGCCCCAGCCGGCAAAGAGCCCGATGCCTGAAGCATCAGCAGTATCCCGCCGCGCTGCCATGTTGCCTTCCCCGGTATACATGCCGCACCACAGCCAGTTGCCGCAGCTGGTAGTGCCATCACCCTTGAGGCTTCCAGGGCTTGACAATAGTTCACCTGTAGCCAAATCATAGCCATTCATCTCCCGGGCGGCTATGTGCACATCAGGCGGGTCGCCATAATCCCAGCTCAGGTTGATAATGGCCTCGGCATTCTTTTCCGCCTGCCCTGCATAAAGTTCTTTTAGCTTCAGCATCAGCCTGTCTATTATCCACAGGTCGCTCCTGGCCTCACCAGGAGGGTCCGCTCCCTTGTAGCGCCATTGATTCCATCGGCCACTGTTACAGACGCTTCCTTCTTTCTCCAGCGGATGTGCCGCCGGCAGCAGGAAGACCTCCGTACCAATCTCAGCAGGGTTGGCGCCGGCTTCCGGTTTCCAGAATGCAGCCGTCTCTGTTTCCCAGAGGTCGGTTACCACCATCCAGTCCAGCTTTGCCATGGAACGGCGCGCGGCCGCGCTGTTTGGCCCGCTCACGGCAGGGTTAATTCCCCAGCAGTTGAGTCCTTTTATGGTTCCTTCATCTATTGCCTTGAACAGGGCCTGCCAGGAGTAGTCACCTCCCCTCTTGGGCAGATAGTTAAAGCTGATGTTATGGTCAGTATCACGATACCATGCCTTCAGAATGCTCGTGAACCGATTTTTATCCCCACCATAGGCAGAAATGTCTTGCTCACCAGCACTGGCAGGTCGGACGCTTCCCCCTCCCGGCCCCCAGTGGTTGACCAGTCCCTGCAGAGTACAGCCAAGACCGTTCACCGCTCCGGTGATACCGTCCAGACCACCGCCAGCCACTCCCATGTTGCCCAGAAGAAGCTGCAATATGCCGAAGGCTCGGACTGTCTGGGTGCCGGTGCTGTGCTGACAGGCGCTGGAAGAGAAGACGATGGCCCCGGCTTTGCCTGCCTGTCCAGTGGCAGCATAAGTCTGGCAAATCTGCCGGAACGCGGCCTTATCGGTGCCGGTGATTTCGACTACCTTATCATCAGTGTAGCGGGCGAAGTGTTTTTTCAGAAGCTGAAAGACACAGCTGGGGTCGGTAAGCGTGGGGTCCTTCTTTATCTGGTCAGGTTGCCCCTGGTCTGACTGGTATGCCCAGGTGGCCTTATCATATTTGCTGCCGTCCCACCCGGAGAACAGCCCATCGAGCGTATCCGCCGGGCCAGTGAAGTCGGGGCTCACCAGGAATGAAGCATTGGTGTATTCCCTTACATAGGCCATATTGTAGTTGCCGGGGTTAGCTTCCATGTCATTCATGACATGCCTGATGATGCCGCCGACAAAGGCGATATCAGTGCCTGACCTTACTCTGGCATAGAGGTCGGCCTTGGCTGAGGTGCGGGTAAAGTGGGGGTCAACATGAATCAGCCGGGCACCGTTCTCCCTGGCCCTCGTTATCCATTTGAAGGCGTTGGGAAAGGTCTCGGCAACATTGCCTCCGATGACCATGACACAGTCGCTGTTGCCCAGGTCTATCCAGTGATTCGACATTGGGCCTCTACCCACCGACTCGATATCAGCCGCTACCGCTGCCGAGACGCATATTCGCGCTTCATTCTCTATATAGACCAGGCCCAGTGCGCGCAACATCTTGCCCATCAGGTAGGCTTCCTCGCTATTTGGGAATACGCTACCGAGCGAAGCTATGACCTCGGTGCGATTGACCAGATGGCTATCTCCGTCCGCTCCTGTCCAGTTTGCATCGCGGGTTTCCTTAATCCTCCTGGCAACCTGTTCAAGAGCCCAGTCCCAGGTCTTCTCCTCCCAGTCAATGCCGTTAGGTGCCCGATAGAGCACTTTCGTCAAACGTTGCTCGTTGCCAGCTACCTGCCGCAGGGAAGCGCCCTTGCTGCAAAGAGACCCTTCATTAATCGGGTTATCAGGGTCGCCCTCAATGTGTATGATCTCCCCATCTTCCACTGCCATGATGGCGCCGCAGCCCACTCCACAGTAGGGGCAGATAGTGGTTTTTTCCCCTATTTTTTTCTTGAGTGGTAAACGCCTGGGCAAAGCAAAGGCTTTATCCTGATTCAGGACGCCATATAAGAGGAAACCTCCGGTCCCGGCCCCAGATAGTCTGAGAAAGTCTCTTCGGCTGAGTTCCACGTTTTGCGCCTCCTTTAATCATATTTACCTGACATACAGACTAATTGGTGGTAAAATACATTCAGCAATCGCGTGAAGGATGTACACAACTGGGGGGATTATACCCTATGGGGGTATGGTATTTCAACAGGTTAGAAGACCTAATTCTTGGAGGAGGCAATGGTTAGAGAACAGGAAGCATCACAGGAGATGCTGCTGAAGCGTCTCAAGAGAATTGAGGGGCAGATTCGGGGTATCGAGAAAATGATCGCCGCTGGTCGTGACTGTGAAAGTTTGATAACCCAGCTGGCAGCCATCCGTTCTGCCGTTGAGACTGTGGGCGCATTGATATTGAATAATTACATGAAGCTTTGCTTCCGCAAAGGGGCTGAAAGCGAGTCCGCCAGTATCGATTCCCTGGCGCGGGTGGTAGCCATCTGGGGGCGGGTGCGGGTTGGTGACCAGGCATAGCTGTCTCTGGAGTCACGGGCGCATATATAACAGACCGCCCATCTGTACTATCTAGCTTTTCGCGGGGTTATCACGTTTGAGTCTGCTTTCCGGAAATTCATTACCCGGCCTTTTTCAAGATTATCATCATGAATCATGAGCACTTCAGGACATTCGCTTTCCAGATAAAAGTTCGCTTCCTTGATTTCTCTTTGAACATCCTCCAGTTTGGGCTCCATACCTGATTGAAGGTGA
The DNA here is from genome assembly GCA_964597015.1 of uncultured Dehalococcoidaceae bacterium. GTDB lineage: Bacteria > Chloroflexota > Dehalococcoidia > Dehalococcoidales > RBG-16-60-22 > E44-bin89. Next base: position 6,391 of record CAZQWO010000056.1, read on the forward strand.
GTTGGATAAAGGGAAAGGAGACCGCCTGGCTTCAAGACCCGGTAAACTTCGCGCAACAACTGTCTTCTATCCTCTGCCCGCGGGTAATAGTAATAATGCATCACATCATATAGAAGAACCACGTCGACACATTCATTATCTAATTCTATTCCCGACTGCTTTGATGTATCTAATCTTATTATGTTTTCCAGGCCCATTGATTTGGCCTTGCGCATCAATCGGCCTGAAGCCCCTTTATCTTTATCATATGCATACACCAGACCCTCTCCCCCGACCACTTTCGCCGCGGGAATAGCGTAATTACCCCCGCCACACCCGAAGTCCAGCACCTTTTGCTTCTTTTTTATGCCAATATGCTCTAACAGCTTCTCGCCGGCCTCTTCCAGCCAGCTTTCCACATCGCTTTTCATCTGGAATTTCCCCCTGCCAACTGCTATGGCAATATTACTTACCCGCTCATTGAGTGTCAATACCACCGTCTTTTGTCCCCTTCAAATCCAACCCCCATTCCCAACTTCTTCTCAAACTGCGATGCCCCCTCACTTCACCCCGAACTTTGGTATTCCTATCCACCTTGGAGTCTTGCTCATATACTCACTATATTCGTTTCCATACCTCTTGAGGCAATATCTTTCCTCAACTAGCGACTCTGTCCGTGTCCAAAAAATATTAGCTATGCCCAGGACAAAAAATGCCCAGGAAACAGTGGCAACACTCGTACCGATATATATTATAATGAGGGACAAATATAGCGGGTGCCGTGAAAAGCGATATATCCCTCGCGTAACTGGTTTCTCCATAGGTGCTGTAGCGAAGTTGACTGTCGCTATCGTTAGTATCACTAGCCCAACAAGAAAGATTGTCAGACCGACATAGAACCAGTTCGTCCCCAGTTGAATAGGTAGAAAGACGGAATAAAGTGTGGCCAAGAACCAGATAGTGTTGCCAATTATACCCGCCATCGTTTCGCGCTTACTTCGCTTAATGTCAGAAGGATGACTGCTCCTTTCCCATACTCTCCTGCCCAGTAATAATACGGCTAGCATTTGAAGGATAAAGACACTCATGAAAATCCAAGCATTCCATATACCTACTTCAAAAGCTGGTGTGAGTGACATGGTTACTCCTTGAAGCCCGCTTTTAAAGTTATGCTAAACCTCAAACTTATGGCTGTCAATAGTTTTTGAAACAAGCTCTCACCCCGTCCTTCGTCCCCGTGGAATCCAACCCCCGCTCCCAAACCCGCAGCTTCGCGCCATAATAGAATCCCTAATAAAGAGGTCGCAGGTTATCCACCTCTATGACTACCGTTTGCTTAGTTTTAATTTCTGGAAAAGCCACGGTGCGCCCAGGCTTGCCCACGCGCCCACCAGCCCGTAACTCAGGAAGCGAAAGGCCATGTAGAATGCCGATTCTTCACCGGGGGAAACTATCTTAAGGCCTCTGTAGAGAGCAAAAACTACGGCGCTCCCGATGATGAAACGCACCGCGTAATGCCACCACAGGCCACCAACATTAAAGGAGACGTACCGGCGCGTTAATGCCAGCCCTAACCCTATCCCGGCCAGTGTTCCCATAGCAGTGGCCGTGTATATACCCGGGTGAATAAGCAGCAGGGCAACGGGTACTGCCAGTGCCAGAAGCATCTGTAACCATATATTGAATTTCGCCAATCTTTTGCTAATGACTGGTTCTACAGCCGAGTAGATAACCAGCAAGAGCACACCAATTGCCCACCCGGCGAGCACATCGGTCGGGAAATGTACTCCCAGGTAGACTCTGGAGAAACCAATCAGAATCATCAGGCCGACGGCCACCACCCAGAGCCAGGTCTTACGTCCCCAAAGGGCGATACTGCCCCACGCCACAACAGCCGACTGGGCATGGTTGCTGGGCAGTCCGTATCCCCTCGTGGATGAGAGCATCACGGTCTGGTCAAGCTCAAACGGGCGGGGTTGGTGGAACAGGTCCTTCAAACCAATATTGAGCCAGAGCGAGAGCATGAAGAAGATGGCAAGGCGTGCTCCCAGCCCAAAGTTCACACACCAGAAGAGCATAGGGAGGAGAAGCAGATAAAACTCTTCCTCTCCCATAAAGGTGACAGCACGGAAAAAGTTATCCAAAGCCAGCCCGTGAACTTGCTGGATAGCGATAATCAGGTCAAGACCCCACTGTAAAATAGCTTCCACCCGATATTCTCCCCCGGCTGACTTAATTTTGGCAGACGGCTCGTCCTGATTCTCCGACTCTGTCTGCCAGACAGTATACACTATGCGGCTGGTCAGCACGAGCCCACTTTTCATCTCTCCATTTGCGCCGCCTGGCAACACCTTCGAATTAAGTGACTTACGGCCTATTTTATAAAATTCACAAGATAAAATTATACAATACTTGACAATTAATTATATTTTGTAATATTATATGCTATTATCTAATATTTAATAATAATATATAACAAAGGATTAGGTTTGACCTTCATAACCATCAAGCAAGCGGCAGAACTGGTGCGAGTCCATCCCAACACGATACGCAACTACATCAAGGCAGGGATTCTCAAGCAATACCAGGTTAATCGTGGTTATAAAGTCCTGCTAAAGACGGAGGATATAGAAAGGGCTTTTGGAAGCAGAGACACGGTAAACAACGGAGGTAAAACAGACTGACAGTTAGTTGCTCAAATCAAGCGAATGCTACCAGTGAGGAGGTGTCATTATGCGCCGGTCATTCCTGAGGCTGGGAGCTTGTCCACGGTGCAGGGGAGACATAATTGTCGACAGGGCTTATGAGGATTCCGAGGTATGTCTACAATGCGGCTTCCGTGGACGGGTAATACCTGCCTACCGTATTGACCCCCAGAAACGTAAGGAGAGAAAGAGAGAGTACAACCTAACGGAGCTGGACAGGTCTATATTAACGTCATAGTAAGCGCTGGTATTTTGGGTTCAGAAAACGCGGAATCTCCAGTCTCTACGGTGAGCTGCGACACAAGGTCAATTTATATTCGTAGTTAGCTCCCCACCCCTCATTCCTTCAAATCCAGCCCCGCTACCATGAGAGTAATAAGGAAAGCCTCAATGCTTCCCCCTTCCATTATTTACTGATAACTACTTTTTCCTACCCTCTTTCACCGCTTTTTGTTCTGCTACAAGATCGGAGCGCGGTGGAGAAAAGACCTCAATCATGCGCAAACCTCTACTGGAGCTACGATTGCCGTGGGCAACGTTGGAAGGTATGAGGAGCACATCACCCTCCTCAAGGTGATACAGCTTTCCATCAACTATGAAGTCACACGCCCCGTCATTAACTATCACAATCTGTTCCGGCTCATGGCGGTGTGGGGTAACATAGATATTGGGCTCCAGAGTAACAAAACTGACCGTTATCCTTCCCGTGGACACGATGTAGTTTCCGGCACCTGGGATAAGCTCTATCAATGGAGTATTGCGATAGCGAACAACACGTTTGTTGTATTCCTCCTGAGTAGCGTAGGGCTCTCTCTTTTCCATCTTACAAATAACCCGCCTTTCTTGGTCATTCCCACGATATCTTCTATTCTAATC
>CAZQWO010000057.1:0-6849 GCA_964597015.1 uncultured Dehalococcoidaceae bacterium
GTGAAAGGGCCAGGAGTGAGGCCGTCAGGCTGGCATCTCAACTGCGGCAGGCGGGCACGGGCATCATCATGGCCACGGGCAACCGCAGCCTCAAGGCACAGCTCAGACAGGCCAACAACCTCGGCGCGCGTTATGCCATCATCATTGGCGATGAGGAAGTAGAAAGCGGCACTGTCTCGCTCCGCGATATGACCACCGCCGAGCAGAAAACGGTTAAGCTTAATGAATTACCAGCTATTTTAAAAGGCTGACGCAGCCCGGGCAGAAAGTACTATAATACTATTGCTTTATGTTAAATTTTTTACCAGAAGTATTGACAAAAGACTTTATTACGTTTATAGTAGATGTGATACCTTTAATTAAAGGAGGTGGTGTGATGTCTCTACCCGCAAGGGGAGTGAGTTTTGAACTCGAAAAACGGACCCATAGTGAATCTTTGTCTCCATAAAAAGAAGAAAATTTATGGGAAATCTTTCTTTGTGGAGATATAGGTATATCGAAAAAAGGAGTAAAATTAAAAGTCGATGAAAAAGTTAACAAAAATATGGGGCATCAGCCTGACCATTGTGCTGGCTGCCAGCCTGTTGTTCGGCGCCGTACCAGCATCCGCCGGTACGCTGTCCTGGGGTTCGGAGACGGTCCCCACCACAACGGGTAACGTCATCTGCAGTGGCCTGGACATAGCCGACCTGGCGGTTTCTGCCGATGGCAGCATGTACGCAGTCACCGGCAAGGACGCTTTCTGCTACAAGTCTACCAACAGCGGCGCTTCCTGGTCCAAGCTGAGCAACACGTTCGCTGGTAACCTGGGCTTCGTGGCCGTGGCCCCGGATGACTCGGGCCTTGTCTCCGTGGCGGAAAACACCACCGACAATAGAGTCTGGGTATCCACCAACGGCGGCTCGACCTGGGGAAACCTGGGCCATCCATCTGAAGGCACCAGCAATATCACCGCAGGCACCGGCTGGAAAGACATGACAATGTCGAATGCCGACGGCTCCAAGCACTACCTTGCTGTGGCCGGCCTTGGTACGGGCAACGCCACCAATACTTTTGATGTCTGGTACTTCGACCTCGGCGCCTCGGCACCGAAGTGGAACAGCACCCGCTCGGATGGCGGCATGGATACACAGCTGTTTCAGAACGCTGCTTTTGCGGTAGAATTCTCGCCGAACGTTGCCTCCGACTTCGTCATGGCTGTCGCCACTGCTAACACTTCCGCCACTGCAGTAGGCAATGTCCACCTCTGCCTGTACAGCCTGAACACCGCGAAGTGGAACGCCAAGGCGGCGTTCGGCAGCTATCCGGTCAACATCCAGAACGCTTCCGCTAATATCACCGGCGTTGACAGCGCTGCGCTAACCCTGGCCCCGGACTACCTGGGCAGCGACGACTCACTGCGCATCTCCTTCGTCGGCGTCAATTCGGGTACGAGTGCTGCGGGTGTCTACCGGCTCAAGGACACGAGCGTCAAGGACATATACGACGGGTCAGGCTATGACATCTACAGCCTTGACTTCGACGGCACCAACCTGGTCGCCGGCAACGCGCTCAACACCAAGGTATACCGCTGCGACGACCCGCTGGCGTCATCGCCGTCCTTCAGCACGGCTTCCGAGCTGAAGAGGCCCGGCGTCAGCACCACCTGTAAGGAGACAATCGTCGCCTGGAACGGCGCCGATGTCGTGGCCGGTGTTTCCGGTGCGGGCAGCGCCTTCGCCGTGTCCTCGGACAACGGCGCATCCTTCAACGACATCAGCATGATTGATGTCGGCGCCGCCACCATCGGCACCGCGCTGGACATTGACGTCGCCGCCGATGGCAGCATGGTCTACATGCTCATCAACGACGCCAATGCGACAAGCCTTTACCGATACGCATCAACCTGGGTGAGGGTGCTCGCCATCGCCGACTTCACCGGTACCGACGGCATCGTCCGCTGCGCACCGGATGACCCGAATTCAGTCTACGTGGCCGACGAGCTCGGCTCCACCATCTACTACAGCGCCGAGGGCGGCGACACCAAGTGGTTCTCCCGCGCCTGCAAGTACAACATCATTGACATGGCGGTCGAGAGCACCGATGTCGCCTACGTGGGAGTCAGCGGCGGCAAGACGGTCAGCAAGACCACCAACAGCGGCTTCACCTGGGGTTCAGCCAAGGACACCAGTGTTGGCGGCTCGGATATCGACATGATCCGCTGCCTCAGTGAGGACAACGTCATCGTCGGTTCCGACGGCTACGTTGCCTGGTCCACGGACGGCAACTCATCCTGGGACAATGTCAACACGCCACTGAGCACCACCGGCGCGACACAGGTAACGGCCAGCGGTCTCACCGATGGCGACTACATCTACGGAGCCACCGCCACCGCGAGCACGAAGGTGGAGCGCTGGGAGATAGGCCAGTCCGGCACTACCTGGAAGGACCTCTCAGCACCTAGTTCCGGCAATCTTTCTTACGGCATCGCGCTGGTGGAAGGCGTGCTCTATGTCGCCTGCGATGATGGTACCGACCAGTTCACCATGAGGACACTGGACGTCACCACTTCCGAGCCATCATCGGGCATGTGGAGCACCATGAAGAGCGCTGCCGAGCGTTTCACGGCTGCTCCTCAGGCACTGAAGGTCAGCACCGGCAGCACCAAGCTGTGGGCAGTTGATACAACGGCTGGCCTGACCAAACCGCTGTTCAGCTACACCGATGAACTAGCCACCGCAGGCCCAACCGTCACCGCACCGGCCGATGGTGCTAAAGTCATGGTGAATCCGGTCAGCGGCGGTTCGTACACTGTGGCCCTGAGCTGGTCGCGACTGTCCAAGTCCACCATCTACGACTACCAGGTTGCCCTGGACAGCGGCTTCGTCGAGAAGGTCCTCGATACTTCCACCACCTCGTCAACTTCTTCCACACCGGCGGTAGTAATCAACGTGGGCGGCGGCACCTTGATGCCCGACACCACCTACTACTGGCGAATCAGGACCAACATCGCCGGTCCGGTACGCAGCCAGTGGTCTCCGACCCGCAGTTTCACTATTGGTGAACTACCAGAGGCACAGCCACCGGTAGTCATCCAGCAGCCACCGGCACCAGTGATTTCGGTACCACCTACACCGGAAATCATACTGCAGGCACCGGACATCATACTTCCGGCACCTCCACCCGCACCACCGGAAATCGTGATCCCGGCAGCTCCAGAACCGACACCACCGGTACCAACCTGGGCCATCTACGCCATCATCATCATCGGTGCGGTACTGGTTATCGCGCTCATCGTCCTCATCATGAGGACCAGACGGCCAGTCTAAGTGCGCTAACCGGTAACACTCCGTGACTCCGAGAGCCCCCCGAAATGGGGGGCTCTCTTTTTATGCCAACTTTATGCCAAGTTATTGACTTTGCCTGCTCCCAAGAGTAAAATTCGCCACATGGCGAAGTCTTTATTTCCATCCCTGCTGGCTGTACTCCTGCTTTTGCCGGTATTTGTCTGGCCACAGGGCACCGCCGTATCAGCCGATGATGTCAAATGGAGCCGGGTGAGCATACCGGCGGAAGGAAATGCCGGCAGCTGGTTGCTGGCCAACGGTTCTGACGTCAAGCACCTGACGATGTCAGCCAATGGCACCCTCTATGCTTATGCCCAGGGGCCCAGCTATACTCTCTATCGGTCCACCGACGGCGGCCGCCACTGGTCATACATCGGTGACGTTCAGGACAGCATCGTGGACATCGCCGTCTCCCCGCAGGATGAGAACGCCATCTACTACGCCACTGCGGCCGATGTTTACCGTTCCACCGATGACGGGAAGAAATTTTATCAGCTCCCGGCCAGTCCCGGCGGGGCGGGAAACAACAACGTAGAAATCACCGATATCGCGGTCACCCATCTCAGCAGCAACATCATCGCCGTCGCCACCAGAGATACTGACAACGCCGAATATGGCGGCGTTTTTATCCTGGACGAGGAATCGGCGGCTCCGAGCTGGGTTGACAGCTATATTGGCAGCTATGACGCATATGCCCTGGAATTCTCGCCCAGCTACGCAGCCGACCGGCAACTGGTAGCCGTGGTTACCAATGAGACTGATACTTTTGTCCGGTTTAAAAACGGCAGCGCAGGCTGGGGGGCAACTATCGGTGATGCGAGGCTTGACCAGGACAACTCGGGAACACCCACGTCCGTGGTAGTCAGCTCTCCCGCCGCTGTTGCTTTCCCCGCCGACTATGAAGGCACCTCCCCCGATATTTCTTTATTCATCGCCATCGATACCGGTACCAGCGATGGCGATGCCTATAAAATTGCCGCTGCGGAGTCGCCAGATAGTTCTTATGCCACCGACCTGAACGCGGGCTCCGCTTACGGTATGAGCAACATCGATATCACCGGCCTGGCTGCGTCCGGCACTGATGCCGCTACCTGCCTGCTGGCCGGCGCCGCCAGCAGTGCTCAGACCTATTACAGCAATGATGGTGGTCTGAACTGGATTAGAAGTCGAAAACAGCCTACCGGCGGCGCCAAGACCTATGTACTCATGAACGCCGATTTCAGGGATAGCCACCGGGCATATGCCACGACCAGCGGCAGTGACAGCGCCCTCTCGATGAGCAACGATGAAGGGACTACCTGGAATCAGATTGGCTTGACTGATAATTACATTAACAGTATCGTCGATTTCGCACCTTCGCCCCTATACGGTCAGGACACCACGCTGTTTCTGATTACCTTCGGCGGCAATTACTGCCTCTGGCGAAGTACTGACGATGGGCAGGAATGGGAACGTTTATATTCCAGCAGCCTGCCTGACGTTGATACCATTGACCTGGTTGAGCTTTCCCCTGAATACGGCAAAGATAATCCAATTGTCCTACTGGCTGGCAACAGTAACGGGCAACCGGTAGTCTGGAAATCGGTTGATAACGGCGAGAGATATACAGTGTACCCTGCCAATGACCCTGATACCAGCGCCTCGCTGCCGATTCACGCCTGGCTCATGGTCGATGATGACACTCTGTTCATTGGCAGTTACGTTAGCGGCAATGCCAGTGTTTACCGCTCGGTAAACGGCGGGTACACCTATGAAAGTGGAACCATTGCCGGCAGCCAGACAATAAACTCCATGGCACTATCACCCGATTATAACCAGGATGGAACGATACTCATTGGCAACAGCAACGGCTGGATATACATCTCTAATAACAACGGAGAAAAATTCGAACCTCTGCCACCCGACGCCACGTCGCCACCGCTCAGCGGGTTGGTATCCGTATTTTTTGACCCGGATTTCAATAAAAACCACATTGTCTATGCTTCCAGCATCACCGCCAAGAAAGGAGTCTACCGTTTTAAGGTAGACTCCAGTGACGAATGGGAGCGTATCGATAGCACACTGCCCGGTGACGGAACCATAAATCAGCTAATCGCTAATGCCAATGGAGTGCTGTATGCCAGCAATAACAAGGCTGACGGTGGTATGGAACGCTGCCTTGACCCTACTTACTCGCTTGGCCCCACTTTTCAGACGGTAACCCGAGGGCTCAGCGATGGCGCCAAGCTATCAGGCCTCTGGTACCGTGGTTCCCAGCTGTGGTCAATCGATACCAATCTGACCCGATTACTGACTTATTATGACAGCCTTGCCTCGTCCGCCACGCCACTCTCACCGGCTGACAATGAAGGCGGCATTGGCACGCTGATTAACCACACCATCAGTAACGTCCATGTTGACTGGGAAGCAGAGAGCGGTGCCACCGAATACGAATGGCAGCTTGATGTTGATACCGACTTTTCCTCTGTTCCCACTGACTTTGAAGGCGCTACTGAAGCCAGCACCGTAAGGTTACCAACCCTTGAGCCGGGAACAACCTACTACTGGCGCGTACGCGTAAAAGAGCCGGTACTTTGCCCATGGTCGCCCAAGTGGTCGTTCACCACCTGCCTGGATACTGATACCGCCAACATCAAGCTGGAAAGCCCTGAATCAGGGGAAATGGGCGTGCCCACCAAGCCGTTGTTCCAGTGGAGCGCAGTGCCAGAAGCCATAAGTTACGAGCTGCTTTTATCAAGCGATATTCAATTTTCCAACCTGGTAATTAACCGAACCGGTGATTTTTCACTGCCCGCTACTGCCTGGCAGGGCAACCTTGACCTCAATCTTGGCACTACTTACTACTGGAAAGTCAGAGCCATCAGCTCTGATACTAAAAGCGCCTGGAGTGCGGCGGGTTCATTCACCACCGAATTGCCACCGCCAGCTTTAATGCAGCCCGCCGCACCATCAGCGGTAATGGTTCCTGTACCTACTCCACCACCAACAGCACCGGTACCACCAGTTCCACCACAGCCTTCCCCACCCACACCTCCTTCTCCGACATCTATCCAGCAGACACCTGACTGGGTAATCTACCTTATTGGCGCACTATTCCTCGTTATCATTCTGCTCATTGTCACCATCGTGGTCTTATCCGTTAACCTCAGACGCACCTAATCATCTTTGCCCGCATAATAAACCGGGCGCACCGCGCTGCCTTTGCCTAGATAGGTAATATAAGATAGAATATACTACAAAATAACAGGTATGAGGTCATAAATGGCAAGGTGTCCCAACTGCGGCCAGAAAACTACCGGTAGCGGTGAGTATTGTCAATACTGCCAGTATCCGATACTAAAGGGCAGCAGTGCCCGACAACGACGGGCGCAATTACTTGCCAGGAAGCAGGCAGAGCGCGAGGCTAAAGAAAAAGCCCAGCGTGAGGCCGAGGAAGCCAGGAAGCAACAGGAAGAAGAGAAAAAGGCCAAAGAGCAGGCAGAGCGTGAGGCCAAAGAGAAAGCCCAGCGTGAAGCCGAGGAAG
>CAZQWO010000057.1:6949-9737 GCA_964597015.1 uncultured Dehalococcoidaceae bacterium
ATTGAAGAGGAACAGAAAAGAGCGGTAAAGGAAGCCGAGGAGGCGGAAAAAAGAGCCAAAAAGGAAGCCGAAATAGCCGCCAAAGAAAAGGCCCAGCGTGAAGCCGAGGAAGCCAGGAAGCAACAGGAAGAAGAGAAAAAGGCCAAAGAGCAGGCAGAGCGTGAGGCCAAAGAGAAAGCAGGGCTTGAAGTAGAATTAGCCAGTAAAGCGAAGGAAATCGAAAGGCTGACCAGACTGGAAGCGGAACGCGAAGCCAAGGAAAAGGCAAAACGGGAAGCACAGGAAGCCGAAGAGGCCAGAGAAGCAGAGAGGCTGGCTCAGAAGCAGGCCGAGGCAGTAAAAAATCGCGCCAAGAAGGAAGCCGAAAAAGAGAAGCAAATTATAGCCAGTCTTAAACAGATTGAGAACGTCTGTGAAGAATTAAAAGCCGGAAAAATGGGCACCCAAGAAGCTCTTAAAAAGCTCAGCGATATTTCCGATAAACTGCCAGACTAGACATTACTTATCCTAGCGGATAAACCTTTTTCAGTAATCAAGCAGGAATACCTGCGTGCTTGAGGGCAGGCTGGAGGGATTTAAAGACAGCTTCGGCTGGGAGAGCGGCCGCTCTATTCCCATCTCTTTCAAAAAGCTGTCCACCGATTCCAGTTCTCGTTTGAGCACCGGGGTTTTGTAGTGCATCGGAATTACCACCTTGGGCTCAATCTGACGGATTACCTCAGCCGCCGCGGCCGCGTTGAGCGTTGACCTGCCACCCACCGGAAGCAGAAGCACATCAACATCATCAACTTCCTCTACCTGCTCGGCAGTGAGCACGTGACCCAGGTCGCCAAGATGACAGACCGTTATGCCGTCGATTTCGATAAGATAGACGGTATTTTTACCCTTGATTTTACCTTCTTCAGCGTCGTGAAAGGTCGCGATGCCAATTACCAGGACACCTTTAATCTCATATTCGCCGGGACCGGCGATTACCTTCGGGTCGCCACCTATACCCTTATGATAAGAATGTGACTGATGCTGATGGCTTACAGTAATAATGTCAGCGGTCAGCTTGCTGACCGTGTAGCCTAAATCTGGTGGCAATGGATCAGTAATTAAAGTCGCCTGTTTACCCCGAAGACGAAAGCAGGAATGGCCCAACCAGTTAATGTCCATCCCGCCAAATATAGCACAGGCAGGTATAATGGTCAAGGAAGCAAACGTCTCCATATCTGCTCGTCCATCTTGACAATTCGGGGGCTGAAGTGCTAAATTATAACTGGTTAGCACTCTCGGGCTTAGAGTGCTAATTGGAGTGTAAAATGCTAGCGCCGAGAGCAGAAACTATACTTAATCTGATAGTGTCAAAGTATATTGACCGGGCGGTGCCGGTCCCTTCCCAGAGTATTGCGCAGGAACCGATGCTGGGGGTAAGCCCGGCGACCATCCGCAATGAAATGGCACGCCTGGAAGACGAGGGGTACATTGTTCGCGCCCATCACTCCGCCGGCGGTGTGCCTTCCGATAAAGGCTACCGCTACCATGTAGAATCTCTGAAAGACGTATCACTATCTGAATCAGAGCAGCGGCTGTTCAGCCACCTCTTTCACCAGGTTGAGCGTGATATGGAGAAGTGGCTGAGCCTGGCGGCCACGCTGCTCGCCCAGCAGGCCCAGAATATGGCGGTCGTTACCAGCCCCAGGCCGTCGGGCTGTCGCTTCAAGCATATGGAATTGCTGTCCTTACAGGACTCCCTGGCGCTCATTGTTCTTGTCCTTCACGGAGCCAGAGTAAAGGAGCAGTTGCTCACTTTTGAGGAGACAGTTTCGCAATCAAGCCTGACCATAATGTCCAACAAACTCAATGCGGCTTTTTCTGGACTGAACCGGGAGCAAATCGCAGATAAAGAATTCGAGCTTTCCCCGACTGAAGAACACATAAAGGATGTTTTAAGCCACATGATGCAGGGCGAGGACGAACAGGAAGATGAAGAGCCGCTTTTCGATGGATTTCATTTTATACTCAGCCAGCCCGAGTTCAGCCGCAGCGATAGAATGCGCGGTCTAATGGAACTGGTGGAAAAGCGCCGCCTCATCAAGGCTATCATACCCCGGGAACTGGAAAACCAGAAAGTGACGGTTATCATCGGCAGGGAAAATGAGGATGAGACCTTCCATGACTACAGCATCGTAATCAGTAAATACGGCTTATCCAACGAGGCGGCAGGTGCGGTAGGTGTCCTCGGACCCACCCGCATGCCCTATGCCCATACCATTCCCATGGTTAATTACCTGTCCAGAATACTGAGCGAGTTGATGTCTGGCCTCTACTGAAGCTGACGAATGTTTGCGTGACTAAAGTCACAGGCAAATCCCATAAGATAACGTAAGATAGATAATGATGCCATCGGAATCAGAAGAAAAGCAGAGAGCCAAAGCGATACCTGATATCGCCGAGAATGAGGATATAGAAAGCCTGAGGCAGGCGCTGGCCGAGGAACAGGCCAAGGCGGAAGACAACCTTGCCGGCTGGCAGCGGGCGCAGGCCGACTTCAGCAACTTTAAAAAGCGCAGCGAGCAGGAGCGAGAGGACTTCACCCGATTCGCAAATGCCAACCTCGTGCTCGAACTGTTACCTCTCCTTGATGACCTGGAGAGGGCGCTTGAGCATGTTCCAGCCAGGCTGGCCAGCCACGCCTGGGTGGACGGCGTCAAGCTGATTTCTCGCAAGTTCAGAGCCACCCTGGAGTCGCAGGGGCTCACCCAGATTGAAGCGCTGGGGAAACCGTTTGACCCCAACCTTCATG
>CAZQWO010000058.1:0-9661 GCA_964597015.1 uncultured Dehalococcoidaceae bacterium
TCAAGTTCAGGCTAATGTTGTTTTTATGAGAGCAGCTTCCCCATCGTGTTCTTTGTTCCCTGATGGATACATTATTACACGTAAATCCGTGTTCTTTAGCTAGATGATATAACCTGTCTGTTAGTCTTTTCCTTGCATCTGCCTTATCAATAGCTAGGAAACGATCTATGAAAGCCTTCTTCCGATTTTCATTTTGCTCGATTTTCACTAAGTGCCGTTGAATCCATTCCTTCTTAAGGTAGACGAATTCCAGGGCTTTCTTGAAAGAAATTCGCGTTGGGACAGCTACTCTAGCGCCTTTTGAGGTTCTAACAGAGATGATTGCACGCTTGGCACGTCTGCTTTTTTCGAATAATACTGGCCCAATTCCGTCAATGTTGATTGTGTAAGAATTCATCATCAGCTAAAAATGCGGGAGTCGAACTCTACCTGAAACAATGTCGGAGTATATTTTAACTTACTTTTAATATTCTTCTCTTGGGTCCTTGAACACACTGGATTCAATCGCTTGTCTTAAATCCCGCAGTATTCTTTTCCTTAGATTCTCTCTGAGCCTCTTAGGAAAAGCAATATTTTCTAAAGTCTGCGTACTTGATGCAATATTTAGCAGTAAACTGTTGTGAATAATATTAGCTGAGGGCATATTGACTAATTTTGCATATTTTTCTCTGACAGCATGTAATTGCTGAAATCGAGGCTTGTACTCATCATTAAGACCCCTTGACCTGCCCCCAAAAAGGATACCACTCTTTAAGTTAGAGTTACCGGCATTCTAGCCTCAGGAGCAGGCGGCCGGTAACTCAGGGCACTATGTGGTCGTATCTGATTGTACTCCCTGCGCTACTGCTCTATCAATACCTTTGCCTCAGTTAAAGTGGTAAACATCTCCCGATTCAACAGCTCGTCTCTCAACTTCCCATTGAACGATTCGATATAGCCGTTCTCCCAGGGACTCCCCGGTTCAATAAATAACGTCTTCACACCTAAACTGTTTAACCACTTCCTTATAGCCCTGGCTGTGAATTCAGACCCGTTATCTGACCTGATGTGCTCAGGTATTCCCCTGAAGAGGATTAGTTGGAATAGCTGGTCAAAACGTCCTGTGAAGTGATACGTCTCTTTGCCAGTATTGTCAGACATTCCCTGGTGTATTCATCGATAATATTGAGTATCCTGAATGCTCTTCCTTCATATGTTCTGGCTATCACGAAATCATAACTCCAAACATGGTCCTTAAACTGCGGCCTTAACCTGATACAGGAACCGTCATTAAGCCATAGTCTTCTTCTTTTAGGCTGCTTCTGTGGCACCTTCAGTCCTTCTCTCCTCCAGATCCTCTCTACTCTCTTGTGATTCACCCGCCAACCCTCATTCCTGAGCATCGCCGTAATCCTGCGATAGCCATACCGGCCATACTGCGTTGCCAGCGTAATAATCTCCTCGGTAAGCCGTTCCTCATCGTAGGGTGGAGGTGAGTGGTGCCGCTGAGTGGCTCTGGCTTGACCGAGTATCTTACAAGCCCGTCTTTCCGAGACTACCAGTTTCTGGCAGATCTGTTGGACCATTTTTCGTCTCTTCAGCGGGCTTAGAAGTTTCCCCGGGAAGCCTCTTTGAGTATCGAATTATCCAGAGAGAGGTCGGCAACCAGCTTCTTAAGACGGGCATTCTCTTTCTCGAGATCCTTAAGTCTCTTCGCCTGCTCTATCCGCATGCCGCCATACTCTTTACGCCAACGATAGTAGGTCTGTTCGGTGACACCGAGCTGCTTGCTGGCTTCGGCGATACTGGCTCCCTGGCTGAGGTGAATCTCAGCTTCCCTGAGTTTATTGATGATTTGCTCTGGAGTGTATCCCTTTTTGACCATGTATCCCCCATTTTTCTGGTTTCGTTTTTCTAACATTATAACTGGACCAGTTTTTGGGGGGCAGGTCAAGGTCACTGCGAAGAACATCAACTAACTGCCAGTTAATTAAGGGTGACATGATTGGCAAGGTACTGGATTAGAATATTAAATCTCGGTAAAGTAGAGTGATTGGCTACTCGCCTTGCTTCCAGCTTAGCTACGCAGTCCCCACAAATACCGTGAGAAACCCCTTCTATACCCTTGCTATCTTTCTCTCCCGTATCCCTGCCACACCAAGAACATACAACCTTCATATCTTAACTGCCATCCTTTTGTTCAGACTATTCATGCCATACTTTCATTTTAGGCTGCTGACATTTAGTGGTCATAAAACTGCCGTTAAAATCTCGTTAAGAACTACACAGATACCAGTGGCTATCAAGAGTAATGCCAGCAGAAGAATTTTATGACCTCATTACACAATCTGACGAACATCGTTTCCGGTTTCTTATGATTCATCCTTTACTGGTCTGCTATAATTATTAAGAGGAAAGGAGATATTGTTATGCCGCTGATGGATTCAAAGACGGGGAAAATCCGCAAGGCTTATTCTCCGGAAGAGCTGGAAGACGCTGCCAATCTCATGAGGGGCTACAGTCTGATTGCTTTAGGCGCCGCCGGGTCAGGTCATTCCGGGGGCACATTATCACTCATGGATGTAGCCGCCGCGCTTTATTTGCACGAAGCAAATCTGGACCCGGAGGACCCGTTCTGGTCTGACCGTGACCGCATATTCTGGTCAGCCGGGCACAAGGCCCCGATATTGTACGTGAGCCTGGGAATGGCAGGTTTCTTCGATATCGACGAGGTGGTCACTCTGCGCAAACTGCATTCGCCGTTCCAGGGCCACCCGCACTGGCTCAGGCTTGCCGGTGTGGAAGCATCCAGTGGCTCGCTCGGTCAGGGGCTATCGATTTCTGTAGGCGATGCTCTTGCTGCCAGGTTGGATAAGAAGGATTACCGCGTGTACTGCCTTATGGGCGACGGGGAACAGCAGGAAGGTCAGATATGGGAAGCGGCCATGGAGGCCGGCCATTACAAATTGGACAACCTGTGCGGTGTTATTGACAAAAACCGTCTCCAGATAGATGGCAGCGTCGATGATGTTATGGGCATTGACCCTCTGGCGGATAAGTACCGTGCCTTCGGCTGGCATGTAATTGAAATCGATGGTCACGATATGAAAGAGATACTCGGTGCTTTTAAGGAAGCCGGAGAAACAAAGGGTAAACCGTCTCTTATTATTGCCAATACTACCAAAGGCAGGGGA
The DNA here is from genome assembly GCA_964597015.1 of uncultured Dehalococcoidaceae bacterium. GTDB lineage: Bacteria > Chloroflexota > Dehalococcoidia > Dehalococcoidales > RBG-16-60-22 > E44-bin89. The sequence goes on from CAZQWO010000058.1 coordinate 3,174, forward strand.
GTTGACTTCATGGAGGATGTATGTGGCTGGCATGGTAAGGCACCAAGTATTGAGCAGATGTGGGACGCCCTGAAACAGCTGGGGCTTGATAAAAAGCTGCCGGTGGAGAAGCTGCTGGAAAAAGCAGCCGATTACCAGGGCAAAGTTACCCGGGAACTCGAGGCAAAGCAGCCGAAATTTTCACGCGACTACTTCTGGAATGCTGCCGGGAATATGAAGGTGGAGATGGTCCCCACCAGAATGGGATTTGGCAATGCTCTGGCCGAACATGGCGACGACTCGAGAGTGGTCTGCCTGGGAGCTGATATCTCCGACTCCATAACCATCAGTCAATTCTATAAAGAACATCCCCACCGTGCCGAACGCTGGCTTTCCATAGGCATCGCGGAGCAGTCGGGAACATGCGTTGCCGCCGGGCTGGCTAAAGAAGGGAAGTTGCCTGTCTTTGGTACCTACGGTGTCTTCGCCTCGGGGAGGAACCTTGACCAGTTGCGAACGACTGTCTGCTACGGCAACTTCAATGTCATGATTGCCGGAGCTCACGGCGGCGTTTCCGTGGGACAGGATGGCGCCACTCACCAGGCGCTTGAGGAGCTTTTCCAGATGTGCGGTTTACCCAATATGCACGTTGAAGTCCCGTGTGATTCCGTGGAGACCAAACGGGCTACCGAATATATGCTTTTCAAGGTAGTTGGCCCCAAATACGTGAGGTTTGCCCGCGAGGCAACCCCGGTCGTCACCGACGGCAGCACTCCCTATAGATGGGGGGAGGCCAATGTCATCCGTTTCCGGGGGGAAAAGGACGCATTTAAAGATGCTTTCGAGCACCGCCTTGCCTCAGACTATAAAGGCGAAGGCGAGGACCTGGCCATAATCGCCTGTGGGCCCTCAGTGGTCGAAGCCATGAGGGCGGCCTGGATATTGAAGCAGGAGTACAACCTGGAGACAAGGGTGCTCAATATACACACGGTAAAGCCTATTGATGAGAAGGCCATCGCGCAGGCAGCCAAAGACTGCGGTGTTGTGGTCACCGCGGAAGAGCACCAGATCGGTGGCCTGGGCAATCTGGTTGCTGCCGCCATCGGGCGCTCGGAAAAGGTTTACGGCGCGCCGGTTATTATGGGCATGATTGGGGTACAGGACCGCTTCGGCGATTCAGGGTCGCCATGGGAACTGGTCAAGGAATTCGAGCTCTCTGCCGAACATATTGCCGCCAAAGCCAAAACACTGCACGACCTGAAACTGTCGAGAGGTAATCATCGTAAAAAATAGTGGCATGTATAATTGAGGGTGCATTTGCCTACCTTGCCGGTCTGACGGTTGATGTTGTTTTGCCCGGTAGAACTGCCCTATAATTGAGACCGAAGTAAACTTCACTTGATTAGATATCAATCAGGGTGAACCGTGGTAGAAGTATTGCGAAATAAAAACCTGGCGACCAGGTTCCAGATACTGGTTGAGATAGCCAATAGTGGCCCCAATATCCAGCAGCAGGACATTGCCCGGAAACTATTCGTGACTCCTCAGGCTATCTCGGATTACACCCGGCAGCTGGTGGACGAAGGCCTGCTCGTTTCTGACGGGCGTTCAAAATATCGATTGACCAGCGAAGGCGTGAACCTGGTGATAAAAATTCTGAGGGAGCTGAGAGAATATGACCTCCTCATAGAGCGGGCCATTACCAATATCTCGGTGTGTGCGGCGGTAGCGGCCGATGATTTATTAGAAGGTCAAACAGTGGGGCTGGAGATGAAGGACGGGCTGCTTTTTGCGGCTGCCGATATTGATAAAGGGGCCAGGGGCATAGCCTCGGCCAATGCCGGAACTGGTGAAGATGTGGGTGTATACAGCATAGAAGGCATAGTGCCGCTGAAAGTTGGCAGGGTGACCATCTTGAAGATACCCGGCGTACAGAGAGGCGGTTTCAGGGTGGTTGACCTGGAGCGGGTTAAAAGCGAAGTCAGTACCAGGCAAATAGTGGGCGCCATTGGTATCGAAGCTATGGTGGCTATGAAAAAAAGCAAAATCAAGCATTTTTACGCTTACGGGGTGACGGAGGCAGCTATTGAGGCCGCAAAGAGCGGGCTGTGGCCGGTCATAGCCTGTATTGACGATGCGATTCCCGGTTTGTCTCAGAGATTGGGCGAAGCAGACATAGATTACGAAATAGTCGATATGAAGAAAGGTTAAAGGGACACCACTTGTTTAGCGACTATTAGCCAGAAGACCCGGATGCTCCACCGGCGTGACAGACTCACGCTGGTTTTTTATTCCTCGGAGATTGCAGAGGTAGACGGTTGACATCTTCTCTGCGCAAGAAATATAATCAATTGTACTTGTATATAAACAAATACACTTTATTAATTCAGGAGGTCAATCCCATGAGTAAAGTAATGAAATCTCTGGTTTGCCTGCTATTGGTATTTGGGCTTTGTGCCACGAGTGCGACACCGGTGATGGCAGACCCGACTGCCGACCTCACCGGCCAGCTTGAGGTGAATGAAGTATACACCAACGTAGCCAACAAGGTCGTGGTGAACGTCCCGGACCCAGGGGAAGCGGTGAATGATTTCATGGTGAAGCTTGAGGTCAGCACTGGTAGGAACTATACCGAGATAGCCAGCAATAACGTAAGCGGGTCTTTCGCCTGGGGTGATACCGCCACCACCTTCACCTGGACCCCGACGGCCAGCGGCAATTACACCCTCAGGGCTACGGTGGACTGGGCTAATGCGGTAGCTGAGACCAACGAAGGTAACAATGTGGAAACGCGGGCGGTCACTGCTGGTGCCGTCAGCGCCAAGACGGTTACGGTAAGGATTGAAGGGGAGACATCCCTTATATGGAGCGGCAACGTTACTTTCACCACTTCCACAATAACCGATAAGTACGGTGATACCTACACTCTGGATTACCCTACCGCCATGGGAGCCATACACGCGGCATCGGTGGCCGGTGGTTTCAGTCTGGTCGTGGACAGTATGTTTGGGTCGATAGATTACGTGGAAGCGGTGGACGGGGAAACGGCGGTGTATCCCGATGGCTGGATGTACCGGGCTAACTGGGACAGCCCCAGCCTGGGGGCGAAAGAGTACGCCGTATCAGACAACGATACCATTCTATGGAGCTACACGCAGTGGGGGTCTGAGCCGCTGCGCACTACGGTAGGCAGCCACAGTGTGCTGTCGGGCAATAGCTTTGATGTTACCGTGGAAGCCTATGACGGGACCGGCTGGAGTGCGGCAGACGATGTGACGGTATATGTCGGCACGCTCACCTATACCACAAATACCAGCGGTCAGGTGCTGGACCTGGCACTCAGTCCCGGCAGTTATACCGTGTATGCCGATAAAGGCGATTATACCGCGTACATCAGGTCGAATCAGGAAACGGTTATTGTCTATGTGCCGCTCACGCTTGAAGCGGGCTGGAATTTCATCTCTGTGCCCAAGAGGCTGGCCAGCGGCTACTCCACGGCGCAGCAGGTATTTGGCAGCGTGAACACAGACGGCCATTCTATCTTTGGCTATGACGCTACCAGTGGCTGGGCGGCTATGAGCAGTGATAACGTTGTCTCGCCGCTGGAGGGCATCTGGATATATTCCGCGTTACAGGTAGAACTGCACCCGGCCTTTGCTACCGACCCGCTTCAGGTGCCGCCAACCAAGCAGCTGTCGGCCAGCTGGAATGCCGTTGGCTTTTCCGACTTTACCGCCGCCTCGGCAGATTCTGCCCTGACCTCGGTGGAGGCCAGCTGGACAGTGCTTATCGGCTTTGACGCCGATAGCCAGACCTATGAGGTCTCCATCATAAATAACGCTCCTTCTGGCGATGCTCATGACGAGGACAGGTTGATGAACTGCTGGAAAGGCTACTGGCTTCATGCGACGACTGCCTGCCAGCTGGCGGCTATAAGCTCATAAGAACGGAACTGGGGAGGCATGAATTTGACGAAAGTTATTAATCGCTCTGGACTTTGGCTCACGGTTATCGTGCTTTTCTTGTTGACGGTGCCGGCTCTGCCGGTGAGTGCCGATATTCCCCTTCCGGAAGAGTTTTACGGTGATATTATTGTCAATGGGCGTACCGCGCCTGTGGGCACCGTAATCACCGCCAAGATAGGCAGCGCCGCGCGGGGCAGTATTACCACTACCACAGTCGGGAAATACGGCGGCCTGGGCACTTTTGATAGCCGGCTGGTGGTGGCTGGTGAAGAGAGCGAGGTCGGAGAAACGATAACCTTCTGGATAAGCGGGTCGCGGGCCGAGCATACCGCTGTCGTCTATGCACCCGGCCAGTCCACAGAGCTTGACCTTACGGTTGAAGTCTTCCCTCTGGATGCCGGCGACCCCCAGATAACCGAGGCACTGGATTACCTGAGGGGCAGGCAGCAGTCGGATGGTAAAATCGCTGCCTTTGCCACCTCGGCCTGGGCGGTGATGGCTATCGCCGCTGCTGGGGAGGACCCGGATAGCTGGACAAACGGCGGGGACTCGATAGTCGATTACTTAAGGGATAATATCGACCATCTGGATGCAAACAAAGCTACCGACTGGGAAAGGTTTATCCTGGCGGTGGTTGCCGCCGGGGAGAACCCCCGGGATTTCGGCGGGGTAGATTGCGTGGCTACCCTGCTGGATTTCTATGATGGCACCCAGATAGGCGATGATGGTATGCTGAACGATGATTTCTGGGGCATACTGGCGCTGACGTCGATAGGGGAAACCCAGGGAGTCCAAAATAGTAAAAATTTCATTATTAACAACCAGAAATCTGACGGCGGCTGGGGATGGATAGTCGGCGACGTCAGCGATGCCGACAACACCGCTGCCGCCATATCAGCGTTGCTTGCCGCCGGACAATCAAGCAGCTCTCAGGTTATAACCGATGCCCTCGCCTATTTGAAATCGCAGCAGCAGAACGATGGCGGCTTTAGCTCCGAGGGCTCTACCAATGCCGGCGTTGATACCTGGGCGATAAGTGCCATCGCCGATGCCGGGCAGAGCCCGGTGGCCGATGAATGGCGCAAGAGCGGCAACAATGCAGTAGGACACCTGCTGAGCCTGCAGGATACGGACGGGGCCTTCAAATGGTCGGCGACGCAGCGGTCAAATCCGGAATGGATGACGGCTTATGCCATAATCGCCCTGCTGGGCGGCTCCTGGCCAGAAGACGCCACCGCGCCAATTATATCCAGCCTCAGCCCTTCATCCGGGGCAAGCACAACATCCACCAGCCCTGCCATCAGTGCCAACTATTCTGATGCCACCTCGGGAATTGATACCGGCACGGCCACAATGAAGCTGGACGGGATCACGGTCACGACCAGCGCTACGGTTACCTCTTCCGGCATCAGCTATACTGCCGATTCACTGACTATTGGCACTCATTCGGTTACGGTTACCGTCAGCGATAAGAAAGGTAACCAGGCAAGCCGAAGCTGGTCTTTTTCAGTGACCACGGGTGACGAAGGCAACGGAGGCGGCGTCTTGGGAGGAGGAGGAGGTAGTGTCGGCGGGCTGACTTCAGTAGCTAATTCCATAACCGAACAAGGCAGGTTCACCGAAGAAGTCACCGCTAAAAGCGAGGACCGTAAAGTCGAGCTACACATACCCAGAAACACCATTGGCAAGAAAAAAGGCGGGGCACTATTAAGCAGTATATCTATAAAGGAGGTTGAAGACCCGCCCGACCCGCCGGCAAAGTCCGGTGTTGTGGGCTTAGTTTATGACCTCGGGCCGGACGGGGCTACCTTTGACCCACCAGTAAGTCTTACCTTCAAATACAGCGAGTCCAAAATTTCTGCCGGTGTTGCCGAGGAAAATCTGGTCCTCGCCTACTGGGATAAAACGGCCGGGGAATGGATTGAACTGGAAGGTACCGTTGACCCGGCGAACAACACCATTACGGCGGAAATAAGCCACTTCACTGATTTTACAACCCTGGCATATACCCGCCCCGCCAGCTTTACCGTTACCGACCTGTCAATAAGCCCGGCTGAAGTAAGCACCGGGGAGACGGTGACCATCAGCGTCATCGTCACCAATACCGGTGACCTTACCGGCACTTACGAGGTAATCCTCAAGGTAAATGATAGCGAAGTAGAGGTCAGGGAAGTTGAGGTTATCGGTGGTGAGAGTGAATCGGTCAGCTTCAGCGTAACCGGGGCTACCGCCGGAACCTACACCATCGAGATTGAGGCACTGAGCGGCTCGCTGGTGGTCAAGGCGGAAGCTGCTTCTCTGGCACCACCGGCGCCTTCTTTGCCGGCGCCTGCATCGGCATTGCCGACGCTGCTCCCTCCACCCGAAGCGCCGGAAAGTGAAACGGCTGAACCAAAGCCGCCAGCGCCGCTGCCGCCGTCCCCCTCCGAGTCGCCTACCAACTGGCCTCTGGTCGGCGGTATAATTGCGGGAGTGGCTGTTTTAGCGCTATTTATCTTCTTCCTGATTAGAAGGGCCGTCTACTACTAAAGCACAGGCAAAATG
>CAZQWO010000059.1:0-9569 GCA_964597015.1 uncultured Dehalococcoidaceae bacterium
GCAATGAAGTGGGAAAGCCCGAGAATTACGGTCATTTTATCGTCGTGCTCTTCAGGCGTCATCAGGCTGACCCTGCCGCCCCTTGTTTCCAGATAATCCCCGACCTTCCCGGCGAGAGCTCTTTCCTCGTCGTTCGTTGGGGTCAGCACAAAATTCTGGCCGGCAATCCCCTCCGCCCCCGGCCCGAAAAGCGGGTGGGTCCCCAGTATCTTTTTCGTCTTCAGGTGCCGGTGCATGGCGGCTACGGGCATGACCTTCACCGAGGTTACATCAACCACCGCCTGCTCCGGCTGAACAAGGGGAGACAGCTCGATAACTATATCCTCAAACGTCTCTATCGGCACCGAGAGCAGTATAATCCCGGCGTCTCTTACCGCTTCGATATTTGAGGCAGCCTCAACGCCAAGCTCCTGTCTGGCGGCCACGACTTTGCTCTCGGTCCGGCCGCTGATTACCACCTCATTGCCCTCGGCCAGCAGATGGCGAGCAAACCACCGTCCCATTTTCCCCGAACCGCCTATTATGGCAACTTTCACGTATCTAACTCACGTCCGTCTTTTTGCTTTGGGATACGAGCCCAGCACTTTAAGAAAAATGGACAGTTTCTCCACCTTGTTCAGCGCCTCGCGGGCAGCAGCCTCCTCGCGATGCCCTTCAAAATCGAGATAAAAGTTGTACTGCCATGGCTTCTGCCGCGTTGGCCTGGATTCCAGCTTGGCCAGATTGATGTTTCGTTCTGAAAATTCGCCAAGAGCCTCATACAGCGCTCCCGGCCGGTCTTTGGTCGAAAAAACAATCGACGTCTTGTCATTCCCGCTCGGTGGCGAGTCTTTTCTGGCCAGAATGAAGAACCGGGTGAAATTATTGGGGTTGTCTTCTATCTCCCTGGCGATGACCTTCATGCCGTAGATTTCCGCCGCCCGGGCACTGGCGATGGCAGCGCTGTCGGTGAACCCTTTCTCCTTTATCATCTTGACGCTGCCCGCGGTATCATAGCTGGGAATCAGCGCGGCGTTAAGGTGCTTCAGGAAACTGCGGCACTGTCCCAGCGCCTGAGGGTGAGAGTATACCTTCTTCACCGTGTCCAGGCCGGCATCAGGGCCGGCGATAAGACAGTGGATAACTCTCAAGTCAATCTCACCGCAGACGCGGAGACCGGATTCCAGCATAAGGTCATAAGACTGGCTGATGCTCCCTTCCAGCGAGTTCTCCACCGGTATGATGCCAAACTGTACCCCTCCCTCCTCCACCGCCCTGAAGACCTCTTCCAGTGTCTCGCGGGGCCTGATTTCAATTGATGTGCCGAAGAATTGAAAGGCAGCTTCCTCGCTGTAAGCGCCCAACTCACCCTGAAAGGCGACCGTAACGCCCTCTTTATTCTTGCAGACGGAGATAATGCGCTCATAAATGCTTTCCAGTTCTTCCCCGCCGATGTCTATGTTCTGTTTTCGGGCAATGCGCCTGACGTTTTCCAGGACCTTTTTTTCTCTTTCCCTGTCCTCAATTAATCGGCCCTTTGACCGCTTGCCCCTGCCTATCTCTTCGGCAATGCGCACCCGCTCACCGATTAACCCGATGATTCTGGCATCAACGTCATCAATCTGTTTTCTTAACTCTTCCAGGCTCATGTCAACACCCTCGGTATAAGTCCCGCCTGCAGGACGAAGTCACATATGGTCACCGCCATCATCGCTTCCACCGCCGGCACCGCCCGGGGAACAATGCAGGTATCATGTCGGCCCGTCACCGTGAGGCTGGCACTGGCCATCTTCTTAATGTCCACTGTTTCCTGGCTTCTAGCAATAGAGGCGGTCGGCTTGATGGCGACCCGCACCACTACCGGCATGCCGGTGCTGATGCCACCCAGCACCCCGCCGGCGTTATTGGTCCGGGTGACGATTTTACCGCCCTTGATATCATAAAGGTCGTTATTTTCCGAGCCTTTCATATCAGCTACGGCAAAGCCGGCGCCGAACGCCACGCCCTTGACCGCCGGAATGGCGAAAAGGGCTTTGGAGAGTTCTCCATCAAAGTTATCGAAAACGGGCTCGCCCAGTCCCACCGGCACATCAAGGGCAACGCCCTCGACAATCCCGCCCAGGCTGTCTTTTTCCGTTTTAGTCTTCTCTATCAGTCTGGCCATCTTCTCGGCAGCTTCCTGGTCGGCGCACCAGAGCGGGTTTTTACGGGCGTTTTCTTTTACTTCGGTAAACCCCTGCGCTTGGGCTTTAATGTTGCCAATCTGAACGGTATGGGCGAAGACATCTATGCCCACCCGACCAATCAGCTTTTTAGCGATTGCCCCCGCCATGACGTAGGCCAGGGTAATCCGCCCCGAAAATCTCCCCCCGCCGCGAAAATCATTGAAACCACCGTATTTCATAAAGGCAGTATAGTCGGCATGGCCGGGACGGAGAGCAAACCGGTTTTTCTTGTAGACCCCGGAGTCAATATCTTTGTTCCAGGTGAGCATGCCGATGGGAGCGCCGGTGGTACGCCCGTCATAGACACCGGAGATGATTTCCACCTTGTCCGGCTCCCAGCGTTCCGTGGTGCCGGCAGCACCGGGTCGCCGCCGCTCCACCTCCTGCTGGATGTCCGCTTCAGTCAGGGACAGGCCTGCCGGACAGCCGTCAACCACCACCCCCATGCAGTCGCCGTGGCTCTCACCGAAGCTGCTAATGGCGAAAAGTTTTCCCAGAGTGTTACCCATCTGCCTTCAGCCTTCCTCCAATGCTTTCTAGTATAGCCCAGAATTCTGGAAATGTCTTCCTAACACATTCTGCATTATTTATGGTGGTGCTCCCCACCAGCGTGCCCAGGATGCCAAAGGCCATGGCGATGCGGTGGTCATCATGGCTGTCAATAACCGCACCTTTCAGATTTGAGCCCGTGATGAGCAGCCGGTCCTTTTCCTCGGCGACCTTTATTTCCATCTTTTCCAGCCCCTCCCGGACGGCAGCTATGCGGTCTGATTCTTTTATCCTTGCCCGGCTGATGCCTGTAAGCTCGCTGGTCCCTTCGGCCACTGCCGCCAGGACGGCCATCGTGGGCAGCAGGTCGATGCAGTCGGACAAATCGGCACGCAACGCTTTCAGCCTGGAACGCTTTACCTTGATTGCGTCCAGCGATATTTTCACATCCGCACCCATCCGGGCCAGGAAATCCAGCATGATTCTATCGCTCTGCAGGCTTTGCGGGTTCAGGTTCACTGTCTCTACCCCACCCGAGACCGCGCCCAGTGCCAGAAAGTAAGAAGCCGACGACCAGTCGCCCTCCACCTCATATCTGGCTGGCTGATATGCCTGCCGGGACGTATGAAAATCGTCCATCTCTGCCGAAGCTTCAACCTTTACGCCGAACCCTGCCATACACTCCAGGGTCATGGCCACGTAGGGCTTCGATTTCAGAGGTGTGGTCAATCTGATGTGCATTCCCTCCCCGGCCAGCGGCGAGACCAGCAGCAGCGCCGATACGAACTGGGAACTGACATCGCCGGGCAGCTCGGTCTCTCCACCCTTTAACCTCCCCCCATTGACCACCACCGGCGCAAGGCCATTATCTGCCGAGCAGTCCACTCCAATTCTCTGCAGCGCCTCCACCAGCGGCCCGACCGGTCTTTTAGCCAGCGAAGGGCCTGCCGTCAGACGGCACTTCCCCGGCACCAGTGAGCAGACTGCGGTCATGAACCGCAGCGTCGCCGCCGAGTCGCCGCAGTAGAGGTCTCCTTCTGGCGGGTGAAAATCGCCGCCGCTAATTCGCCAGGTATCTTTCACCCGCGCCACGCCTACACCGATATTGTCCAGCACCCTGACCGCCGCCTCGGTATCGTCCGCGCGAAGCGGATTTATTATTTCGCTTTCGCCGCAGGCCAGCGCCGCGCACATCAGGCCCCTTATGGTATAGCTCTTGGATGGAGGCGCGGGCACCCTGCCTTTAATGTCGCTTTTTTCAATGGTTACTTTCATGTCCGCTCAACTTCTTGATTATTTGACCGGCAACCTCGGCCACGTCCAGCCCGGAGGTGTCCACCGTTATATCAGCGGCACGCTCGTAGAACGGCTGTCGGAACTTCAAGAGCTTTACCACCTTGGAAGCCTTGTCTTCTGCCACCAGCAGCGGCCTTTCATCTTCATCGGATGATGTCCTCTCAAGAATCGCTTCCGGCGACGCCGTAAGATAGACAATAACGCTGTTCCTCCCCAGACGGTCGATGTTTATCTGGTTCAGGACAACGCCGCCGCCGCAGGCTATCACCGTGTTTTCCTTTTCCGCCGCGTCTCTGGTCGCCTCAATCTCAAGCTCGCGGAAAATTGTTTCCCCGTCCTGCTCGAAGATTCCGGGGATGGTCTTGCCGGCCTTTTTCTCTATCAGTTCGTCCAGTTCGATGAACTGCTTGCCAAGTTTTTCCGCCAGCAGACTGCCCACGGCTGTCTTTCCAGTGCCCATAAAACCAATGAGGGCGATGTTATTTTTCATTTTGCAACGCCTTTATCGCCGCCTGTTTCATGACATCGAACGGCGCTTTCCGACCGGTCCATTTCTCAAAGGCCAGCACGCCCTGCCAGACGAGCATATCCAGCCCGTCTATGGTCCGGGCACCGGCTGCCTTCGCCTCCCGGAGCAGCCTTGTTTCCAGGGGGTTGTAGACTATATCGAAAACGATTATATCCGGCTTAAGCAGCCCGGCAGGCACCGGCGTCAGGTCAACATCGGGCACAATGCCGGCACTGGTGGTGTTCACCAGCACATCAGCACCGTCCAGTGCCTTTTTCAAATTTGCCTCGCTTAATGCCATCGCCTTAAGGTCCTGTTGGTAGAACTGCGCAATCTGAGATGCCAGTTCTTCCGCTCTGGACAGGGTTCGGTTCAGGATGACCAGACTGGCGCCGGCCTCGGCAAGGATAAAGGAGATTCCCTTCGCCGCGCCACCGGCGCCAATAACGACGATTTTTTTACCCCTGGGCTCAATTGCCTTCGACCGCAGCGCCTGCAGGAAGCCGGGAGCATCGGTGTTGTAGCCGGTGAGCAGGCCACCTTCATTAACGATGGTGTTGACCGCCCCCATTTTCCCCGCCAGCGGGTCTATCCTTTCCAGAAGCGGTATCACCGCCACCTTATGCGGTATGGTCACGTTCAGACCGACGATACCAAGTGCTTTTAGTCCCGCTATGGCATTTTTCAGTTCCTCCGGCCGCACGCGAAAGGGAAGGTAGGTGTAGTCGATGCCGAGCGCCTCGAAGGCAGCGTTATGCATGGCCGGCGACATGGTATGCTCGATGGGGTCGCCGATTATCCCGCAGAGCTTTGTCTTACCGGTTATTGAGTTCATCTTTTCACCATCTGGTATATCTGCCGCAGGTCGCTCACCGTTATCTGACCCGGCGCCGCCTCCCTGCCCGACGCAATGGCAGCGTAGATGAATTCGCCGCCCACCAGCGGACAGAGCACTCGACTGACCAGACCAAGCTGCCCCATGGCAAATGAGACAATCTTGGCCTCAGGAAATTCCTGAATCAGCTGCAGCGTGCTTATGTTGTCCCCGAATTTTTCCGCCGTCGTGACCACCTTGGCGATATCGGCGCCGGCGACCAGCTGCTGCTGTACCAGTTCCTTCATCAGGTCAACAGAGGGAGTTTTTTTCGTATCGTGGTAAGAAATCAGGCATTTTGCCCGTTTCTTAATCTGTTTTACAACATCTGCAAGGTTCTCCGTGCTGAGCTCAATATCAACCATCGCCGCACCCAGCTCCAGGGCACTTAAAAGCTCGGCAATCCTGGCTTCCTCACTGCCCCGCCATACTCCCCCCTCGCCTGGTTTCCGATTGCAGGCAATCCAGGGTTTTGTAAGCTGCCTGGCGACATCTTTCCAGTCGGGGCCAATAAGGTCGATGCGCACCTCATATAAATCAACCAGCGACGCCACACCTTTTATGGCTTCAGGGTCATTATTCACTATGGAGGCACAGATGTTAGGTCGTTTCATTTTCGGTCAAAACCTCCCTGATTAGATTTGGAGACACGTCATCTGTAATCACCGCGTCTCCAATTTTATTGAGCAGGACGAACCTTGTCTTTCCCGCCCGCACTTTTTTATCGTGCTGCATCGCCTGCATCACTCTCTCAACATCGAGGTCGGGCATCCCGGCGGGCAGTCCGGCCCGCCCGATTAGTTGTTCCAACCTTTCTACTTCACCTTCACCAAGCATGCCAAGCCTACTGGCGATTCTGGCGGCGGCCACCATGCCAATTGCCACCGCATTGCCGTGCTTTATTGCGAAATCGGAGGCCGACTCAACGGCGTGTCCGATGGTATGGCCATAATTCAAAATATGCCTCAAGCCTGTATCCAGCTCGTCCTCGGCCACCACCGCCGCTTTGACGCTTACCGACCGATATACAATTTCCTCAAGGATATCTATATCCAGCGATTTAATTTTAGCCATATTATCCTCAAGAAAGGAGAAAAACCTGTCGTCCCGTATGGCGGCGCTTTTGATGACCTCGGCCAGGCCATTTATAAATTCTTCGGCAGGCAGCGATTTCAACGCGCCGGTATCGGCGATGACCAGTTCCGGCTGGTAAAAAGCGCCGACCATGTTCTTCAGCTGCCCGTGGTCCACCGCTACCTTGCCGCCAACGCTGCTGTCTACCTGGGCAAGCAGGGTGGTCGGCAGCTGCACCAGCGGTACTCCCCGCTGATAGGTGGCGGCCACAAACCCGGCCAGGTCACCGATTACGCCTCCCCCCAGAGCTAGAATCGGCGTCGCCCTCTCGGCATGAATTGCAGACAGCGACTGGAAAAGTCGCCCGGCATTTTCCAGTGACTTCTGTTCTTCACCGGCCGGCACTTCAAGAATGCTGACCTGAAATCCATCAGCTTCAAGCTCCCTGCCCAGCACCGTGCCATACAGTTTCTTCACGACAGCATCGGCGATGACCACCAGCCGACCCGTGAATCCGCATACTTTCAGATAGCGGCCTGCCTGAGCCAGCTGGCCTGCCCCGATGTATACCGGGTAGCTTTTACTGCCGGCAGCCACTTTAACCTGTTTCATCCACTGCCTGCCTTTGCTTTGTTTTTGGGAGCGACCAATTCGTGGATTTTCCGGCAGGCGCTGATTATCTCTTTCAGTTCATCCGGAGTCACCATCTGCATGCCATCAACCATTGCCTCCGACGGGTCGTAGTGTGCCTCAATCATCAGGCCGCACGCACCGGCAGCCACGGCGGCACAGCTCATGTTGAAGATAAGGTCCTGCCGACCGGTGGCGTGACTGGGGTCGGCAATCACCGGCAGATAGGTCTCCTTCTGAATTGCCGGAACCGCGGAAAGGTCAAGGGTATAGCGGGTGTAGTTTTTCCCCTTGCCCAGGGGCAGTATGCCGCGCTCGCACAATATGATGTCCTTGTTGCCTTCTGCCGCCATGTATTCAGCGAAAGACAGAAACTCGTCGATGCCCGCACCGAAGTGGCGCTTGAACAGGACGGACTTCCCGGCCCTGGCCACACTGGCAAGAAGGTCCTGGTTGTACATGTTACGAGCACCAATCTGTATTATATCAGCATAACTGGCCACGAGGTCAATCTGCGCCTCCCCTCTCACCTCCGTCACCACCGGCATTTCAAACTGCTGGCCGGCCTCATATAGCCAGCGCAGTGCCTCCTCGGCGCCCTCGCGACCGTTCGCACCCAGTCCCTGGAAAGAATGCACCGAACTCCTGGGCTTGAAGATGCCGCCCCGCAGGATATGCGCCCCCGCTTTTTTCACCTCTTCGGCGATGCGGAAGAGCGGCGCCCGGCCTTCAATGGTGCATGGCCCGGCGATAATCACCAGTTCATCACCGCCGATTTTAACATTGCCGACGGTTACCTGGCGCCGTTCTTCTTCTCCATCAAAGCGCCGGCCGTATTCCTTGCTGATTAGCTTGTAGGGAGTCTCCACCATGAAGGCTTCTTTCACCCCGGGAAGGGTAGCAAAATGGGAGAAATCAGCCTTTCTCTCATCGCCTATCAGGCCGATTACCGTCCGGAACTCCCCCCGGGATACGTCAGCCTTAAGGCCAATCTTTTTGATTTCCTTCACCACGTTGTCGATTTCTTCTTTTCCAGCCTCCGATTTCATGATTATCATCTTCTTTCTCCTAAGTTTATCCTTATTTTTTTTACCGGTAACGGGTAAATAAAAAAGCCCTTCCGGGGAGGGCTCTTCTGATTACTTCTTTTATGACCTTCTGCTGAATTTTAGCTGTGCTTAGCTCATGCGAAACCCTCCCCAGCGCCTTCGCGCCAGAAAAAGAAATAATAAAAATAATAATAGGCGTTAAACTTGTTACTTATCATTTCGACCATTCGCTTTTTAGTTATGTTAAACATAGCACACTTGAAATTCATTTGTCAATACACCTGTATAACTACCCCAGCTATGTTATAATTTTAATACCTGAAAAGGGGGAGGCCCGAATTCTGGAAGGAATCGAAGTAGCCCGCAGGGCAGTGGACGCGGCCGGCGACAGGCAGGCTGCGGACATTGTGCTGCTTGACACCCGAAAGGTGTGCAGCTTTGCCGATTTCTTTGTTATCTGCAACGGGGAGAGCGAGCGCCAGCTGCGGGCTATCTATGAAGAAGTAGAACAGAACCTAAAAAAGGATGGCGTCCTCCCCATCCACCACGAAGGCAAGGTTGACTCGGGCTGGCTTTTACTCGACTACGGCGACGTAATCGTGCATATATTTTCGACATCAGAGCGGGAATTTTACCAGCTTGACCGACTCTGGAGCCAGGCCGACCTGGTGCTGCGGATTCAGTAGCGCCTTTTATCACTCCCCGGCGGCCTTGATTTCATCCTCGGTGAAAAAAAGGCTGATTTCTGCCTCCGCCGTCTCTGCAGAGTCGGAGCCGTGCACCGCATTGCGCGTTACATCAAGCCCGAAGTCGGCCCGTGTAGTTCCGGATTCGGCCTCAGCCGGGTCGGTGGCACCTATTGCCTGTCTTATTTTGGCCACCGCCCCCTCCCCCTCAAAGACCACCGCCACTATCGGCGCCCAGTTCATATAGGCCACCAGTTCGCTGAAAAATGGCTTCTCTTTATGAGCTTCGTAGTGTTTCTCCGCCAGGGCCCTGTCCATTTGCAGCGTCTTATGCGCCAGTATTTTAAGCCCCAACCCCTCGAGGCGACCGATAATTTCATCGCTGTGCCCGTCCCGAACGGCGTCGGGTTTAACCAGCACCAGAGACCTTTCTATTGCCGCCATGATTTCAAGCATTCATCCTTTCTTCAGCATATCGAAAAGCCCGGCGACATCAGCCACGCTGACATATTCCAGGCTATCCACCACCAGGTCGGCCTCGGCGAGCTTTTCTCCCGGGTGGCTGTTGGTCACCGCCAGGCATTTCATACCGGCCCGTTTTGCCGCAGCCACCCCGGCCGTGGCATCTTCAATAACGACGCCGTTCTTCGGGTCAACCTGCAATCGCTCGGCAGCGAGCCGGAACATCTTCGGGCTGGGCTTCCCTTCCACAACTTCCTCACCCCAGACGATGACACAAACGCTGCCCTCAATGCCCAG
>CAZQWO010000060.1:0-9547 GCA_964597015.1 uncultured Dehalococcoidaceae bacterium
CATATGTCAACGACTCCCTGCGCGGCGAGTTAGCTGCGCAGGCCGGACTTGCCCCGGCCCTCATCAGGGTGGTGAACTTCAGGGAAGAAATTGCCTGGGTGCACCGCGACCAGCCGGATATGGCCCTAGCCAAGGCGAAAAGCCTGCTGTCCATGGCCGTAGAAAATGTCAGGCAGCCGGATTATCTGCCCGCCTCGGTGACGGCAGTGACGCCCGGTGCGCTGGTCATCGGCGGGGGCATCGCCGGCATGACGGCAGCATTATCCATCGCCCGGCGCGATATCGAGGTTCACCTTGTTGAGAAATCGCTGGAGCTGGGGGGCAACCTTAAAGAGATATACAGCACGCTGGAAAGCGGCGATACGCGAACACTGCTCGATGAAACTATGGCGCAGGTGAACAGCAGCCCGCGTATCCATATGCATATGGAATCTGAGATAGTAGCGGTGAGCGGTTATGTCGGCAATTTCTGGGCCGATATTAAAGGGAAAGATGAGTCCGTCAATACTCTGGAGGTCGGTGCGCTCATTGTGGCGACGGGTGGCAAAGAATACTCCCCTCAGGAGTACCAGTATGGGCAGAACAAAAAAGTAATCACGCAGCGGGAACTGGAAAAGCGGCTTTCGACTGGTGAAGTTGAGCCGGGCGGATTGAGCTCGGTGGTTATGATACAATGTGTTGGCTCCAGGGAAAAAGACAGACCTTATTGCAGTCGTGTCTGCTGCTCAGAGGCATTGAAAAACGCGTTGAAACTGAAGGAACTGAATCCCGGCATCGGGGTGACCGTTCTCTATCGGGATATAATGAGCTACGGCTTCAAAGAGGAATATTATACCCAGGCGAGGGAAAAAGGCGTGCGGTTTGTGCGCTATGAGCTGGACAGCAAGCCGGAGGTGAAACAGGAGGGAGACCGGCTGACTATCGAGGTCGTTGAGCCAGTGCTGGGAGGCAGGCTGAAGCTTGAGCCCGACATGCTGGTTCTGAGCACGGGTATCATACCCAGCGATAATGGGTATCTGGCTGATATTTTGTCGGTCGAACTGGACAAAGACGGCTTTTTCCGCGAGGCGGAGGAGAAGTTCCGGCCGGTAGATTTTCTGCGCGACGGCATCTATGTCTGCGGGCTGGCCCACTCGCCGCGCGGGATTGAAGAGACGATAACTCAGGCACAGGCCGCCGCCGGGAGAGCCGCCTCGCTGCTGACTTTGAAGCAACTGGAAGCGGGAAGAATAGTCTCCGAGACTGTTCAGAGACAGTGCCGCAAGTGCGAGATGTGCATTGCCGCCTGTCCCTACGGTGCCAGGGCCAGGGATGAGGAAACCGGTGAGATAGTGGTACGGGAGGCCTTGTGTCAGGGCTGCGGTGCCTGTGTCGTGGCCTGTCCCAGCGGCGCCGCCAAAATAAGGGGATTCCGGGACCGGCAGGTATTTTCGCTGATTGATGCCGCGTTTTAGCGATTAAGGAGGTAAAAAGTGGCCGAGGAAAATGAGTTTGAACCGGTAATCGTGGGCTTCTTCTGCAACTGGTGCACGGCTACCGCCGCCGACCTCGCCGGCACGCTCCGGATGCAGTACCCGCCGAATGTCCGCCCCATAAGGACCATGTGCAGCGGGTCGGTGGACCCGGTTTATGTTTTGCGAGCGCTGCTCGGCGGGGCTGATGGCGTTATCGTGGGGGGGTGTCCTCCTGGCGATTGCCATTACGTATCTGGAAATTTCAAGGCGAGAAGGCGAATGGCCATATTGAAGGCCACACTGAGTACCCTCGGCATTGAGGAAGAAAGGGTATGGATAAGATGGATCAGCGCTGCGGAAGGCCCCAAGTTTGCCCGCACCATGAATGAAATCACCGGGTCGATTAAAAAACTGGGGCCAAATCCAATAGGCAAAGACTGGTCTATTTAGAGAGTTGAGATGGAGAAATACGCAATTTTACCTGCCGGAAACGAAGGAGTGCTCGGGGCGATTCGCCAGTTTCTGGCCGACCTTCTGGAGAAGGGACTGGTCGATGCGCTGCTGGTGCCAATGGAGTTGCCCACCGGCGATAATGTGGTGCCGACCATTGTGAGCCGCCCGGAGCAGATTCAGGCCGCCAACCCGCTGGCCCCGGTGCTGCCGGTGAACGCCGCCCGCCTCGTCTCCAGAATCACCATGTTATCACCCAGTCCCGAGCGGCTGGGCGTGGTGCTGCGCTCCTGTGAGCTCCGGGCGCTTATCGAGCTGGTGAAGCTCAAGCAGGCCTCGCTGGAGAAGTTGCTCTTAATCGGTGTCGATTGCTTCGGGACTTACTCGGTTGAGGACTTTGGGAAACTGGCCAGGGAGAGTAAATCACCGACCGATGACTTCCTGAAGCGGGTGCGAGAAGGAAAAGAAGACCCCCTGCTCCGCAAAGCCTGTCAGGTCTGTGAATATCCGGTGCCCATGGGCGCTGACATCACCATCGGTCTGCTCGGCGCCAAACCTGATGCCGGTATCCTGCTGGCGGCGGGAACGCCCGAGGGGGAGAAGGTGATTCAGGAACTGGGCCTCGAGGAAGCAAAAGCGGAAGAGAGGGAGTCAGCCATATCAAAACTCGTTGCGGAAAGGGCAGGGAAGAGAGAGGAACTGCTGAAGCAGACCCAGGAGGAAATCAGGGGCCTGGGTAAATTTATGGCCACTCTGGCCACCTGTATCAACTGCCACAACTGCAGGACGGCCTGCCCGCTCTGCTACTGCAAGGAGTGCTTCTTCGACTCCCCGGTCTTCGAATTCGAGGCCAATAAGTATCTGGGCTGGGCGAAGCGGAAGGGTGCCCTGCGCATGCCCAACGATACCCTTCTTTTCCACCTGACCAGGTTGAACCACATGGTGGTGGCCTGCGTTGGCTGCGGGCTGTGCACGGAAGCCTGCCCGAATAACATTCCGGTGGCCGATATTTTCCGATTGGTGGGCGACCGGGTGCAAAAGCTGTTCGATTACGTTCCGGGCAGAAGCCTGGATGAAGAACTGCCCCTGACCACTTTCAAAGAGGAGGAACTGCCCGATATCGGTGTGTAAAGACATGGAATACTTTGATAACAGAGGCAAGGCGGCGATTGAGGCGCGCTTCAGCGAGCAGGTGAAAGAGGAAAGCGGCACGGATATCGACCGCTGTTACCAGTGTCTCACCTGCAGCCTGGGCTGCCCGTCGGCCTTCGCCATGGACTACCTCCCGCACCAGATAGTCCGCATGGTGCAGATGGGCCTCCGGGAGCAGGTTTTGACCAGCTCCACCATCTGGGTCTGCGCCGACTGCCATACCTGCGCCACCCGGTGCCCCAATGAGGTTGACCTGGTGAAAATAATGGACGTCCTGCGCGCGACTTCAATGCGCGAGGGACTGGCCAAGGAGCGCGGTGTCGCTGATTTTCACCGCATTTTTCTGGGCAATATCAGGCAGTGGGGCAGGCAGCACGAGCTATCGCTGATTATCAAGCTCAAACTGAAAACAAGGGACCTGTTCAGCGATTTACCTTTGGGGATTAAAATGATGCTGAAGGGTAAATTGAAGCCGTTTCCAGGGCGCTTCAATGAAATAAAAAAGGTCAGGGACATTTTTAAGGGGACAGAATGAGCCAGCAGACAGCCATCAATTTGAAGTATGCCTATTATCCCGGCTGTTCTCTCGAAGCCACGGCCCGGGAATATGACCTGTCGGTGCGCGCCGTCTGTGCCCGTCTCAGGATTGAGCTGGCGGAGCTTCACGACTGGAATTGCTGCGGGGCATCGTCCGGGCATAGCACCAGTCGGCGGCTGGCCGGCAATCTCGCCGGCAGGAACCTGGCGCTGGCCGAGGCGATGGGGATGGACATTGCGGTGGCCTGCCCGGCCTGCTATATCAGGCTCAGAAGCGCCCAGAATGAGCTGAAGCAGGATAAGGAGCGGCGAGATGAACTCACACGCCTGACGGGGCTTTCCTATCAGGCTGAATATGGCACCAGGCATCTGCTGGACATTATCGTTAACGACCTCGGCCTGGAAAATTTAAAAGCTAAAGTGGTCAAACCTCTGAAGGGCTTGAAGCTGGCCGCCTATTACGGCTGTTACCTGGTTCGACCTCCTGAAATCGTTGGCTTCGATGACCCGGAAAATCCGCAGTGCCTGGACGCTCTGCTCGATGCACTGGGTGCCGAGGTCAGGGACTGGTCGGGCAAGGTGGACTGCTGCGGCGGCAGCCTTTCCCTGAGCAAGCGGGATATGGCCAGCCAGATGGTTGCGGAACTTATTGATATGGCCCGGCGGGCCGGTGCCGAGGCATTGGTGGCCGCCTGTCCCCTCTGCCACGCCAACCTGGAAATGCGACAGCCTGGCGGCGATGACGGTAAAATGCCCATCTTCTATTTCACTGAGCTTATCGGGCTGGCAATGGGTATTGCTGAAGCCGGGTCATGGCTGAAAAAGCATTTAGTATCACCTTTTGGTCTGTTGAACTCTCTCGGGTTATAATCGAACGGAGGTTACTATGGCGGAAAAAGCGCGTAAAGAGACCGTCGATAAGAAAGATGCGGGAGCCGAGCCGGCAAAACTCATTCCGGTCTACGTGATGGGTAAAAGGTACATGGTGCCGGAAACGCTCACCATTATGAAGGCGCTTGAATATGCCGGCTACCAGTTCATTCGCGGGTGCGGGTGCCGGGGCGGCATATGCGGGGCCTGTGCCACGGTCTACCGCAAGCCGGGAGATTACCATATCCGCGTCGGGCTGGCCTGCCAGACGGTGGTGGAGCCGGATATGTATCTGACGCAGATACCGTTTTACCCGGCGAACCGGGCGAGCTATGACTTTGGCAAGCTCACCGCCAGTCCCGAGGAAATCTTCAAACTTTATCCCGAGGTGTTTCGCTGCATCGCCTGCAATAGCTGCACCAAGGCCTGCCCGATGGATGTCCAGGTGATGGACGTAATCTCGGCGGTGAAGCAGGGCAATATTGAAAGAGCCGCCACTTTGTCATTCAGTTGCATCCAGTGCGGCCTGTGTGTCAGCCGCTGCATGGGCGAACTGCCACAGTACCACATTATGCAGCTGGCGCGGAGGATATACGGCAGCCTGATTGCGCCGCGGGCTGAGCACCTGAATGAAGCCGTGGAAGCTGCCAGTAGCGAGAAGTGCCAGCAGGCGCTTCAGAGGTTGATGAAGTCTGATATCAAACAGCTCAGGGAAATGTACCAGTCACGGGAAATTGAGCCGGAGATGGCTGGTGAGGACTGGACGCCGGCCAAGCTTGATTATCTCTAGGAGGAGAGCATGCCTTATACTGAGGAACTCAAAAGCCTGATTAAAATAGTAGAGAAGACCAGACCGCAGCGGCTGGCGCGGAAAAAGAAGGGGGAAGAATTCCCCCGGATGTCGCTGGATGAGGCCGAGGCGATACTGAAGAAGTTTCATCCCGATTATATAGAGACAGGGCGGCGGGAGCTGAAGGTGGGGCCGAGCAAGGGCTACCAAATTGCTCACGAGTTCGCCGACCTGCTGGAGGCCTGGAGCCGGATAAATCCGGACAAAATCGACCTCTCACGTGTGGATATGGAAACCGATATCCTGATAATTGGTGGTGGTGGTGCTGGAACCGCGGCGGCCCTGCTTGCCGAGCAGAACGGCGCCAAGGTTATAATGGCCACCAAACTGCGTCATGGTGATGCCAACACCATGATGGCGGAGGGTGGCATTCAGGCGGCCACCAAGATAGAGAAAGATTCGACCTGCGTGCATTATCTCGACACGGTGGGTGGCGGCCACTTCAAGAATGAACCGGAACTGGTCCACACCCTGGTCACCAATGCACCGGAAGTGCTCAGGTGGCTGGAAAGTCTGGGGGTGATGTTCTCCAAATTTCCCGACGGCAGGCTGTATACCCTGCTCGGGGGAGGGATAAGTCGAAAGCGCATGCATTCCTGTGGCGATATCACGGGCGCCGAGATAATGCGCACCATCCGTGATGAGGCCCGCAATCGGGAGAATATCACCGTCCTGGAATTTGCGCCCGCCATCGAGCTCGTTTTGAACGAACAGGGAGGCTGCGCTGGCGCCATACTTTACAATCTGGAGACCGAAGAATATCTGATAGTCAAAGCCAGGGCAACCATCCTTGCTACCGGCGGTTCCGGCCGACTGCATATACAGGGGTTCATGACCACCAATCACTATGGGGCCACCGCCGATGGCATCGTCCTGGGCTACCGGGCCGGCCTGAAGCTCAAGTTCTTGCATACCGTCCAGTACCATCCCACCGGTGCCGTCTTTCCCGAGCAGATTGAAGGCATCCTCATCACGGAGAAATTCCGCGGGGCTGGGGCGAATATCTTGAATATTGATGGAGAGCAATTCGTCTTCGAGCGCGAGCCGAGGGACGTGGAATCATCGGCTATAATCAGGGAATGTCTGGAGACAGGGAAAGGTGTGCCCACGCCCACTGGAAAACTGGGCGTATGGCTGGATTCGCCCATGATAGATGTGCTGATGGGCGAGGGTGCGGTGGAGCGGGAATTCCCGGGCAAATTCATCGTCTATAAGCGGTTTGGCATTGATATTTCTAAAGAGCCGATGCTGATATATCCCACGCTGCATTACCAGAATGGCGGACTGGAATACAATGCCCGAGGGGAGACGTCCATACCCGGCCTCTTCATCGCCGGGGAGGTCAGCGGCGGCGTACATGGCGAAAACCGCCTGATAGGCAATTCCCTGCTCGATGTCATCGTTTTCGGGCGCATTGCCGGCGGGAGCGCGGCGGACTATGCCCGGGATAAGGCCAGAGAAGGCAGGCTGTCTTTGCAGCACGTTAAAGACTACCAGCAGGAAATGGAGAAAGCGGGCATTGTCACCGACCGGGTAGCCCCGATGCTCCTGCCCGACTACTCCAATCCCGAGGTCAGGGAAAGGCAACTCACCGCCCGGCATGTGGGGAAATAAGAGCGGCTTTACTCTTCATGTAGAACGGTATATAAAAAGAGGAGGCCGTGTGGTCTCCTTAAAGAGTTTTTCCTGCTTTCAGTCGTTCTTGACTGCTTTAATTTGTTCTACCACTCAAACTTTCAGCTATCATCAGATTCCTAGTAACACAATACTACTCACTTATATCACTTGCTACTTCAGAACCTTATTGATTATTTCAAAGATTTTACCGAAGTTCTCAATTGTAGAGTTACCAATAATGCTTTCTGTACATGAAGGATCATCAACTACCAATCTAACCTGTTGTGCCACCGCTAGTTTATTAAAAGAAATCTTGGCCTCTTTGAATAGGTTATTATATCTCTTTGTTTGTTTATTTATTGACATATCTAGTTTATTTAGATCTACTCGCCCTCCAGCAACCTGAGTACTATATGTTTCACTTACAACATGTTTGTAAAAGTCGGAGTCAAATAGGTCTTCAGCTTCAACTTCTTCTCCAGCGTTATAATCAACCTTTACCTGTTCGAGCGTAACAACTTTGTCTTCAGTAATAATTAAATTATCTATCAATGTCTTTTTGACATTTCTACCTTTCGTATCATAATCTAAGACCACCAATACTTTACGTCCTTCACGCATTAAAAACGTTGCGTAGAATGGAACTTTATCAGCACCATTAGCAGGAAGTATCAATACCCTGGATAGGTCAATTACAGGTTTTCTATTCGTACGTTTGAAATAAGAAACCATCGCTTCTAAATACAGCAAGTCTTCTTGCCCTTCAACTATTAGGTTCTTCGTGGATGAGAATGGCACATCGCCTAATTTGACACCAAGTGCCGCTCTCAAAGGTGTGAGCGCATCAAAGTCAGACACCCAGTATTTCTCTAATATTTCTGTACCTACACCATCAGATTTTTTATTGACTATCCTTATTCTTTCTAGATTATCTATATAAACCATAAATGGTGAATGAGTGGCAAATAGTATCTGATTGCTTGTCGAAAGTTCCTCTAGTGTCTTTTTTAAATCCTCCTGACCTAGCGGATGAAGGTAAACACCCGGGTCGTCTAGAAGCAAAATCGTATTCCTAAATTCACTTTTCGAACCGACCGTAAATTTAGTATAAAAGGATAGAAACCACTGGAATCCCTTGCTTCTCCTACTTGGAGGGTCTAAAGCACCTACTTCATCTGAAATAAATATTATTAAATTACCACCATCGATTCCAACGCTGACTTTTACTTTTTCTTGTGTCCAGAAATTATTTACTAGTCCTGTGATTACTGTTGAGGCTATCTCTGTAGCTGAACGGCGTTCATATGGAGACTCTTTCGCTAGCTTATCTACATCTAAATTCGCTAGTGCAAACAAGTTGTTAAGAGTTTTATGTCGTTCTTTGTTTAACTGGAATTCGCTAACGGTTACTGTATCCTCAATAATATCAACATCTGTAAAGTAGATAAAGCTGGGCAGAGTGGCCATAACTTGACCCTCAATGTCATTAAGCTTTTCTTTAGTTTCTGATAGTTCAGATTCCAAAGATTTTATTAGAGACTTCAGTTCAGATTCAATTTTCCCGATATCATTTTGAATTGCTGCATCTTGGCTAGGCAATTTTTTCAAATTATCAATCAAAATATTTACACTTGTTACAATTTCGTCAATCGTATCCTTATTTGAAATCTCTAATAAGAATTCATTCACATGTCCTTCGTAGCTGGTCCGACTATTCTCGAATTCTGGTAGCCTTTTTGTATGTGGTTCTAGTAATCCCTTAATGGATTCTACTTTTGACTCCAACTGTGACCGGCTATTCATCTTATTTATTTCGACATTTCCCTCGGGCTCCAGGTCAGAAATATCTATTTTTTCGCTTTCCACTTTATAGCTATTGTTATAATATTTGGTCACTTTTAGTTGTTCCAGTTTTGCTAACTTACTGTGAATTTCATCTAGTTTATGACTGTCCTCTTCGTCTAAATCGAACCATATAGTAACAATTGGAATTTCTTCTGGCTGTTTACTACCAGCAGTCAGCTCCTTCGTCAGTTTGCTATACGTACAAAGGTCGTTGCGCTCATATTTCAAACCCGCATCGAAAGATTCTATAGCTTTCAGAAAATTCGTTTTTCCATTTTCTTTTCTGCCTATTAGTGTAGTAATGCTCCCGTCTAGCGTTATCTCACCAGAGTGCTTAATCGAACGATAGTTTTGTATTAGAACCTTTCTTATTCTCATAACAACCTCCACAATTTTATAGGAGTTTTGTTAAGCTAAGCTTAATAATATTTAATTATCCAGCGATGATACATCACTGTCTAATTATACTACCAAATCAACTCCTTTTCAGAGCTCTAAAGCTCCCACTTTCCATTATCTTTCTACTACACTAGCCGTCAGGAATAGATGCGCACGGCATTTTTTATGGCTGAAATTCCCTTATTCCAACCTGTGTCAGAGTCGCTCCCAGACCAGTCTGCCGATTACATTTTTGCCGCCCATCAAAAGCGGCACGGTGCGGAGTGTCAGGCGGTTTCCGGAGAACTCGTAGTAGCGGACGTTGTCCATTCCTCCTGTCATCCAGTTTGGAAAGCTGCTTCCCTGAACGTGATGCGTTACCATCTTCTTTTCT
>CAZQWO010000061.1:0-9439 GCA_964597015.1 uncultured Dehalococcoidaceae bacterium
GGGTATCACCACCATACTGGGGCCGCTCCTCGGGGGCAGCCTGCTCGAGGTCATCGGGGCCAGCGGCTGTTTCGCCCTGATTGCCGGCAGTTTCTGCCTGTCATTTCTGGCTCTCCTGCCGATGAAGATTGAACCCCCGGCAGGTCCGATGCCCCGGGAGTCTATCTGGCAGAATCTGGTGGCGGGATTCCGCTACATAAAAGGAGACCGCTCTCTTTCCGCGCTGATACTTATCGCCGCGCTGGCAAATTTATTTATCTTCCCGTACTGGTTCACCTTAATCCCAATATTTGCCCGCGATGTACTGCATACCGAGGTAATCGGCTATGGTCAGCTCATGGCGGCAATTGGACTTGGCAATACCATTGGCCCGTTGCTGGTAGCCATACTGCCGACTTCAATACACCGGGGCAGGTTGCTGGCGGCGGTGACCATTGCCTGGCCAGCTATACTGGTACTGTTCGCCTTTTCGCGCCTTTTCCCACTGTCTCTGAGTATCCTCATTCTGGCCGGATTAAGCCAGGGAACGTGCATGGCTCTTATTCAGTCGCAGCTGATGATGCTGTCCAGCGAGGAAATGAGGGGCAGGGTTTCTGGGGCCCGTGCCTTTGCCGTCGGTGCATTGCCGCTGGGTAACCTGCTCACCGGCGCCGGTGCCAGTTCCTGGGGGGCGCCGAGCATGCTGCTGGTTAATTCGGCCGCCGCCATAGTCATCGCGGTTATCATTATCGCCTGGGCATCGGCACTGGTCAGAAAGTAATAACTGCCTGGAGAGCCACTATTGCCAAAAGAAAACAGATAATGTATAATTATTATTGCAAATGATATGCAATAGCATTTAGAAATGAAACAAGGCAGTAAAATGACCACGATTCGCAGGAAGCTGAGCAATGCCGGGAAGAGGTTTACCAACCAGCGGGCCCTGATTATGGAGATTATCCGTCAGGGGCATGGCCACCTTGACGCCGATGAAATCTTCCGGCGTGTGCGGGAGAGGGAGCCGCGCCTGAGTTTATCCACGGTTTACCGCACCCTGCAGATGATGAAAGAGCTGAATCTGGTAGATGAGCTGCATTTTGGCGAAGACCATCATCACTATGAAGTGAAGCCGACCAGAGAGCACCATCATCTGGTGTGCAGGGGCTGTGGGCGGGTGATTGAATTCAGCTATCCGCTGGCGCGCTCCCTGAAGAAGGAAGTGCCGGAAGCCAGGGACTTCGACATTGATGAGGCGGAGGTGCGGATTACCGGCTACTGCGATAAGTGTCGTCGGGCTAGACGGTAACGTTGCTCCCCTGGAAAGGTGATATATGACGGAGGAAAAGCGAGTTCATTTAAGCGGGATGTACGCCGGACAGAGCGGTCGGGTGGTGAGAATCGATGGCGGGATGGGTCTGGTGAGTCGTCTCAGCGCTATGGATATCAGGCCGGGTAGAAAAATTACCAAGTTAAGTTCGATGCTGATGCGGGGACCGGTAACCGTGCAGGCGGGCAGCACCCGCCTGGCGATTGGATTCGGCATGGCCAGTAGAATTATCGTTGAGCTTGAGCAGTGATGGTGGAGGGGAATGGCGTGTCATGATGCGCAGGCCCACGCTAAAAAGGGTAGAGGTAACAGGAGCAGCCTGAGGAAAATTCTCCTCATGGGCAACCCTAATGTCGGCAAGAGCGTCGTCTTCTCGCGACTGACCGGCGTGAGAGTTATCGCCTCCAACTATCCCGGCACCACGGTTGGTTATACGCAGGGGCAGACGAAGGTCGGGGATGAAATGGCGGAAGTGATTGACGTGCCCGGCACCTACGGTCTGGAACCGACCTGTGAGGCGGAGGAAATCGCCCTTAAAATGCTCGCCGCCGGCGACGTGGTCATAAATGTGGTTGATGCCACCAACCTGGAGAGAAACCTCAACCTGACGCTGCAACTTCTGGAAAAGGGAGTTCCGATGGTGGTGGCCATGAACATGTGGGACGACGTCGGCCACCGCGGCATTCACATTGATTTAAAGCGGCTTGAGGAATTGCTGGGCGTCCCGGTAATCCCAACGGTGGCGGTAAGCGGGCAGGGAATCAAGGAAATGGTAGAGAGCCTTCCCCTGGCCAGGGCGTTGAAGTTGCCTCCCCGCAGCCATGATGAACGATGGGCAACCATTGGCAGCATCGTGGAACAGGTGCAGCAGGTTACCCACCGTCACCATACCTGGCTGGAGCATCTGGAAGACGCCAGCGTCAAGCCGCTTACCGGTATAATCATAGCGGCGGTCATTCTCGCCGGCACATTTCTCGGTATCCGCTTCGTCGGTGAGAGCCTGATAACCTACGTTCTCGACCCCGCATTTGAGTATCTCTGGACGCCGGTGGTGTTGTGGCTGAGCAACCTACTGGGCGGCGCCGGCATCATCCATAATGTGCTGCTGGGACGCATCGTGGCTGGTGAAGTCGTTTACATCGAGTCGTTTGGCCTGCTGACCACCGGGCTCTATGTGCCTTTGGCCATGGTACTGCCGTATATCGTCGCTTTCTACCTCGTCCTTGGCCTGCTTGAGGACGTCGGCTACCTGCCGCGCCTGGCTATTCTCATGGATACCATCATGCACCGCCTTGGCCTTCACGGCTACGCCATTATTCCCACGCTGCTGGGACTGGGCTGCAACGTGCCGGCAATTCTGGCAACGAGGATACTGGAAAGCAAAAGGGAAAGGTTCATCGCCGCCACATTGATTTCAATTGCCGTGCCCTGTGCCGCACTGCAGGCAATGGTCTTCGGCCTGGTGGGGCAGCGCGGAATTCAGTATGTCGCCATCGTCTATGGAACCCTGTTTGTGGTCTGGGTGGTGCTCGGCTTTATTCTCAATCACGTCGTGAAGGGGTTCAGCCCCGAGCTGTTAATCGAGATACCGCCCTATCGTATACCGCCGTGGCAGACGGTGCTGCAGAAGTTATGGCTCAGGGTTCATGGTTTCCTGCGGGAGGCAATCCCGATTATACTGGGCGCGGTTCTGGTAATTAATATACTGTATACGCTGGGTGCCTTTGATGCCATCGCCAACCTGGCGGCACCCGTTGTCACCGGCCTGCTGGGACTGCCCAAGGAAGCGGTGGTGGCGCTGGTGATAGGTTTCCTGCGCAAGGACGTGGCCGTGGGCATGCTGGCCCCGCTGGCACTGACCTCGGAGCAGCTGGTCGTCGGCAGCGTGGTACTGGCCATGTTCTTCCCCTGCATCGCCACCTTTGTAGTGCTCCTCAGGGAGCTGGGTGTGGTGGGAATGCTCAAGGCAGGCGCCATAATGGTTACCGTGGCCCTGGCCGTGGGCGGACTGCTGAACCTGATTCTCTAGCTCAAGCGAACAGTTTCTCGTGTTTGTAACGCAAGCTATGGCTTTGGCTTTTCCCGAAACACCGAGAAATTGTGTTTCCTGAATGATTCCGTAACAAGAAGGCCTTGAGGCAGTGTGGCAATTTGACGAGGGTGTTTGACAGTATAGTATTGACAAATTTGACAAGAATGTTATACTAATAATAGGTAACTTGTTGAGGTCTAGGTTGAGGTCCTGAAAGATGGGCGTCCACCTAGACCTCTCTTGTTACATCTTTCAGGACGATAAAACTTAACAGCTCCTTTCTCTCATTGTCAATTGTCCCCGAAACGATATCATTAATAGTCCCTACAAGTTGGCTAGTTATCTGCAAAGCAAGATTAGGTATTGAGTCGTCGTGAATGATGCGCCTAAAGGCAGGGAGGTCCCAGTTATTTTGTAAATAATTTTCAATGTTGCGCGTCTCCTCGAAGGGCATTCTATAATCATCAAAAATCAAATTTATTCTTGCCGAATGTGTTATAGGGAATTGAGTAAAGTGATGCTCCAACAACTTTTTATGTATGAAATTGCGAAAATAAAAAGGATTATGCCCAGTCGGCAATTCGGGTTTCAGGTATGGACCGGTATAACGGTCTTTTAACAAATGAACACAGGAGCATTTGAGTTTGCCTTGGGAGTGTAATTCTAAAATGGGAGCAAGATATCTTTTACACTGCTCACCCGTCGGTAGGTCTTTTGTTTCATAAGGTTTTCCTAAAACGTATTTCCAGTTGATTATATGAGCTATAACATCACTCAAACTATCGCCATTTAGCTGTAAAGCTAATTCTGCATAATGTTTCGAACTAGCTCCATTCAACAAAATATAGCCTGGGTCACCAGATTCGTCAATGAATATGTATTCGGTCATTCGTACCAAGAATTATACTACTTTGATAAATGGTGTCAACGCAGAGCATTTCGCAACAAGCTAAATTGTTTTTAGCCTGCCTCACCGTTATAATTGTAAAGTACTGGTTTTATCAGGGTACAAAATGCACTGGATTTATTACGTTGGCCGTTCTCTATCCCACGTGCTTCTGGTCCTTTTTACCAGCTGGCACGTGTTCGGCAGAGAACATGTTCCGGATAAAGGACCGCTGCTGGTGGTGTCGAACCATCTCAACCTGGCAGACCCGCCGATTGTGGGTATCAGCATCAAACGGCCGGCGATGTTTCTGGCCAAGGAGGAGCTATTCCGTAGCCGGATTCAGAGGTACATCTTCCATAACTGTGGCGCCTTTCCAATACGGCGCGGCGGCATGAACCGGGATGCCCTGCGCTTCGCCGAAAAATTGTTCGGCGGGGGAGGTGCGCTAATCGCCTTTCCGGAGGGTCGACGTAGCATGGAAGCGCAGATGGTGGGCGCCTTTTCCGGGTCGGCGCTCATCGCGGTGCGTAATGGTGTCCCCATCCTGCCGGTGGGGATTCACGGCACCGAAAAAATAGCCGGCCGGACCTGGTGGCTGCGCCGTCCCGTAATCACGGTGAATATCGGACACCCGTTCAATCTACCGTCGGTAAACGGGAAAGTGACCAGGGAGCAGCTGGCGGCTTTCACGCATACCATAATGGGACGCATTGCCGAGCTTTTACCGGGGGAATATCGGGGGCAGTACGGTGGCTAAAAGAGCCAGTAAGATGATAATGGAAAAGGCGGACAAGGTGGGTTTCTGCTTCGGTGTGAAGCGGGCTCTTGACATACTGGAGAAGGTGGCCCGTGAGCGCGGCGGCGTGGAAACGCTGGGGGCAGTGGTGCATAACCGGCAGGTGCTGCAGAAGCTCTCGGAAATCGGTGTGCGGGTGGCAAAGAACGTTGAAGATATCCGCGGCGGAGTGGTCGTGACCAGCTCTCACGGTATAAGTCCGCAGCTGGAGGAGGAAATCAGAGCCAGGGATATCGAGATTATCAGCACCACCTGCCCGTTTGTCCTCCGGGCGCAGGCGGCGGCCCGGAGACTGGCCGAAGCCGGCTTTCTGGTGGTTATTTTCGGGGATTCTCAGCACCCGGAGGTCAAGGGTATTCTGGGCTGGACGAAGGGGAAGGGTATCGCGGCAGTTGAAGAAAGCGTCATCACCGGACTGCAGCGGATACCGCGTCGTATTGGTATTCTATCCCAGACCACGCAGGTACCGGACCACTTTACCGATTTCGTCAAGAAGCTGATTGATACTGCCTTCACCCGGGATTCGGAAATGCGGATAATTGATACCATCTGCCATGATATCAGGGAACGTCAGGCAGCCGCCATTGCGCTGGCCGGTCAGGTGGACCTGATGCTGGTTGTTGGTGGACATCACAGCGCCAACACCAATCGTCTGGCCGAGTTGTGTTCTCAAATAACGGAAACCCATCTGATTGAAACTGCCGCTGAAATCCGGTCTTCGTGGCTGAAAGATAAAAGCCGCATCGGCGTAACCGCGGGCGCTTCAACCGATGAGCAGACCGTTAATGAAGTCCTGATGGCGTTGAACGTGTGATTTAAATTGCCAGGCAGGTCACCGTGCGCGATATGCCCGGAATAGGGTGAATCTTCCCGGTAACCAGCTCACCAATATCATTTAGGCTTTTGCCCTGCAGGATGGCTATGATGTCATAGGGACCCGTTACGGTATCCACTGACAGAACTCCGTTCAATTTTTGCAGGGCAGTAACCACTTCCCTGGTCTTACCCACCTCCGTCTCAATCAGGACAAATGCCTTGGCTGCCATCAGATACACCCCCTTTTGCCGCAGTTCTAAGTCTTAACTGCACTCTGCAATCGGTAGTATAGCCACCGCGACGGGCCCTGTCAAGGTGTCTGTCAGGCTATTACCTTGACGCTGATGGGGACTTCACCTATAATTTTACTTGATTTTTACTATATACAAATACTTATCCTTCAGCATGTTTCCCGGTATAGGAAAGGAGCATTTCCTTGGAATATTTTTTAACTGAAGAGCAGAAGACCATTAAAGGCCTGGCCAGAAAGATTGCCGAGGAGAGGATTCTGCCCGTCCGGGCGGAACTGGATGAGAAGGAGGAGTTCCCCCGGGGGATTATAAAAGACCTGGCCGAGGCCGATATGTTCCGCGTTTTCGTTCCGGCTGAGTATGAAGGGCTTGGCGGCGGCTGCCTGGAGTTGTGCCTGGTGGTGGAAGAACTGAGCCGGGTATGCGGCGGCGTGGCGACCACTTACGCGGTAAACGCTCTTGGCGCCTATACCGTGATAGAGTATGGTACCGAGGAACAGAAACGGAAGTACCTCCCGGGTATCGCTGCCGGTAATAAATTGACCGCCTTCGCCATCAGCGAGGCCACGGCGGGCAGCGATGCCAGCGCCGTCAAGACCACCGCGGAAAAAGTTGAAGGCGGTTATTTGCTCAACGGCACCAAGCAGTTCATCACCAACGCCGGGGAAGCCGAGCTCTATACGGTGATTGTCCTGACTGACAGGACGAGGGGTGCCCGCGGCGTCAGCGCCATCCTGGTGGAGAAGGGGACGCCAGGCTTTACCTTTGGCAAGAAAGAGAAAAAAATGGGTATCCGGGCATCAGCCACCGGGGAATTAATTTTCCGCAACTGCCTCGTTCCGGAGGAGAACCTAATCGGCAAGCCGGGCATGGGATTTATCCAGGCGATGAAGCTCTTCGACTGCTCGCGACCGGGCATAGGGGCGCAGGCGGTGGGCATCGCCCAGGGAGCGCTGGAAGCGGCGGTGGACTACGCCCAGCAGCGCATCCAGTTCGGCCAGCCCATTATCACCCTGCCGGTGGTGCAGGACATGCTGGCCGAGATGGCCATACAGGTCGAGGCGGCCCGGGCGCTGGTCTATGCGGCGGCCAGGATGGTGGATAGCAGCACAAAGAGGATTACGGAAGAGTCGGCCATGGCCAAGGTCTTTGCCTCTGATGTGGCGATGAAGGTTACCACGGATGCCGTGCAGATTTGCGGTGGCACCGGATACATGAAGGATTTCCCGGTGGAAAAGATGATGCGGGACGCCAAGATTACCCAGATATATGAAGGCGCCAACCAGATCCTGCGCAGTGCCATTGCTGTTGAGCTGAGAAAGCGAAAGGCCAAGACGGAATGAACATCGTCGTCTGCCTGAAGCAGGTGCCGGGCACCACACAGGTAAAGATTGACCCTGAAACCAATAACCTCATCCGTGACGGAATCGAAAACATCATCAATCCTTTTGATACCTATGCCATCGAGGAAGCGGTCAGGCTGAGGGAGCGATTTGGCGGCAAAGTAAGTGCCATCAGCATGGGCCCCCCGCAGACGGAAACCGCCCTGAGAGAAGCCATATCCCTCGGTGCCGACGAGGCGGTTTTATTGAGCGACCCCGCATTCGCCGGTGCCGATACCTGGGCGACCTCTTATACGCTCTCGGTGGCGGTACGCAAGCTGGAACAGACCGACCTCGTTATCTGCGGTCGGCAGACGCTGGACGGCGATACCGGGCATGTCGGCCCCCAGCTCGCCGAGATGCTTAGCCTCCCGTTTATTGCCTATGTGAGCCAGATTGAAGAAGTGGCTGATGGCGGGATGCGTGTCCGGCGCATGGTTGAGGACGGGTATGAAATCGTTGCAAGCCCCCTCCCCGCCGTGCTCACCGTGGTCAAGGAAATCAATACGCCGCGCCTGCCCTCGCTGCGCGGCATTGCCCGCTCGAAAAGCGCCACCATCCCGGTCTGGAGGGCCAAAGATTTGAAGGCAGACCCGAATGGTGTCGGTATGTCCGGCTCTTTTACGCATGTTATTAAGATATACACTCCCCAGCGTGTCCGCAAGGGCGAGATATTTCAGGGAGCTCCAGAGAATCAGGTTGACTGCCTGATGGGGCGGCTGAAGGATAGCGGGTTTATCTAGGGACAGGAAGATATGGCAGAAAAGGCTTCCCGTGGCGTCTGGGTATTCGCCGAGCAGCGAAGCGGCCGGATTAAGAGCGTTGTCTACGAGCTTTTAGCTAAAGGCAGGGAACTGGCCGATGTGCTGCGGACGGAGTTGAGCGCCGTCTGTTTCGGTTACCAAATTGAGGAGATTGACCGGCTGATTGCCCACGGTGCCGATAAAGTCTATCTTGTAGATAGTCCCGACCTCGCGGACAATCAGGAAGACATCTTCACACAGCAGCTTGTGGAGCTGGTCCAGCAGCACCGGCCCGAGATTGTCCTGGCCGGGGCCACCGCACTGGGTCGCGCCTTCATTCCCCGTGTGGCGGCGGCAGTTAAGACAGGGCTTTCCGCCGACTGCGTTGACCTTGATATTGATAAAGAGAAAGGGCTGCTCCTGCAGACCAAGCCCACCTTTGGCGGCAATATTATGGCGGTAATCACCTGTCCCGAAGCGAGGCCGCAGATGGCGACGGTTCGTCCTCACGTGTTTTCAAAGCGTGAGCCGGACAACCGCCGCAAGGGGGAGATAATAAAAGTAGATTTTGACCGGGAGCGCTTCACCGCCCGGACGAAGCTTATTGAATTTATGGAAGAGGTTGTGGAAACGGTGAAAATTGAGGAGGCGGATGTCATTGTGGCGGGAGGTCGGGGTCTGGAAAAGGCGGAGAATTTCGAGATGCTCCAGGAGCTGGCCTCGGTCATGGGTGCGGCGGTGGGCGCCACACGCGCCGTGGTGGACGAGGGGTGGATAACCTACCCGCATCAGGTTGGCCAGACAGGGAAAACGGTGTGCCCCAGACTATATATCGCCGTGGGCGTTTCCGGGGCGCTGCAACATATCGTGGGCATGCAGACGTCGGATTGCATCGTTGCCATCAATGACGACCCCCATGCCCCCATCTTTGAGGTGGCTACCTATGGCATCGTGGGTGACCTGTTTCAGGTGGTGCCGCTGCTTACCGAGAAGCTGCGGAAACGGTAATTGATGAAATTCCACCGAGCTTGCGGCTAATATGCCACTTGTCCTATAATAGAGTGAACTGGCTGGCGTGGAGGGGGCTGTCATGGAGATAAATGTTTCCCAGTTGCTCAAGGAAGCCATCGGGTCATCCCGTAGATATAAAATAGACGAAACCATTGATATTGATGAAAATAAGCGCGACTGCAGGGTAGGCGGCGAGGTCAGCCTGATGAGGAC
>CAZQWO010000062.1:0-9284 GCA_964597015.1 uncultured Dehalococcoidaceae bacterium
CACCTCTGAACCGGCCTGCTCAAAAGCAAAGACGGTCTCAACATCGCAGTTGGTTCCCGGGGCGCGCAGCACGACTGTTTTAACCATCCATTACCACCTCAGCGGCTTCTGCCATGCCTCCTTCAGTTCATCTATGGAGATGGAGACAATGTTATCGCCTTTTCGACCACGAACCTCAAGTCTCGGCGCACTGATTACCTGTCCGAGCCGAGCAAAGGGCGTGTGCTTCATTTCTTTCTCAAATTTGTCTTTCTTTTCCGGTGACACCTCGACGATGAATCGACTATTCGACTCCGAGAAGAGGATGAAGTCGTCGCGGTCTATCGGCTCGCCGAGAGGCGCCTCTTTCAGGTCGATGCTCGCCCCCAGCCCGCCGGCAAAAGCCATCTCGGCCACCGCCACACCGATTCCCCCCTCGCTGCAGTCGTGGCAGGCCCTGACCAGCCCTTTTCCCATAGCCGTGCTCAGGTTATCCATTGAACGTTTGCTTCTCTGCGGGTCAACCTTTGGCACGCTATTGCCAATAAAGCCCCTGGTCTTTAAGTACGCCGAGCCGCCGAGCTCGCAATGGGTTCTGCCCAGGATGTAAATGAAATCGCCGGCCTGTTTTAAGTCCATGGATACGGCACGGCTAACGTCGTCAATGACACCGATGGCTGAGATGAGCAGCGTATGCGGGATGGATATGGTCCTGCCTTCGGACTCGAACTCATTGTTCAGGCTGTCCTTGCCCGAGATGAAGGGCGTTCCGTAGACAGTCGACATATCGTAGCAGGCCTGCGCGGCGCGGATGAGCGCCCCCAGCATATCGGGTCGACTTACGCTGCCCCAGCAGAAGTTGTCCAGCAGCGCCACCCGGTTCAGGTCGCCGCCAACCGCGATTATCTGCCGCAGGGCTTCGTCAATCACCGAGGCCGCCATCCAGTACGGGTCGATATCGGCATAGCCGGGATTGATGCCACTGGCGATGACCGCGCCCTTCGGGGAGTCAAGTATCGGCTGGATGATGGCGGCATCACCAGGCCCGTCATTATTTTTCCCCACCAGCGGTTTGAGGACGCTGCCCCCCTGCACCTCGTGGTCGTATTGCCTAATGACCCACTCCTTGCTGCACACGTCCCACGAGCTTAAAATCGCCAGCAGTGATTCATTCAAATCAGACGGCTGGGCGAAATCAGGTTCGGGGTGGCGGGGCGGTTCCCAGACCGCATCCCGCCGCAACTGCGGGATGCCGCCATGTAAAAATTCCATTTCCAGGTCGCAGACTGGTGTCCCTTCATAGAAAAGTCGCAGGCGGCGGTCATCAGTGAACTCACCGATAACTGTCGCCGCCACATCTTCACCGCCAAAGAGCTCCAGCAATTCGTTGCTTTTCTCCGACGGCACGGCCAGAATCATCCTCTCCTGCGATTCCGAAATCCATATTTCCGCATAGGATAGCCCGGCGTATTTCAGCGGCACCTTGTCCAGGTCGACACGGACGCCCGTCTCCTCCGCCATCTCTCCCACCGCCGAGGACAGGCCGCCGCCGCCGCAATCGGTTATCCTCACGTACAGCCCCCGGTCACGGGCCTGCAGGAGGACATCAATCATCTTCTTTTCCACAATGGGGTTGCCAATCTGGACCGAGCTTGAGGACGTGGTCGTTGACGCCTCGGTGAGCTGCTCCGAGGCGAAGGTAACGCCGTGAACGCCGTCCCTGCCCGTCCGCCCACCCACCAGGACCACCTTATCGCCCGGTTTCTGTTTGCCGCGCCGGGCGATTTCTTTCGGCAGCAGACCAAGCGTGCCGCAGTATACCAGCGGATTGGCCACGTAGCGCTCGTCAAAGAGAATGGCGCCGTTGAGCGTGGGTATGCCGAGTCGGTTGGCGTAGTCGGCCACCCCGGCCCGCACTCCCTTGAACACGCGGCGCGGGTGAAGCACGCCCTGGGGTAACTTGTCATAGGGCAAATCAGGCGGGCCGAAGCAGAAGACATCGGTGTTGGCAATTGGCTTTGCCCCCAGTCCGGTGCCGAGCGGGTCACGGATGACACCGCCGATGCCCGTGGCGGCACCACCGTAAGGCTCCACCGCCGAGGGATGGTTGTGCGTTTCCACCTTGAAACAGAGCGCCCACTTTCCGTCAAAATCAATCACCCCGGCATTATCCACGAAAACCGAAAGGCACCAGGGCTTGTCAAGCTCCCGGGTCGCCTTCATCACGGTGCTCTTCAACAGGTTGTCCACCACTTTATTACCGAGCGTGAATCTGCCCTTGAATGTCTTGTGGACGCAGTGTTCTGACCAGGTCTGGGCCAGCGTCTCCATCTCGACATCGGTCGGGTTCCGGCCCTGCTTATGATAATAATTCAAAATGGCCTGAAATTCGTCAGCGGTGAACCCGAACTGCTTCTGCAGCGCGGTCCGGTCAGCCGTCAGGATATCGACCGCTTCCAGCTTGAAATGATATTTCGGGTTCTCCGGGAAGCTCATCTGCTCCCGTGCCACGACGTGCTGAATAATCGGGTTTACCAGCAACCGACTGCAAATCACTTCCATCTGCTCGTCGGTTAATTTTCCTTTGATAAGGTAACGCTTGGAAGTCTTGACCACCCCGACACCCTCAACCTCCAGGTCTTTAATCGCCTTCAACACGCTGTCCTCAACGGGGTCGGTAACACCGGCGTTATAGGCGACCTCAACGGCATGGTATCCGGACTCGTCAAGCTGTCCGGCTGGTGAGCCCTGCTGACAACTGTAAAGCTGGGTGACGGGGTCGGCAAGGAGATTACGGCCAATTAAATCCAGAGTCGCCGGGCTGAGTGCCGCATCAAGCCAGTAGATGTCGACCACACGCACATCGGACACGGTGGCAATGCCAAGGTCGTGAATATCTTTGACCAGTCCCTGTCCCCGGGCATCAGGCAGATGGCTTTTCAGCCTGACCTCTATGCGGTGCACTTAATCGTCACTCCATTATCCAGAGATGAAAAGAGGGGCGTACGCCCCTCTTGCCCTGGCAATTTTATTGATTTTTCCCATCCGTTTCATGAACTGAGTAATTCGCTGACCACTTCATTGATTTCACGGCCGTCCGCCCGACCCTTCAGCTGGGCCATAATTACCGGCATTACCTTTCCTTTATCACCGGGGCCCTCGGCACCCACTTCAGCGATGACCCTTCGCGCCGCCTCCACAACCTCCTCACGGTTCATCTGCTGCGGCAGGTATCCCTGAAGAATGGCTAATTCCGCTTCTTCTTTGTCAACAAGGTCCTGGCGGTTTCCCTGCTTGAAGGCTTCAATGCTCTCACGGTGCTGCCTGACCTCCTTGCCGATAACGCCCAAGATATCACCGTCCTCCAGCTTTGTCTGCCGGGCAATTTCAGCGTTTTTGATGGCAGCCATCAACATTCTGATGGCGCTCCTCTTGACGGTATCGCCGCTTCTCATTGCCTGTTTGAGGTCATCAGACAGCTTCTGCTTCAGGTTTGCTTCTACCATATAATCCTCAGCAACGGGTTACCTTTTCACTGCCCGGGCAATACTGCGTCTTCTAACCGCTCTTTTACGCTTGCGTCTGACGCTCGGCTTCTCATAGTGCTCCCGACGGCGTACTTCGGATAAAATGCCGGTCAGCTGGACACGACGGTTGAACCGCTTGAGTAAACTTTCAAAGCTCTCGTTATTACCCGTCATTACCTCGGCCAAATAGCATCATCCTCCTTCTCGAAGCCAGATTGTATTTATTTGTCTTCGTCAGATAAAGCTATAACGCCGGAGCCCCCTCACCACCAGAAACCACACCACATTTTAGTCAGTAGTTGAGCCCGATGTCAAGGAAAGATAAGAACGCTAACCGCCGAATTTTAATGAAATTTAAGTACTATTTTTATGACAATTTAACCTAGCCAGTTTAGAATAAGCATGATAATATATGGACAAATGTCTCACAGTCAGTTATATTGACATTTGCCATTTGGCGAATTAGAATAGGATTAACTGAGGAGTATAGACATGCCACGAGTTAATAATGATCTCGGTAGAATAATAAAGCAACAGAGAATAGCCATTCCGCTGACCCTGCAGGAACTGGCGGCTACTTCTGGAGTTTCCTCTTCTCACCTGGGGCGTATTGAAAGGGGCGAGCGCTTTCCTTCGGCACACATTCTGCGCAGAATCGCCAGGCCGCTTGGCTTTGACGAGGATGAACTATTCACCCTGGCCGGTTTCCTGTCGCCACAAACTTCTGGAGTCGCCGAAGAGAGAAGCTCCACTTACGGCAACCGACGGCTTGACCCGTACGTTGCCAAGATGTTAGCCGAAGAGCCGGTTGAAATCCAGCGGGCGGTCATTGGCATTCTCAACACGGTAAAGCTCGTTGCCAAGGGAATGAGCAGGAAAAACGAGTGACATTACCCCGGCCGAGGAATGATTATTCAATTCACCGATGGCGGTAGTTGATGGATAACCTGAAACAGACCAGCGATAAGGAAAATAAAAAGATTGGCTTTGGTGATGCCACCGTCCACGAACTGAAGACACTGCTTACTGCCATCATTGTTTCGGCAGAACTTTTAGGCGAGGAGCTTCAGTCACAGCCGACAAGTATGCCACTGAGACTTACCCAGAATATAATCCGCAATGCCCGCAGCCTTGATGAAAAACTGACCAACTTTTCGGAAATGACCGGCCTGCTTTCCGGCGAGTTCTCTTTTCAACCCGAGCCGCTTGATATTGGGCCGATAATTCACGGCGTCGCCTCGCAGATTTATCCCATTACACACAGCAAGAAACAGTCCTTGAAAGTTGATTTACCCGCCGGCCTGCCTCACATCAGGGCACACCATCACCACCTGGAACAGATACTGCTGAACTTGCTCACCAATGCCAGCAAGTTCACCGGGGAGGGTGGAGAGATAAAGGTGAGCGCCGCCAAGAATGATTCCAATCTCGTCATTGAGGTAGCCGATAACGGCATCGGCATTCCGGCGAACAAGCAGGAGCTGGTTTTTCAACCCTATTACCAGGTCAACGGAGGTAAAGGCAGCGGGCTGGGGCTGGCCATCACCAGATTCCTGATGGAGCTTCACGGCGGCCGGATTTGGCTGGAGAGCACACCGGGAAAGGGCAGCCGCTTTTTCTGCTCGCTACCACTGTCCGGGCAGCACTAAATATTCAGGGTGAACAGATGAAAGTAGTGGTTATTGATGACTCACCGGAGATAATAGAGGTAGTTACACTGTGCTTCCAGCTGCGCTGGGGAAACACGACCATACTTCCGGCCAATGATGGCACCAAGGGGCTGGAACTTGTCGAAAATGAAAGCCCTGAACTGGTCATACTTGATATCGGGCTGCCGGATATGGACGGTTTCGAGGTACTCCGCGAGATAAGACGTTTCTCGGCAGTACCGGTAATAATGCTCACCGTGAAAAGCGAGGACACTGACATTGCCAAGGGACTGGAACTCGGGGCCGACGATTATGTTACCAAGCCCTTCAGCCATATTGAACTGCTGGCCCGGGTACAGGCGGTAATGCGCCGTGCTAAAGGTGCACCAACCCCCGCCGAGGAACAGCCCTATACCAGCGGAAAATTACATGTTGACTTTGCCCGCAATGAGGTCACGGTTGAAGGCAGGCCCGTAAAGCTTACCTCAACCGAATACAAACTGCTCAACTATCTCATTAAAAATGAGGGACTCCTGATATCCCACGAAAACCTGCTCACCAAAGCCTGCGGTGAAGGATATCGCGATGCCCGGGACCTGCTCCGTGTTCACATCCAGCACCTTCGTCAGAAGCTCGGTGACAACGTTGAATCGCCCAGCATAATCGTTACCGAGCATGGCATGGGCTACAAGTTTGTCAGTCCTGCCTGACCTTCTGCCAGACTATCTTTATTGAGCCTTCCTAATTGTTTCCCACCAATGGCCGAACCTGCCATTCTTTACGAAACATTAATAGAACCTTTACGAAATCTTTATTTTTTTTATGCCTGTCTTTATGCCCGCGTGTTAGATTAAAAGCGTAGATTATTAACGCGCCCTTAGAGGAGCTTAAAATGGAAAAGATAACGGTTTTTCTGGCAGACTGGCAAGTGCTTTTCCGGGAAGGTATCCACTTCACCCTCTCCGGTGAGGAAGATATGGAAGTGATTGGTGAGGACGTGGGTAATGAACAGGCACTTTCCTTTATTGAGACCAGCACCCCTCAGGTGGCTATTTTGAACGCTGGCCATGACACGATAAATGGTTTTGAGGCCACGCGCAGAATTAAACAGAACCTGCCGGAAGTATCGGTCATACTGGTCATGGATAATTATAACGAAGAACAGCTTTACGATGCCCTGAAAAGCGGCGCCAGCGCCTGCCTGACCAAGGACGTTGACCCCGATATAGTGGTTTTCACCATACGAGAAGTGGTCAAGGGCAAGCAACCGATTGACGAGGTCATCTGGAAACCGGAAATTGCTTCCCGGATTCTTGACGATTTCACCGCGTTTTCTTCGCTAGGTGAGCAGGTCGGGAAGCTGCTGGCTCACCTGACGCAACGCGAAACGGAAATCCTGCACCAGGTTGCCGACGGCAACAACAAAGAGCAGATAATCGACACACTGAGCATAGATGAAGAGACACTGGGCAACCGGCTCCATTCGGTACATAACAAACTGGTCGTCAACGACCAGAAACTGGTGCTGATTGAGGCGATACAGAGGGGCCTGCCGATAATATCAAGAGTCAGTCTCAACGGTAAACCGGGTACTGAATATATCACCAAAGAGGAGTTCACTGCTTTCAAGGAGAGCTTGAAAGAACGCTTCAAATTCCTTAGCGGAGAAATAAGTTAAACAGGAAGACTATAAGGGGGTGGTCAAATGTGAAACAAAACAAAATCAGCGGGTATAAAAGATGGTAGGAACTCCTTAAAGGAAAGCGCGAAGAGGAAAACCTACCACCCCGAGAAGATAGCAGACCCATTCTAGTCAAAGCAAATAAAAATGTCAATAAGAAAAGGAGAAGGAAAAAATGAAAAACATAGTTGGGGGAATAATGGGAAACACACTGAGACGCTATTTAATCGTCGCTCTGGTGGCATCTCTGGCGATTACCGGAGGCATGTTTGCCTATGCGTACACGACATCAACCGTCAGCATGACGGTCACCGGGGCCTCCGCAGACTTCGCCTCAATCACCGGCAACACTTCGGGAGCTCCAACCTTCACCGCCTTCGGCAGTTACCGGGGAGCCATACCGGCTGGTTACATATTCGATGTCGTTCCTGACACCAACTACACCGGCGACGTAAGTATCAATGTCTATCTCGACAACATCGACCAGATAGGGTACAAATACGGCCTGTTCATGGTTAAGCTGGGCCTGGTCGAAAACTCAACCAATGGCTCCATGGACAAGGACGGGATTGACAAGGTCCTCAGCCTGAACAACGGTGAGGTCTGCTTCATGTCGGATAACCTGACCGGCGGCACAACCTACCATATCATGATCAAGGGCGGCGTCTACAGAACGTATCCCTGGTCATACCTGACCGGTATCGGCGGCTCGTGGAATCCGTCCTTCACCGCTGAAGTGCTCCAGGCTGGTCTGTAAGGCGATTGAAGATGAATGGTGCAATATCGGGGTTGCCCCAGAAAGGCAACCCCGATATATAAGAGAAGAAACAAATAAAACAGTAACGTGAAGAACATCATCCAAATACAATAGTAGATAATAATGAGTTGACATACTTTATGACAAGTGGTAAAATTCTAGCAAAGTAGTAACCAACTGTCATAAAGGGGGGGCGTAAAAGTGAAGAGACTACTGCTGATTACTTTAGTAGCATTGCTCGTGTTAACCGGTGGCATGTTTGCCTATACCTTCACCACCGCCACCGCCACCATAGGCGTAACTGCCCCGACGTCTGACTTTGCCAATGTAACGACAGGCGGCAGCATCAGCGCGCCAACCGTCTTCGGTAAATTCACCGGCACCTGGCCCTCAAGCACGCTATTCGATATAACCCCGGACCCAGCCTACACCGGCGACCTGGTGATAAAAGTGTACATGGTGAATACGGGCCAGTTAATACGGCAGTACCACCATATCAATATAACGCTTGAATTCCAGGACAGCACCAACACCACGGCCGATGAACAGGGAACCATCCAGGTCCTCAACCTGCAGAATGCTGAGGCGCTCTTTACCTGGGCGAATGCCCAGGGTACCAGTCCTTATAAAGTGGTGCTCACCGGTGGCGGTTATCGGCTGCACCCGTTCAAGACGCTTACCGGCGGCAGCTACCAGCCACAGATATGGTGCGAGATAACCCAGAGGTAATCTGGTAACAACTTAAGAAAGGTATGAATGGTCAAGCAGTGGGAAAAGAACGGAAAAAGGAGACTGTATCTAGTTGCCGCGCTGGGGCTTATACTGATTCTCAGCGGCGGCGCCTTTGCGTACACTTATACCACTGCTGTGGGCACGATTAACGTCGGCGCACCCTCGTCGGATGTTGCTACGTCCAACGTCTCATCAAGCCAGCCCAACTGGAGTTCGGTCACTGCTAACCTCTCGGAGAATACCACCTGCGGCGAAGTGCCCACCGGTGACCTATTCAACATAATCCCCAACGCTGCTTATACCGGTGACCTGGTGACTAACGTCTACATGGCTAATACCGCCGAATTAACCAAAGCCTACTCATACCTCAATATAAAATTATACCTTGAGGGCTCGGCAGAGGCAGACCAGACGCCCAACTACCGGCTGCTCACCCTGAAAAATGGGGACACTGCCTTTAACCTGGAAGAGATCCAATCTACCTCATCCACCTGGAATCAAACCAGTCAAGCCGACTTTGAGGGTGGTACCCTATTCCAGGTTGACGCTATTAGCCCCGGGGATGTCATCCTTGATACTGTTACTGATGATGTAACTCAAACCAGTCAAGCCGATTTTGAGACTGGCACCTTATACCAGGTTGATACCACCACCAGCGCCGGGGACGTTATCCTTGACACTTTTGCTGACAACGTAACTCAAACCAGTCAAGCCGATTTTGAGACTGGCACTTTATACCAGGTTGATACCACCACCAGCCCCGGCGATGTTTTGCTTGACACCCTTACCGATAATGTAACTGACACCTTTGACGATGAAACCAAGATTGCGGCTTCAACCAATGTCACCGTTACCGGCGGCCAGGTCAAACTTACCGGTACTGGAGGCCCTGGAACCGAAACCTTGAGACCCAATGGAGCAGGAACGACTACTCAATTAACTCCCGTTGGGGATACCCC
>CAZQWO010000063.1:0-8841 GCA_964597015.1 uncultured Dehalococcoidaceae bacterium
CAGCAGGTCGCTTTTCAGTCTTGGCAGCACCACCTGTGTTTCCGGGTCACCAAAACGGGCATTAAATTCTAGCACTTTTGGGCCGTTATTGGTAATCATCAGGCCGCCGTAAAGCACGCCTTTATAAGGGCAGCCCTCCCGTTGCAAAGCCTTTACGGA
Organism: uncultured Dehalococcoidaceae bacterium; assembly: GCA_964597015.1. Classification (GTDB taxonomy): domain Bacteria; phylum Chloroflexota; class Dehalococcoidia; order Dehalococcoidales; family RBG-16-60-22; genus E44-bin89. The sequence goes on from CAZQWO010000063.1 coordinate 160, forward strand.
GGGCTCCATGACGGTTTTGATGGCTGTCTTTTCAAGTTGTGGGCTGAGGAAGTAGGGCGGGCTGTAGCTGCCCATGCCGCCGGTATTGGGCCCGCGGTCGCCGTCAAAAATACGTTTGTAGTCGCAGGCGGGCACCATCGGGACAACGGTGTTGCCATCGGTGAAGACGAAGGCGCTCATCTCCCGGCCGGAAAGATGCTCTTCAACTATTATCTGCTCTCCGGCAGCGCCCAGTGTTTTCGATTCCATGAAACTGCTGAGGGCGTCGAGGGCCTGCTCGGTAGACTCGGCAACGACCACCCCCTTCCCCGCCGCCAGCCCATCGGCCTTGATGACCACCGGTGGCGTCTGTTTTTTAACGTATTCTTTCGCCTGCGTATAGTCGGAGAAGCTGGCGCTGCGGGCGCAGGGAATGTTATATTTCTGCATCAGTTCTTTGGCGAACACTTTGCTGGCCTCAATCCGGGCGGACATGCGGGTCGGGCCGAAAATGGCCAAACCCTCCTTATCAAACGCGTCCACTATGCCCGCCGCCAGCGGCGCCTCCGGGCCGACCACAGTCAGGTCAATTTTATTGTCTTTCACTGCCCTGAGCAGCGATTTTATGTCGGTAGGGCTTATGGGCAGGTTATGGGCCTGCTGTGCCGTGCCGGCGTTACCCGGCGCGACGAAAAGCTCTTTGACTTTCGGGCTTTGGGCGAGCTTCCAGACCAGCGTGTGTTCCCGCGCCCCGCTGCCGACGACCAGTATTTTCAGAGTGCCCCCCCTTTAAGTATTCTCACTGGAAAGCTTGGCCTTCTTGTTTCTGATAGCGAGAACTACGCTGCCCACGATACCCACCAAAAATCCTAGCGGGCAGATAACAATTGCCATGATAAAGAAGACAGGCTCATCTCCAAGGCCGGTTCTGTCCCAGAAGTCGGCGCCAAACCAGAGAATAAACAGACCATAAATGGCATTGTGCAAGAGTACAAAAACAGGCAGTCCTATGGCGGACGCTCCTGTTAGTATTAAAAACTTCTTAGACATTCCTCCCATTTTTTCTTTTACAGTCAAAAATATCAAAGCCACACCTAGTAGAAAGAAAACAGCCCCTGAGATGGAAAAAACCCATAAAAACAAACTCCCTCTAAATGTTGGGGCAAATGCTGCAGGTGGTGTAAATATACTTATTGCTAGCACAATAAATACTGCTATCAGCGCCCAAAATATTGGCCAGGTGAGTTTTCCGTTCATTTCCTCTTACCTGACGGTATTATAGTCTTTATCTGCCCCACCCAACTGCTAGATGACTTATTACTCCCACTCTATGGTTGACGGTGGTTTGGAGGTTATATCCAAGACGACGCGGTTAACCTCTGGTACTTCGTTGACAATACGGTTGGAGATGCGTGCTAAAATGTCATAGGGCATGCGCGCCCAGTCCGCCGTCATGGCGTCTTCACTGGTCACGGCGCGGATGGCAATCACGTGGCCGTACGTCCGGTAGTCGCCCATCACGCCCACGCTGTGAATATCGGGCAGGATGGCGAAACTCTGCCATAGCTGGCGGTAAAGCTTCGCCTTCTTGATTTCGTTCATGACGATGAAGTCGGCACTGCGCAGTATCTCCAGCTTTTCCCTGGTCACCTCGCCGATGATGCGGATGGCCAGGCCGGGGCCGGGGAAAGGCTGCCGCCAGACCATTTCTTCGGGCATGCCCAGTTCCAGCCCGACGTGGCGCACCTCATCTTTGAAGAGATGGCGCAGCGGCTCTAGGAGCTTCAATGTCATTCTGGCCGGCAGGCCGCCAACGTTGTGATGGGTCTTTATCTTGGCGGAGACACTGCTCACTGAGGACACGCTCTCGATGACATCCGGGTATAGCGTGCCCTGGGCGAGGAAGTCAACCTTGCCCGCTTTTTTGGCCGCCTCTTCGAAGACGTGTATGAACTCCTCACCGATGGACTTGCGTTTTATTTCGGGGTCGGTGACGCCTTTCAGGCGGGCAAGGAACCGTTTGCTGGCGTCAACGTACTGGATATTCATGCCCAGGTTTTCTCGGAATACCTTGAGTGTCCTTTCCACTTCCTCGCGGCGCAGCAGGCCGTTATTGACAAAGATACAGGTCAGTTGATTCCCGATGGCGCGATGAATTAGCGTGGCGACCACCGCCGAATCAACGCCGCCGGAAAGCGCGCAGATGACCTTGCCATCGCCCACGCTCTCCTTTATCCGGGCAATGCTGTCATTGATGAAGCTGCCCATTGTCCAGTTGCCTTTGCAGCCGCATACCCGGTACACGAAGTTGCGCAGTATCGTTTTTCCTTCCGGGGTGTGAACGACCTCGGGATGGAACTGAAGGCCGAAGACTCTGTCATTATTGCCCATGACGGCCACCGGCGAGTTCTCCGTGTAGGCGAGGGCGGTAAAACCGGGCGGCAACTCCTCGATGCGGTCACCGTGGCTCATCCAGACCGGCGTGGACTCGGGTAAGCCGGCAAACAGTGGTGAGTCGGGGCTGTTCAGGTGAAGGACAGCATGACCATACTCGCGCTTTGTCCCCGGCGCTACCTTTCCCCCCAGTTGCCTGGCGATAACTCCCATCCCGTAGCAGATACCGAGCACCGGCAGCCGGTTTTCGTAGATGTAGGACGGGGCCAGTGGCGCGTTGTTATCATATACGCTCATAGGCCCCCCGGAAAGAATAAAACCCCGGGGATTGAGCGGGGCTATCTTTTCCCAGGGGGCATCATGGGGCACCAGTTCGCAGTAGACCTGGCACTCACGCACGCGGCGGGCAATCAGCAGGCTGTATTGTGAGCCAAAGTCAATGACGATGACCGCTTCACGTTTCGCTCCGGAGACCGCCTCCTCGGCTACCGACGGCTGTTCCCCACCCATCTTTTTGGCAATTTCCAGGTAAGTGGAGACTTCGATGTCGTCGGTCGTGGCGATGCGGAGGCTCCTGTCGGCAGCTGGTTTCGCCTTCCTCTTCACCATGTTTATAGAACACAGATTACCATTATGATATACTACCGTCAAGGGGAATTGCGAGCTGTTTTTTCAGAATGTCAGCCTCAAAAATCGCCAAAACGGCACACGTTTTTTTAAGCGACAGCCCGGCGGCCACACTCCGATTTGGTAAACGGTTAGGTGGGAAAATCGCCGGAGGGGGCGTTATTGCCCTGGTGGGGGAGCTTGGCTGCGGCAAAACGCTTTTTACCCGCGGCTTATGTGCCGGGCTGGATGTTCCGGAGAAAGAGGTCAACAGCCCCACCTTTGCCTTTGTCAATGAGTACCGCGGGCGACTTCCCGTCTGCCATGTTGACCTCTACCGTATCAATAATATTGAAGATGGGTTTGAAATAGGCATGCTTGATTATCTGGCCAGGGCTGAAGACAGCGTCATTGTGCTGGAGTGGGCGGAGAAAGTGCTTTCCCTGCTGCCCGATGACTATCTGCGGGTACAGTTCGACGTGCTTTCAGCACGGAAGCGCCGCCTGGAACTGACCGGCTCCGGCGAGAAGTCAAGCGCGCTAATCAGGGAGCTTGAGGGCTGATGCGGGTACTGGGCATTGATACCTCGGGTTATGCCAATGCCATTGGCGTGGTGGATGGTGAGCGGGTCCTGGCCGATTTTGTTCTCGAGACCAGAAACGAGTCGCTGTCCAGAATCATGCTCAATGTGGACAGCGTGCTAAAGGAGAACGGGCTCAGTATTGAAGACATCGAAGGATTTGGCGTTGGCCTGGGGCCGGGCTCCTGGACAGGCATACGGATAGGGGTGACGGTGGGTAAAATGCTGGCATACTGCACTGGCAAGTCGATAAAAGGTATTTCCACGCTTGAAGTGCTTGCCTATCGAGCTCGTGATTTACAGAAACTGGTCTGCGCGATTATAGACGCCGGTGCTGGCGAAACGATATACGCAGCGTTCTACCGCTTTCGAAATAATGAGATGCATCAGGAAAATGATTACTACGTTGGTGATATTCCCGGCCTGGCCGGCCTGATAAAAGAGCCCATCGTGCTGGTGGCAGATGAGGCACCGAAGTACCGGGATATGATACTTGATTATATGCAGTCGAATACCATTGAGGTGTTACAAAGCACTCCCAGTGGGGCGGTGGTGGCGCTGCTGGCAGCAGCGCATCTTGAGAGTGGAGAGCGTGATGATACGCTGGCCCTGGCACCTTTGTACCTGAAAGAATCGACGGCCAGGGCTTTTGTGAACAAGTATAAACAGCGCGCTCAGGCGGCGCAGCAGGGGTAGATAAAGATGCTGGTACTGGGTATAGAGACTTCCTGTGACGAAACATCGGCGGCGCTGGTGGCTGACGGCAGGACCGTGCTATCGAATATCATCGCCACCCAGCTGGAACTGCACCGCAAATATGGCGGCGTTGTCCCCGAGATTGCGGCGCGGCGCCATACCGAGCTTATCGGCTACGTTATCAACGAGGCGCTTGATGTCGGCGGCAAGACCCTCCGTGATGTGGAGGCAATAGCGGTAACGGCCAAGCAGGGACTGGTCGGCTCGCTGCTGGTCGGGGTGGCGGCGGCCAAGACGCTGAGCTACGTGTTGCGGGTTCCTTTAATTGGCGTACATCACATCGAGGGTCACATCTTCGCCAATATGCTGAGCAATCCGGAACTACCGCTGCCCCATGTCTGCCTGACGGTGTCCGGCGGTCATACTCTGCTGGTCCACGTGCAAGACCACTGCCGGTATGAACTGCTCGGCGGCACGGTCGATGATGCCGCCGGCGAGGCATTTGACAAGATTGCCAAGTTTTTTGACCTCGGCTTTCCCGGCGGCCCGGCGATCGACCGCCTGGCCACCCAGGGCAATCGAAAGGCCTTCCATTTTCCCCGGCCGTTATTAAAGGCGAAAACGAATTATTTCAGCTTCAGCGGTCTGAAAACAGCCGTCATCAATGCCTTCAAGCACCAGCTTGCCGGTGGTGAAGCGCTGCCCCTTGAGGATATTGCCGCCAGTTTTCAGGAGGCCGTGGTGGATGTACTGGTGGCCAAGACGATACATGCCGCCAAAGAGCGCAGGGTATCTGCGGTCGGCGTTACCGGCGGTGTCTCGGCCAATCGTCGCTTGAGGGAGGTGTTCTCGGAGGCCTGTTCTGCGGAAGGCATCAACGTATATTTCCCGGCCCTTTCACTGTGCACGGATAATGCGGCTATGATTGCGGCGGCCGGCCATGCCAGGCTGGCACGTGGCCAGGCTGATGATATGTCACTTGATGTAATTCCTAATGTGCCACTTGAGGTGCAGCATGCCGGTTGAAATTCAGGAAGTTAACCCGAAAAGACCCTCGAAGCAGGTATTAAATCGCGCGGCGCGTCTAATCCGCAAAGGGGCGGTAATCGTGTGTCCCACCGACACCGGCTACGCGCTGGCGGCCAATGCCCTTGATGTGAAAGCCGTCGTCAAGGTCTTCAACCTGAAAGGGCGCGCTTATTCCAACCCGATACATGTCGCGGTCAGTTCGCTGGAGATGGCGGGGCGGTTCGCTCATATCAGTGAAGAGGCGGAGCAGCTGGCGCACCATTTCCTGCCCGGTGCTTTAACGCTGGTGCTGCCGAAAAAAGAAATGGTTCCGCCTCTGCTGGTCGCCGGGGGCGATACGGTTGGCATCAGAATACCCGATAACAAGGTGATACTGGCCCTGGCCGATTTAACCGGCCTCCCCATTACCGCGACCAGTGCCAATGTCAGCGGACAGCCGACGCCTTATTCAGTACCGGAGGTGGTCAGCCTGCTTGGTGGGGCGGTGGAACAGGTCGCCCTGATACTGGACCAGGGCGCAATATCTTCGCACGGGCTATCCACAATCGTTGATTTAACCGTCAGCCCTCCTCAGCTCCTGCGGCAGGGTCTGGTCAGCTGGCTGGAGGTGCGGCAGGTCCTGCGGGCGCTCTGAGCCTCCGCCTTGAGGGGGCAAAAGTTTCCCACGCCTGTCCAAGTTTGACAACTGGATTTATTATATGCTATTTTGTGATACGGGCTGCTGCGAGTTTCCTGTATATCTGGTCCGTATGTAGCCGTTATTTTTTTTAGCAACCTGGAATGGGGAGTTTGCTTTGAAAAGTGATGTTATCAAGAAAGGGATAGAAAGAGCGCCACATCGCTCGCTATTGTATGCTCTGGGCTGCACACGCTCCGAAATGGACAAGCCATTTATCGGCATTATAAACAGCTACAGTGAGATTGTCCCCGGGCATATGCACCTGCGTGACATTGCGCAGGAGGTCAAGGAAGGCGTAAGAGAAGAGGGCGGTGTTCCCTTTGAAGTAAATACCATTGCCGTTTGTGATGGCATTGTTATGAACCATCCGGGGATGAAATACAGCCTGCCCAGTCGGGAATTAATTGCCGATTCAGCGGAAACGGTGGCCGAGGCGCATGCCTTTGATGCCCTTGTTTTCATACCGAACTGCGACAAGATTGTCCCCGGAATGCTCATGGCAGCAGCCAGATTGAACACCCCATCGATTTTCATCAGCGGCGGTCCCATGCTGGCCACCCGCTTGAGCAACAACAGGCCAAAGGTCGACCTTATTTCGGTCTTTGAAGGCGTGGGCGAGGTCCTGAGCGGTAAGATGAGCGAGGAGGAGCTGGAACAGCTGGAGCAGGTTGCCTGTCCGGGCTGCGGGAGCTGTGCCGGTATGTTTACCGCCAATACCATGAACTGCCTGACTGAGGTACTTGGCCTGGGATTGCCGGGCAATGGTACCATTCCCGCGGTTGATGCCAGGCGGCGGGGCCTAGCCAGAGATGCCGGGCGTGCCGTGATGAGCCTGCTGGCAAAAAACGTTCGACCCCGTGATTTTATAAATAAAGAATCCATTTACAACGCCTTGACGGTTGATATGGCGCTTGGCGCCAGCACCAACTCCGTGCTGCACTTGATGGCCGTTGCCCATGAGGCAGGCGTGGCTTTTCCGCTATCGCTGGTCAATGAGATAAGTCAGAAGACACCATGCCTCTGCAAACTGGCGCCGGCATATATAGATAAAAATACCAAATATCATATTGAAGACTTGGACCGCGCCGGCGGCATTTCCGCAGTGATGAAGGAAATAAAAGGTTTGCTGAAACTGGACCTTAAATCTGCCACCGGCAAGACGATAGCCGAGAATATCGCCAAGAGTGAAGTTCTGGACCGGGAGGTAATCCGGCCACTTGATAACGCATTCAGCACGACCGGTGGCCTGGCCATACTCTTTGGCAACCTGGCTCCGGAGGGTGCCGTGGTGCGGAGGTCAGCAGTGGCCCCGGAGATGCGGTCGCACCGTGGCCCGGCCAGAGTGTTTGATTCGGAGGAAGAGGCCACCAAGGCCATTATGGCCAGAAATATAAAAGAAGGCGACGTGATAGTTGTCCGTTATGAAGGGCCCAAAGGCGGCCCGGGCATGAGAGAAATGCTGACTCCCACTTCCATTCTGAGCGGTCTGGGTATAGATAACAAGGTTGCTCTCATCACCGATGGTCGCTTTTCCGGCGGTTCTCGCGGTGCCGCCATTGGCCATGTTTCCCCGGAGGCGGCGAGCGGAGGCCCGATTGCTGCTCTGAAAGATGGCGATATCGTTGTTATCGATATTACAAATTACAGGCTTGAAGTGGAACTCACCGATGAAGAGATAAAACGCCGCCTGGCGCAATTGCCCGTATTTGAACCGAAGGTAAAGTCCGGTTACCTCAAATATTATTTGGAAAGGGTAGGCTCGGCGAGTACCGGAGCTGTATTCGGGGGTTAGAGGAGGCTTGCCATGAAGCTGACAGGTGCACAGATACTATGTGAAGGCTTGATTAAAGAGGGGGTGGATATTATTTTTGGCTTTCCCGGCGGGGCGGTCATTCCGCTTTATGACACCCTGCCCCAGTATCCCCAGCTCCGGCATATTCTGGTACGTCACGAACAGGGGGCGGCCCATGCCGCTGATGGCTATGCCCGGACGACGGGAGAGGTGGGGGTATGTTTTGCCACGTCCGGTCCCGGCGCGACCAATCTGGTTACCGGCATTGCCAATGCTTATCTTGATTCCGTGCCGGTAATTGCCGTAACCGGCCAGGTACACAGGGACTTTATCGGGCGGGACGCCTTTCAGGAAACGGATATTACCGGTATAACTCTGCCCATTACCAAACATAACTATCTGGTAATGGACGTGAATCATCTGCCCACCGTGATTAAAGAGGCTTTCCATCTGGCCCGCACCGGGCGTCCCGGGCCCATATTAATTGATATACCCCGTGACGTATTTCTGGAGCAAACCGAGTTCAGCTACCCGGAAAAAATAGATTTACCCGGCTACAAACCGACGCTACAGGGCCATCCGGCGCAGGTCAAGAAAGCCGCCAAAATGATAAATGAGGCCAAGCGCCCCGTAATCATTGCCGGCCGGGGAGTCAATATATCCACAGCGTACAGTGAACTGAAGCAGCTGGCGGAAACAGCGCAGATACCGGTGGTAACCACCTTACTGGGCGTTGGCTGCTTCCCGGAGAGCCATGCTCTGAGCTATGGCATGGCGGGCATGCATGGCATGGTCTATGCGAATTATGCTATTGAGAATGCTGATGTGCTCATCGCCATCGGTATGAGGTTTGATGACAGGGTAACGGGCAAGATAAGCGCGTTTGCCCCGCACGCCCATATCGTGCATATTGATATTGACCCGGCC
>CAZQWO010000064.1:0-8698 GCA_964597015.1 uncultured Dehalococcoidaceae bacterium
GGGCTGACCTTTGCCCCTGAGGCCGGCAGCGAGCGGCTGCGCCGGGTCATCAATAAAAATATCCCGGAAGATGCGCTCATGGAAACGGCGTCCATCGCTTTCGAGCGGGGTTGGACCGGTCTGAAACTGTATTTCATGCTTGGCCTGCCCACCGAGACAGACGAGGATGTCGCCGATATTGTCCAGCTGGTAGCCAAAATTCGCGCGCTGGGGAAGCAGGCAGGCGGAAGGGTGCCAAGTCTCAGGGTCAGCGCCGCCACCTTTGTTCCCAAGCCACACACACCGTTCCAGTGGGTCGGGCAGGCAGATGAGGCCCGGCTACGCGCCCGGCACGAGATATTGAAGCAGGGCTTGCGACGACTCGGCGTGAAACTATCATGGCAGGAGCCGAAGGCAAGCCTTCTGGAAGCGGCTCTGTCACGCGGTGACCGACGCCTGGGCACGGTAATCCACCATGCCTGGAAATCCGGCTCAGCCTTTGACGCCTGGCACGAACATTTCAATTACGAGAACTGGCAGCGCGCTTTCACCGGGAGCGGGCTTGAGCCTGCCTTCTACGCGCACCGCCAGCGCGCCCTGGACGAACTGCTGCCCTGGGCGCATATTGACCCGGGCGTATCAACTGCCTTTTTGAAAAAGGAATGCCGCGCCGCTGTAAAGGGCAAAGAGACACCTGACTGCCGCTATGACGACTGCAATATCTGCGGGTTACAGCGATGGCATCGGGACTGCCAGTTAAAATCCAAAGTGGCAGATTAGGCGGCAGTGATGCCGCCGTCCGCCGCGAGGGTTTGCCCGGTCACATAGCCGGACATATCTGAGGCCAGAAAGAGGGCCACGCTGGCCATCTCGTCCGCCGAAGCCCAGCGGCCCATCGGTATCGTCGCATCAATCTCTTTGCGAATTTTGGGGTTCTTCCACTGTGGCGCGGTAAGCTCCGTCATAATCCAGCCGGGCGCGATGGCGTTCACCCGTATATTATATTGGACGAATTCCAGGGCCAGCACCCTGGTAAGCATGATGACGCCCGCCTTGGCAACACTGTAGCCGACCCTTCCCGGCGCACCCTTAATGCCCCGCGCCGAGGAAATATTGATGATATTGCCCCGCTTCTGCTCTATCATTACCCTGCCCACCGCCCGTGAGCAGAGGAAGTAACTTTTCAGGTTGGTGTCAACTACCTTGTCCCAGTCCTCCTCGCTTTGCTCCATTACAGGCGCCCTGACCGCGGCCGCGGCATTGTTCACCAGAATGTCGATAGCGCCAAATTCATCCTTTGCCTTTCTCACCAGATTTTCGAGCTCGGCTTCCTGCGTAACATCGGTCTTGATGGCCAGTGAACGTCTGCCCAGCTTGCGTATCTCCTCAGCGGTCGGTTCTAATCTACCGTCCGTATCTCGACTGCAGACCACCACGTCTGCTCCCGCCTCGGCAAACATGAGAGCGATTCCTTTGCCTATGCCGCGAGAACTCCCGGTAACAACGGCCACTTTGCCCGCCAGAGAAATGCTGGGTATTGTCATTTCCTGCCCTCCTTTTTCGTGGCAGGACTGCTTTTTTTCTTTTCTGCTACCGCCTTGCTTTTTCCCTTTTTAGCCTTACTCTTTTTCCCTTCCACCTTGGCGCTGCCGGCCTCCTTTTCCCCGCCAAAAACGGCCACCGCCACCACCTCATCCCCGGCCTCCAGTTTCATCAGCCTGACTCCCTGGGTACTCCTCCCCTGAAGGGTGATGCCCTGACGCGGGTCTTTTTCACTTACCGGCGTGCGGGTGACAATGCCATTGGCCGATATAATCATCACCTGGTCCTGGAAGTTAACCACCTTGGCGGCCGCTATTTCCCCGGTTTTCTCGGCAACCTTAAAGGTCCTGACGCCGCTGCCGGCACGGTGCTGTAGCGGATACTGCTTGAGAGCCGAAAGCTTGCCGAAACCGCCACCGGTCACCACCAGCAGGTAGGCTTCCACATCAACACGGTCCATGCTGACAACACGGTCGCCGGAGGCAAGCCGAATAGCACGCACGCCACCGCTGACGCGGGAACTTGCCCGCAGGCTCGACACACGGAATTTGATTGACTGGCCCCTCCTCGTGATGAGGATAACATCGTCCTTATCCCCGGCCAGGCAGGCGGCTACCAGTTCATCACCTTCGGCCAGGTCCATGGCAATCAAGCCGCTTGAGCGCACCGCGGCAAATCTGTCCACCGCCGTCTTCTTTATTTCCCCTTTGGCCGTGGCCAGCAGCAGGAAGGTTTCCGATGAAAAATCGGTCACCGCCACCAGCGCCGTCACCATTTCCCCTTCGACAACGGGGAAAAGATTGACCACGGCGGTACCCCGCCCTATGCGGGAGCTGTCCACCGGGATTTCATGGCACTTCAGGCTGTAGACCTTGCCCCGGTTGGTGAAGAAGAAAGTGACATCGTGGGTGTCAGCCACGGTGAGCAACCGCACCGGGTCGCCCTCCCTGGTCACGGCGCCGATGATGCCCTTGCCACCGCGGTGTTGCGGAGTGTAAAGGTGAGCCGGGACCCGCTTAACGTAGCCACGATTACTCAGCGTCACCACCATCCTCTGGTGCGGGATGAGGTCTTCCACCCGGAACTGCACTTCCCCGCCTTCCACGATTTCAGTCCGCCGCTCGTCCCCGTACTTCGTCTTCAGGTCGCTGACCTCCCCCTTGACGAGCATAAGCATGCGGCGCGGGTTGGCGAGGAGGTCTTCCAGATAGGATATGGTCTTCAATACCTCGGTGTATTCATCAAGTATCTTCTTCCGCTCCAGATTGGCCAGACGGCGCAACTGCATATCAAGAATGGCCTGCGCCTGTATCTGGGTCAGGCCGAAGTTATTCATCAAAGCCTGACGGGCCGCCTCCGCAGTCTCCGATTTGCGTATGGTGCTGATAACGGCATCAATCTGGTCAAGGGCGATTTTCAGCCCCTCCAGAATGTGCGCCCTGGCCCGGGCTTCTTTCAACTCGAATTTGGACCGACGGGTGATGACCTGGTGGCGGAAATCAATGTAGCTCTGGAGCGCCTGTTTCAGGCTGATAACCCGGGGCTGCCCGTCGACGAGCGCCACCATATTGGCGAAGAAAGAGGACTGCATGGCGGTATGTTTGTACAGGTTGTTGAGCACCTGCTCCGGGAAGGCCTCTTTTCTCAGCTCGATGACGATGCGCATGCCATGGCGGTCGGATTCGTCACGGAGGTCACTTACGCCGCTGATTTTCTTTTCCTTTACCAGCTCGGCAATCGTCTCCATCAGGTCAGCCTTGTTGGTCTGGTAAGGGAGCTCGGTGACCACGATCTGGCTGCGGCCGGTGCGGGCGATATCCTCAATGCGGGCCCTCGCCTTAACCACAATCTTACCGTGTCCGGTGGCATAAGCGCTCTTGATACCATCAATGCCCCTGATGATGCCGGCGGTGGGAAAGTCAGGTCCTTTGACGTACTGGGTCAGCTCTTCGATGGTGGCATTGGGATTGTCGATGAGATAAGAGACAGCATCGCAGACTTCATTGAGGTTATGGGGCGGGATATTGGTCGCCATGCCGACGGCAATTCCGGAGCTGCCGTTGAGCAGCAGGTTGGGCAGGCGGGTGGGCAGCACCTTTGGCTCCTCGAGGCTGTCATCGAAGTTGGGCATGAAGTCGACGGTCTCTTTCTCAATGTCAACCAGCATCTCGCCGGCAATGCGGGCCAGCCTGGCTTCGGTGTAGCGCATGGCCGCGGGAGGGTCGTTGTCCACGCTGCCGTAGTTACCCTGTCCATCCACCAGCGGATAGCGCATGGAGAAGTCCTGCGCCATGCGCACCATGGCATCATAGACCGATGTGTCTCCGTGGGGGTGATATTTACCCAGAACTTCACCGACGATACGGGCGCTCTTCCGGTGGGCACGGTCATGGATCAGGCCCATATCATTCATGGCGTAGAGAATGCGCCGGTGCACCGGCTTCAAACCATCGCGCACGTCCGGCAACGCCCGGGACACGATTACGCTCATCGCATAATCGAGGTACGATCTCCGCATCTCATCTTCTATTGATACCGGCTTCACCGTGCCAATTGCCATACGCTATTTCTCCCTATTCTTCCTCAGTAACAGATTCGTCACCAGCGTCAGCTGGCTCTTCCGGCAAGACTTCAATTTCATCGCCGCCGATGATAGTATACCCCGGTTCCTCGGGCAGTATTTCCTCAATTTCTGACTCCAGCTTGAAGACCTTTTCGTCGACATAAGGTCGGCTTTCCTCCGTTCCCTTTGAAGGAAATGACAGCTTGCCCATCTGGCTCGGGTCCTGATAGGCCTCGCGTATGATGACGGTCATTGCTTCTTCAGTGGAGCTCACCACCGCCGCTGAATATTTGTTGCCGCCACCCATCAGCTTGGCCAGACGCTGTCCGTGTTTCGGGTCAACATGCCCCACGTACTGCCCGAATTCATCCTCAACAACCAGATGGCTGCCGTTTACTTTAAGAAACACCTCATCGCCAGCGACGAGGCGGGCGCGCACCGGCGTTGGCGCCAGGTGATAGAGGTTTACCACCCCGGCCTTGCCAATCTCCTCAATGAACCGGTGCGGCTCAACCTTCCGTGCCACGCTCTCGGCGGTGAACTTTGCCTCACCGAGATAGCTCAGCCGCCGCAGGTTCTTCTTGGCAATGGTGTTGAAAGGGTCAAGCTCCACCGTCCGCTGGTAGGATTCCCTTGCCTGCTGATAGCCGCCCAACTCCATATGAGCGCGGCCCAGACGATTGTGGGCATCCACATCATTGGGAAAGTCCTCCAGGATTGCCTTATTGGCGGCGATTGCGTCCTTCCAGCGCCCCTGCATGGCCAGGTCAATTGCCTGCTTGGTGCGCTGTCGTTTCAGGCTGGCCAGCCTTTCTTCCTGATACGTCATTAACCCCCCTAAAAAAGATACCCCAGTATAAGTATTATATTCTACATTATCATCCAATAAAATTAAAGTTTTTGGGGGAGAATTTTCAGGGTAAAAAACACGAAGTATTGACATCCATATAAATAGGGCTATAATAAAATTTACCTAATATAAAAACCTTTTAAATATCCCTTTGAATTAGCAGTGATAAAAAGAGGGTGCTGGTGACCGCGGAATGAAATGCGGTTGCTGGCGCCTTTTTATATAAGCGAACAAAGAAAGGAGGTAATAAATAATGGAAACCTTGAGATGTAAGACAAGAATTGCGGTGCTGTGGGTCTTAATGGCGGTGGCTATGTCAGCGCATAGCCTGTTTGCGTTTATGGAGCCAGGCGCAATGGAAGAATTGGCTGAAGAGCTGGCAGCAAAGGGGCCTGGAATGATGATTTTTATGGTACTTTTCTGGCTGGTTCCGTTGTGGCTGGCATTTATGTCGCTGACGGTGAAGGGCTCGGCCAATCGGTGGGTAAATTTCATTCTGGGCATAATCTTTACGATTCTTAACATCTGGCATTTCATTGAACATCTGGCACCGCCTTCCCCCACCCAGATCCTGATTGTTGGTTCAACAGTTGTGGCTACAGCTCTGATTGCCTGGTACGCATGGAAGTGGCCTAAACAGGAAGCATAAGTTATGAACTGAAGCAATCACTTACTTCTTATAAACCACGTCTGATAACCGAATAACGAGACAGGTGTAGTGACATTTAGAGGCGCTGGTGACCGCGGAATGAAATGCGGTTGCTGGCGCTTTTTTGTTTCTACATTAAACACCATAAATATACAAGAGTCTTTTGAACCAGTTTGACGAATAACTTCTATAATATATAAAATAAAAAGTGTAGTTATTTTTTCGCAGGAGTTTTATGATGCACGACAAGGTTACCGAGATACTGGACAAGATTCGCCCCGCCCTGCAGAGGGACGGCGGCGATTTGGAACTCGTGGAAGTCAATGACGGCACGGTGAAGGTCAAGCTGACCGGTGCCTGCGCCGGCTGCCCGATGTCCACCATGACGCTCAAGATGGGGATTGAAAAAATCCTGAAAGAGCAGATTCCGGAAGTTAAAGAAGTGGTAGCCGTCTAGCACGACGGAGCAGCCGTCTAATCTTCCTCAATCTCAAATGCCCGATGCAGGGTACGAACCGCTTCTTTGACCTGGTCAGCGTTGATGATACAGGTTATCCGTATTTCTGAAGTCGTAATCAGCTGGATATTGATATTATTCTCGCTGAGGGTGCTGAACATACGGGCCGCGAAGCCGGGAGTATTCTGCATCCCGGTGCCGATTATACTCACCGCGCCCAGCTTATCATCGCTGGCGCATTCCCGGGCGCCAATTTGCGACGCGATGGGCTTGACCACCTCCATCGCCCGGGCGAGGTCGCTCTTGACCACGGTAAAGGTCAGGTCAGTGATGCCCTGCATGCTGGCATTCTGCACAATGGTATCAACGTTGATGCCTGCCTTGGCGAGCGGATTAAAGATGCTGGCCGCAATTCCAGGGCGGTCAGGAACGCCCACCACGGTTATTTTGCCGACCTTGAGGTCATGGGCAATGCTTCTTACCTTGTTCCGAACTTCCATTGATACCCCTCCGTGTATTAAAGTCCCCGGATTTTCGGTAAAGCTGGAAGCGACCAGGATGGGGATGTGGAACAGCTCGCCAAGCTCCACCGCCCGCGGGTGCAGCACCCTTGCCCCGTAGGTCGCCAGCTCCAGCATCTCTTCATAATGTATTTCACCAAGGCATTTTGCTTCCGGAACCAGGCGCGGGTCAGCGCTGTATACTCCGTCAACATCGGTGTATATCTGGCACGCTTCCGCCCCCAGACTGGCCGCCAGGGCGACGGCCGTCGTGTCCGAGCCACCCCGTCCCAGCGTGGTGATGTCCATGTCCTCGGTGATACCCTGAAAGCCGGCCACGATGACAATAATGCCTTTTTCCAGTTCCCTGACCACCCGCTTGGGCTCTATCTGAAGGATGCGTGCCCGACTGTAAGCAGAGTCGGTGCGGATTCCCGCCTGGGCACCGCTCAGGCTTATGGCCGGATAGCCCATGCTGTGCAGCGCCATGGCCAGTAACGTGCTGGTAACAACTTCACCGGTAGAGAGCAGGACATCCAGCTCACGACTGTCCGGCTTCTCCGAAATCTGATAGGCCAGCTCTATCAGTTCATCGGTGGTATCGCCCATCGCCGAGGCGACGACCACTACCTGGTTGCCCTGGTCTTTGGTTCTGGCGATGCGCCGCGCCACGTTCTTGATGCGCCCGGCATCGGCCACCGAGGTACCACCATATTTCTGCACGATTAAAGACATCTAGCTATCTGCCTTCTGAATAAATGCTTCCATTATTTTATACCCTTTTTCGAGCAAAAGGCCAGTTCTCGCCGCTTCCGCCTCGGTAAAGGCCGCGGCGCCGTTGGGCTTTACCCCCTTTCCCCAGATGATGAAGGGCACCGGGTCATCGGTATGGGTGCGCACCTCTATGGGGGTGGGGTGGTCGGGCATAATGAGCAGGCGCATTTCGCCCGGATATGAGCGCAGCCGGCCGACCACCTCGTCGTCAATCCTCTCAATGGCCTCTATTTTGGCATCGATTGCTCTGTCATGCGCCGCCTCGTCCGGCGCCTCAATGTGGATTACCACCAGGTCGTACTCTGCCAGCGCCGCGATGGCGCCCTTCACCTGAGCAGAATAGTCGTTTTCCAGGTTGTCGGTCACGCCGGGTATTGTCAGCACTCCCATCCCGGCAAGCTGCGCCAGCCCGTTGAGCAGGTCCACTCCCGAGTTCATCACCGCTTTCAGGCCGTACCTGCTCTCAAACGACGGCATAGACGGCAATCGACTGCTCCCCCAGAAAAGCCATATCAGGGTGGCCGGTATGGCGCCATTAGCTATCCGCGCCCGGTTCACCGGGTGTTCTTTTAGCACTGCCGCCGAGCGTGCCATGAGGTCATTCAGTACCTCGCTCCCCGGGCCATGGGGCAGGAACTCCGCGATTTCTTTATCCGGGATATCGTGCGGCGGGGTGCACTCGGCCTGGAGCGTTTCCTCGCGTCCCTTGATTTTGCAGATATGTCGATAGCTGACGCCGGGATAAAAATGGACATTATCACTGCCCAGGTTCTTGTTCAGGGCGTCAATCAGAGCATGGGACTCCTCTGTGCCGATATAGCCGGAGCTGTAGCTCCACATCCGGCCATCTTTGACCGCCACCAGGTTGCAGCGGAAAACGACCTCCCCATCGCCGATGGGAATACCCATGCTCCTCGCCTCAATGCCCGCCCGGCCCTTGTAATAAATTTTAGGGTCATAGCCCAGCACGGACATGCAGGCGCAGGCGCTGCTCGCCTCCATCCCCGGCGGCACGGTACGCGCTAGGCCAACGGCACCCTCCTTTGCCAGTGCGTCCAGGTTGGGCGTTTTTGCCAGCTCCAGCGAGGTCTTGCCCCCGCGTTCCGTGATGGGGTAACCGGAGGCGCCGTCCATGATTAAAATAACGTATTTCATCTGCTTTCCCTTGTAGTAACTCCTTCCCCCTTTATCCCCCTTCCCCTTGGTAAGGGGAAGGGGGAGGTTTTGAGAGAGGGACTTCGTCCCTCTAAAACTCCCTGTCTTTAATTAAACTCCCTGTACCCATCCTTCCGGCGCATATTTCAGTAAGTTTGTTGCCCAAGAGAAGAAATCCGTCTATAATAGGGCTGGCGGGGCGTAGCGCAGCCCGGTTAGCGCGCAGCGT
>CAZQWO010000065.1:0-8515 GCA_964597015.1 uncultured Dehalococcoidaceae bacterium
CTAAAGCACAGGCAAAATGAAGCATATCAAATCGCTCACTCTCGTGGTGATAGTTCTTTTGGCAGGTGTCTTAATAGGTGCCTGCCCCGCTCAGCCTCCACCACCCGCTCCACCGGCCGAAAAAGAGCCCGGCACTATAACAGTGATAATTACAGTTACCCAAGATTTTGGGCGGGAACTGATGCTTGGTGAAACGCTGCAAATACTGCCGGATACTTCGGCGATGGCAGCGCTGATGGAGGTGGCTGAGGTTGAAACCGCCTACGGCGGCGGGTTTGTAAATGCCATAAACGGGGTCCGCTCCGGTTATGCCGGCAGCCAGAAGACGAAGGCGGACTGGTTTTTCTATGTAAATGGAATTCAGTCCAATGTGGGCGCGCTTGATTACAAGCTGCATGACGGCGATGTCCAGCACTGGGACTTTCATGGCTGGGGCTTCCGCCACTTCATTCCGGCTATCATTGATGGTTTTCCGTCGGCTTTCCGGTATGGATTTGGCGGAAGCGTAAGACCAACCCTGATTGTCTGCCCTGATTACATGAAACAGGATGTCGTAAAGCTGGAGGAGAAACTGGCCCAGCTGGAAGTAAAGGATGTCGGCATAAGAAGCCTTGACGAATTATCCGAAAGCGAGCAGGGAAATTCCAGTATAATTCTTGTCAGCGGCCTGGACAACAGCCTTATCTCGGAGCTGAATCAGAACTGGAAACGACTGGGGTTTTTCGCCTATTTTGAGGACGGAGACCTCATTGTCATCGGTAACGATGGGGAGATAACTGCCGAATACGGCGCTGGCACCGGGCTCATTCAGGCCACGCAGAACCCCTGGAACCCTAAGGGAATCGGCGCCTGCGAAAATGTGGTCTGGCTGGTTTCGGGCACCGACGAAGCCGGCGTAAAAAACGCGCTGGACGCTTTGCTTGACCATCATAATAAAATACAGTATACCGGTGCGGTGATAGTGGCAGACGGGAAGATAATCAAGGTACCTCGGTGATAAGTTTCAGATACAAGGATAAAGAGACCGCCATTCACAAGCTCAATCCTTTCTGCAAGCTGGGGTGGGTCACCAGCATTTTTGTCCTTGCCTTAATCGTTAATAACCCCATTTACCTCCTGCTGATGTTTCTCGCCACGCTGCCTCTGGTGATAGCGGCCAGGGTGTGGCGGGAATGGGCTTCGGTGATAAAATTCGCCTTCTATCTCTGCCTGGCGATAATCGTCATCAACGCTCTGGTCAGCTCTCACGGCTCCCACGTTCTGTGGCAGGCCCCGTTCCGGCTGCCGATAATAGGCACTCCGGTCTTAACGGTGGAGGCTGTGCTCTTCGGGGTGGGTATGTCATTGCGGCTGCTGGCGATAATCTCCGCTTTTGCCATGCTGACTTTCACCACTCACCCTGATGACCTGATGCTGTCAATGATTAAGATGAAGCTGCCCTACAAATCAGTGCTGGTGACTTCACTAACGACCAGGTTCATTCCCACATTAATCGACGACGTGGAGCGCATCAGTGACGTTCAGCGGTCAAGGGGTCTGGAGCTTGACCGGGGGAACCTGTTCCAGCGAATCAAGAGTCGCATGACAATTATCATCCCGTTGCTCTCCAATTCTCTGGACAGAACCGTTCAGGTGGCTGAGGCGATGGAGTCGAGGGCGTTTGGTCACGGGGAAAGAAGGACTTTCTACCACGAAGTAAAACTGAGTAAATTTGACGTCGGAATACTGATAGTCAGCATTCTTCCTCTTGCAATCGGTGTTTTCATGCGGTGGCTGGGGTGGGGAGACTATCAGTATTATCCGGCACTGGAAAAGATAGGCCTTGGCGGCTTTGAAGGGCTTATGCTGGCGCTGCTGGTGCTCGCCCTGTGTATTATGGTGCCACTGGCAATCATAAAGAAGAGGACTGAACTTGATTAAGATAAAGGACTTCACCTTTTACTACAGCGGTGCGGAAAAGCCGGCCCTCAAGGGCATTAATCTTGAAATTGAGGACGGAGAATTTGTCCTGGTCACTGGCCCATCGGCCGGCGGCAAATCGAGCCTGTGCCGGTGTATCAACGGCCTGATTCCGCATTTTTACGGCGGGAAAGTGGCGGGCAGGGTGGAGGTGCAGGGGCTCAATACCGCGGAGCATCCACCCAAGGAACTCGCCACCAGGGTGGGGATGATATTTCAGGACCCGGAGAACCAGCTGGTAACCCAGGATGTGGAAAGGGAAATCGCTTTTGGACTGGAGAACCTCGCTTTTCCCAGGGACTTGATTGCCAGACGGATTGAGGAATCACTGGACACGCTCGGCATCGCTGCCCTCCGGCAGCGGCCGCTGCACGAGCTGTCCGGTGGTGAGAAACAAAAGATAGCCATCGCCTCGGTGCTGGCCCTGCATCCGGAAATCCTGATGCTGGACGAGCCGACCTCTGAACTGGACCCCAAGAGCGCGGAAGAGGTGCTTTCCATAGTGCAGCGATTAAACGATGAACTGGGTATCACCGTAATCCTGGTTGAGCATCGGCTGGACAGGGTGATTCAGCACGTCGATAGATTGATAGTGCTTGATGGGGGAAAAATCGTTGTTGACGGCAAAACGAGAGATGTCCTGCACCAGAATTATCAGGAACTGTGTCAGGCGGGCGTCGGCATACCGCCAGTAATCAAGCTGGCCCACCAGCTTAAGGCAATGGGCGTTGCTCATACCCAGACGCCCCTCACCGTTAAAGAGGGCCGGATAATGCTTCATGAAGTTTTGACCAAAATTTCTGGGGAACTGCCCAAGCATGATGAAAAGAACATCGGTAAACCGGTAATTGAGGTGGAAAAACTCTGGCACGTCTATCCTGACAGTCCTGCTGCCTTGCGGAACGTAAACCTGAAAGTAAGCGAAGGGGAGTTCGTGGCTATTATGGGGCGGAACGCCTCGGGGAAAACGACGCTGGTGAAACATTTCAACGGCCTTTTGCCGCCAACCAAAGGTCAGGTAGCGATTGACGGCATTGATACCCGCAAGGCGACCGTTGCCGAGCTGGCCAGAAAAGTCGGTTTTGTATTTCAGAACCCCAATGACCACCTCTTTGCCGATACCGTTGAGGAGGAGATAGCCTTTACCCTGAAAAATTTAGGACTGGGGGAAGGGGAAGTAAGGTTGCGGATTGACGAAGTCCTGGCGAGGTTCGGGCTGGAGGAGTACCGGAAAAAGTACCCCCGCGACTTAAGCGGTGGGGAGAAACAGCGGGTGGCCCTGGCATCGGTGCTGGCGATTCAGCCCGGGATATTAATCCTGGACGAGCCGACCAGAGGCATGGAATACCGGCTTAAGTCGGAATTGATGAACTTTCTGCATGAATATGCCGGCCAGGGAAACACGGTCATACTGGTCACCCACGATGTGGAAACCGTGGCCGAGTATGCAGCCAGAGTGATTTTGCTCAGCGAGGGGAACATTGTCGTAGACGGGGATAAGCGGGACGTGCTCTCAAGGGCGCTGCTCTTTTCGCCGCAGATAAACCGTCTGGTCCAGGCATTCGGCAAATACGGTGTGCCCGACGATATATTGACCGTGGCCGAGGTCTTACAACTGTTGAAATGAGAAAAAGTCACATTTTCCTGGCGTTGATGCTTGTCGTAGGGACGGCGGCTTTTATAGCGCCCGTGTTTCCGCAGACGCCGCTTCAAATCTTCGCCAACTGGGGGCTGACGGCCACGATAATAGTTGCCCTGGCCGTCGTTGCCTTCTTCTTCGAGTTTGAGGCCACCGCTATGAGCTCCAAGGAGATTGCGTTGATTGCCATGCTGGGCACCATATCCGCCGTGGCCAGGGTTCCTTTCGCGGTGATACCCAATGTGCAGCCGTGCACCTACCTGATAATCTGTTCCGGGTACGTATTTGGGCCGGTGGCCGGCTTCATGGTCGGGGCGATAACGGCGCTTGTCTCCAACTTATTTCTCGGCCAGGGGCCGTGGACGCTTTACCAGATGCTGGCCTGGGGGCTGGCCGGCGTCTCCGCCGCCTACCTAAGGCGATTCGGGCTGGGCAAAATAGCGTTGATAATATTCGGCGCCATCTGGGGTTATCTTTACGGCTGGATAATGAACACCTGGTTCTGGGCCTCTTTTATCTACCCTCTAAATTTCAAGACCTTTCTAACCTACCAGCTGACCAGCATCTGGTTTGATACCTTTCATGCTCTGGGCAATGTCGTATTTTTAGGTTTCTTCGGCATGAAGACGGTAGCCATACTGCAGAGGTTCAAGAGGCGCTTCTCAATTGAATATGCTCACTGATGTGAAATTTTAGTGACGGGCTTGAAATCCCCTTCCAGCTCTTTACGTAGCTTATAAGATAGCTGACTCCTGTCCAGCTCTACATCCTGATAGGTCAGAATTGAGTCCTTTTTCACCGGCCGCAGGAGCTTGGCGCCGTGGCTCAATCCCATTGGCAGGTAGCCTCCCGCTATACTATCATCGGCCCTGGCCAGACGACCGTATACCGTATAGCCGCCTTCGCCGTCCAGGACATCGCCCTCTTTTAACTCCTTCTTGGCGGCTGAGGCTACATCCGCGGCGAAGAAGTCCGCTGACCCGGTTGCCTCGCCACGCAGGGCCACATTAGCCACGCTTATGCCCAGTTCCAGCCCGATAAGGTGATAAGCCCGGTAAGCGGCCACATACTCGCCGGAGTCATCTTTGACCAGGCCATGCGTGGAGATAAATCGGCGCATATGGTCGGTCGTGGCCCGATAGACAACATAGACACCCCAGCGCAGGTGGTCTTTGATGGGGCTGCCGTCCCTCTGCTCGCTGGCCACAACCTCAACCGTGCCGCTATGTTCCAGTATGCCGCCCTCAGCTTTCGGTTTGAGCACACTGGCCAGGTTCTGGACGCCCACGGGAGGAAATTTCAAGCCGTTTTTCTGCGGCATCAATCCCGAGGCGTTGGCCACCGTGCACATTTCAATGGCCGATTTGGTGCCGTCAAGGAAAGAGTTGTACATCTGGGGATTGTATCTGCCGGTGGCCAGCTGTTCCTGCGTAAAACCGAAGTAGTCCCAGACGGTATCCGGGGTTGAGTAATGGTATTCCGGCTGGTAGCGGGTTCCCTTGCCGGCGCAGACGACCTCAACACCGATAGTGCGTGCCCAGTCGATCATCTCATCGATTATGGCGGGCTGGTCCCCGTAGGCCAGAGAGTATACCAGTCCCTTTTCTCTGGCCTTTTTATTAAGCACCTGACCCAGCAGCGCGCCTGCCTCGATATTTACCATGACCACGTGCTTGCCTTGTTCTATGGCTGTCCAGGCATGATATGTCCCTGCCTCGGCCACCCCGGTGCTTTCCACAATAATGTCCAGCTCCGCCTTGATTAGCTGCTCCGCATTATCGGTCAGTATTATCCTGCCCTTGTTGGCGCCATCATTGATAGCACCTGCTGAATTCTCGTAAGCAATGGCTTCCCGGGGCCATCCGGCTTCCAGACAGGTCTGCGTTGCCTTTTCCAAATCCAGCTCGGCGATGCCAACCAGTTTCATGCCCGGTGTTTGCCTGGCCTGGGCCAGGAACATCGAGCCGAATGTTCCCGCCCCGATAACACCTATCCTTATCGGCCTGTTGGTGGCTTCCCTTTCCTGCAGAGAACGGTATAAGCTCATCATTACCTCTTCAAGAAGTATTCCTGCATAGCATAGCATGAGCGCTGTGGATACCGTCAACAAAATTTACTTATCTGGTGGTGAGTGTTGGGATATACACCGGTGTATTGTGTCTGATGATATATATATGCTAGGATTACTCTGATATAAAGTAGTATCCTGTTTGCCGATTTCAAATATACGCTTCATGATTTATTACGCAAGGAGGGAATCAGTGCCATGAAAAAGATAATCAACGACCCCTATCAGGTGGTGGAAGAGACTATCGGCGGTATCCTTAAAGCCTATCCTTATCATCTGCGTGTGGCAAAAGACAGCCCGCGCGCTCTGGTCCGGGCTGATGCTCCCATAAAAGGAAAAGTGGGCATTTGTACCGGTGGCGGCTCAGGCCATATACCCGTGTTTCTCGGCTACGTTGGCCCCGGACTGCTCGATGGTGTCTCGGTGGGCAACGTGTTTTCCTCGCCCGGTGCTGATGATATGCTCGCGGCAACTAAAGAAGTAAACGGTGGGGCTGGCGTCCTCTATATTTTCGGTAATTACAGCGGCGATGTCATGAATTTTGAGATGGCGGCGGAAATGGCCGGGATGGAAGATATCAAAGTGGAAATGAGCATTGTTAAAGATGATGTTGTCTCGGCGCCGCGTTCCGAAAAGGACAAACGCCGCGGCGTGGCCGGCCTCTTTTTCGCCTATAAACTGGCCGGGGCCAGGGCCGATACCATGGCCAGCCTGGAAGAAGTGAAAGCGACGGCTGACCGGGTCATTGAGGAAACATGTAGCATCGGGGTGGCCCTGAGTCCCTGCACCATACCGGCAGCGGGCAAACCGACCTTTACCATAGCCGACGACGAAATGGAAGTTGGCATGGGCATTCATGGCGAGCCGGGGCTGGAGCGCACCAAACTGAAGAAGGCCGACGAGATAGCGGACATCATGTCGAAAAAAGTGATTGAGGACCTCCCGTTCAAGTCAGGAGATGAGGTGGCCGTGCTGATAAACGGACTGGGCGCGACACCACCCGAGGAGCTTTTCATTCTGAATAACCGGATTCATGATAATCTCGTCGCTGGCGGTCTTGGTGTCTACAAGACATTCGTTGGCGAATATGCCACCTCGATGGAGATGGCTGGTGCTTCGCTGACTCTGCTCAGGCTCAACAAGGAATTCAAGGCCCTGCTGGATGCGCCGGCTTTCTCACCGTTCCTGCAGCAGTGGAGGCGATGATAGTCTATGCTTACGACCGCGAATATAGTGTCTATCCTGAAAGAGGTAGCGTCTGATTTTAAGAGCCACAGTGAGGAGCTGCGGCAGCTTGACGCGGTCATCGGCGATGGCGACCTTGGTGTTACCGTGGAGCTTGGTAGCAAAGGTCTCAGCGAGTACTTAACCTCTCCAGTCCCGGAAGACGTCGGTCAGCTGCTGGCCCAGTGCGGTCTTCAATTTAACAAAGCAAGTCCGTCCACCTTTGGCACATTACTGGCCTCAGCTTTCATGGGCGCCGGCAAAGCGGCTATGGGGAAGAAGACTATTGAGGTTGATGATTTGGCATTGCTGGCTGATGGGGCGGTCGACAGTATCAAGAGAAGGGGCAAAGCCGAGGTTGGAGATAAAACCTTACTCGATTGTCTTGTGCCGGCGGCGGCGGCGTTTAAAAAGGAGCTGGCTGGTGGTGGGGGTATTGAGGCTGCCCTGAAGGCGGCGGTAACGGCGGCTGAGGAAGGCATGAAAGCCACCATTCCGATGATGTCCAAGCATGGCCGGGCCAGCTGGCACCGTGAAAAAACCATCGGCGTGCAGGATGCCGGCGCCACCGCTATGTATTATTTAATCGAGTCCTTTGTCAGGCACTTGAACTCCAGTATTGAGATTAAATAAGCAAATCACTTGCGGTCGGTCGACAGGTCTCACATCAGAGATGAGGCACTTGGGAAATGAACATTTAAAAAAGTTGAGGGGGTATCTGCATGCCGAGGCGAGATGATATCAAGAAGGTGATGATTATTGGCTCTGGGCCTATCGTTATCGGTCAGGCCTGTGAGTTTGACTACTCCGGGACACAGGCCTGTAAGGCGCTCCGCAGCCTGGGTTATGAAATCGTCCTGGTGAACTCAAACCCGGCCACAATCATGACCGACCCCGGTATGGCAGATGTTACCTACATAGAGCCCCTCAACCTTGAAACGTTGACCGAAATCATCAAGCAGGAGCGACCGGATGCTATCCTGCCCAATCTCGGTGGGCAGACGGGCCTGAACTTAAGTGCTGAGCTTGCCAAAGCTGGCGTACTGGATAAATATGGCGTCAGGGTCATCGGTGTCGAGGTCGATGCCATCATCCGGGGTGAAGATAGAGTCGCCTTTAAGGAGACCATGAATCAACTCGGCATAGAAATGCCGTGTAGCGAAGCGGTTTACAGTGTTGAGGATGCGGAACGGGTGGCGGCTGAGCTTGGTTATCCGGTTGTGGTTCGTCCCGCTTATTGCCTGGGCGGGACGGGTGGCGGTCTGGTGTACAACGTGGAAGAACTGCGCACTGTGGCCAGCCGAGGCATTGCCGCCAGCCTTATCGGCCAGGTGCTCATTGAAGAATCAGTCCTGGGCTGGGAAGAGCTGGAGCTTGAAGTAGTACGGGACGCCAAGAACCAGATGATAACGGTATGCTTCATTGAAAACGTTGATGCCATGGGTGTGCATACCGGTGATTCCTTCTGCACGGCGCCGATGCTGACCATAGACGAGGAGCTGCAAAAGCGACTGCAGGAGTATTCATACCGGATAGTTGAAGGCATAAGGGTAATCGGCGGCACCAATATTCAGTTCGCCCACGACCCGAAGACGGGGCGGGTGGTGGTCATTGAAATCAACCCC
>CAZQWO010000066.1:0-8460 GCA_964597015.1 uncultured Dehalococcoidaceae bacterium
AAGTATAAATCCGCCTCTAGCTACGCCTAAATTCTCTCAAATATCTCCTTATAGTAGAGCGTTGTGTTGGAGGGAACATAGACACTATTTCGTCATCGGGCGTTCCGGCAAAGAATAACTCTCGTACTTGGTCTTTTAGTGTAGCCTGCAAAGGTCGCATTTCAAGTGTAGTGTGGTAGAACCGCAATGTAAGGGGCTCAAACCGTGTTCCTCTAATCTTTTCCTGTATGATATTTATTGTATCAAAGCCGTCCCCACTTGCAGCTTTATTTAGGGCAATCATAGAATCTACCTTAGCTATATGCAATGAACTGCCCATTGGTCTGCCACTCAAGCTAGTATGGTGTACAATACAGATTGCGCAATTATATTGTCTTGCTTTTCTCCGTAATTCGTCGAACACCAACCCAGATTCGGGACGGGTTATATCTTCTATCCCAAGTGATGTATAAGAATCCACTATTACAACGTCAGCTTGGCATACTCGAAGGGTATTATCAAAGTCAACACAAAAATGCCTACCTTCCCAGACGATGTCCTTTCTTGCTACTAGCAAGGGATTCGGTTTCTGCATGATATCTCTATGCTGTCGTAATAATTGTCCTGTTTCATCCTGTTCGATGAACAATACTGTACCTTGTCTGCAATCTCTACCAAATAGGTTGACTCTCCTTTGAATAGAATCAGCCATGTTTAGTAGAAAGGTCGTTTTGCCCACTCCACTCTCGCCATATAGAAGTGTCAGGCCATTTCGTACAATGATACCGTCAACAATCCAATCTGGTTCCTCAAAATCAGATACATCTCCGACGTAATCTTCCCTGACTAGGATATCGGCTCCACGTCTCTGTAGAAATCTTATTAAGGGAATAACATCTGACCCGCTGTATCTTATATCGGTATAGGCAAGCTCGAACTGTTCGTATTCTGTCAATTCCGTTGTGTCCGCCTCCGAAGACCTGTAAATTATATCGGGTGAAGTTTCGGTGGTTTCCGCTTCTATAGATTCTTGTTCGTCATGCTCTAATACAGTTCGGGCAAGTTGTAGAATTCTCCGGTCTTGTTCCGTTAATCTTGGTTGCTCCATGTTCGTTCTCTCTGTTGATGTGTCTCAATAATATCCCTGTGATAGCCGTGTGTCAATATATGAGAATTTGTATTTATTTCCTATAACGGCTATAATATGGGCATGTACAGCGTTAAAGAGGCTGCCCAAAGAATGGGCATATCGGAGAGACATCTAAGGCTACTTCTCGAAAAAGGGCAGGTAGAGGGCAAGAAGTTAGGGCATGACTGGGTAGTACTCAGCTTAGATTACAAACGGAAAAGACGGCCAAAAGGAGAGCAGAGCAGTGAAAAAAGTTAAGCGAAATTTACGCACGAATCGAGCTCAAGTTGTTAAGGAAAATCGAAGATTTTCTGGAGCGGGTGATGGGATTCGAACCCACGACTCTTTGCTTGGGAAGCAAATACTCTGCCACTGAGTTACACCCGCCTAAAAAATCATTTTAGCCCAAAAGCCAGTGGCTGTAAAGGCGTTTCTTCACTCCCCCTTTTACTGCCGGGGACAATTTCATTATAATAGTGGCAGCATATCCAAAAGCGGCCACCAAAGGAGGACAATTAAGTGAAGATAAGTAAAGTTGAAGCCATGGCCCTGACCTGCCAGCTGGATAAACCCATCATGGACGCCACCTATACCCTGCCCCACCGCAGCGCCGTGCTGGTCAGGATAGATACTGACGAAGGGATTTCCGGAATCGGGGAAGCCGCTTACTTCGGCGGGCCGCCGATGATTACCAAGATGATTATCGAGAAAGAGCTCGCCGACTACCTCATCGGCGAAGACCCGATGAACAACGAGCGGCTCTGGGAGACCATGTACCAGCGGTCCATCAAGCACGGACGCAGGGGAGCCATCATCGCCAGCATGAGCGGCATCGACATCGCGCTCTGGGACATCAAGGCCAGGGCGGTCGGCATGCCCCTGTACCGACTCCTCGGCGGCTGCTACGAGAAAATCAGGGCCTACGCCAGCGCCGGTTTCTATGCCGAGGGTAAAGGCCTCAAGGAACTGGCCGATGAAATGGCCTCTTATGTGAAGGAGGGGTTCACCGCCGTCAAGATGAAGATAGGGCGCCTCAGCCAGGCCGACGACATAGCAAGGATAAAAGCAGTCAGGGAAGCCATTGGCCCGAACATCGACCTGCTCGTCGATGGGAATAATGTCTACACATCTTACGAGGCGATAAGGATGGCACGCAAGATGGAGGAGTTCGACATCTTCTGGTTTGAGGAGCCTGTGCCGGCGGAAGATATTGAGGGCAGCGCCAAAGTGGCCCACGCCATCGATATGCCGCTGGCCGCCGGTGAGAACGAATTCACCCGCTACGGATACCGCGACCTTATCATCAATCAGGCGCTTGACATCGCCCAGCCCGATACCACCTGGTGCGGCGGCATCACCGAGGCGAAAAAAATCGCTGCCATGGCCAGCGCCTGGAATATCATCTGCGTGCCCCACTCCTTTTCCTCGGCAGTCGCGCTGGTGTCCAACCTGCACTTCAGCGCCTCCATACCCAACAGCCTGCTCCAGGAGTTCGACCGCAACTACAATCCGCTACGCGAAGAACTGCTGACGGAACCGGTTAGAATAAATAAGGACGGCTATATCGACCTTCGGGACAAGCCGGGGCTGGGGGTAGAACTTAACGAGTCGGTGGTGAAGAAATACCGGGTGGACTGAGAAAGCTAGCTCCATTCGCCGGCGTTGGCCTGCGGCCATACCCTGGACATCTCGCCGGCCAGCAGCTTGTGTTCGGGCTTTTTCAGACCGGGGTCCACCTGAAACAGTGCTATCGCCTCGCTGCGGGCCATCTCCAGAATCTTGACATCGGAGAGCCTGGCCATGCGCAGGTCAGGCAGTCCGCTCTGCCGCGTGCCGAAGAACTCGCCCGGACCGCGCAGCTTTAAATCTTCCTCCGCCAGGACAAAGCCGTCCTGGACGTTCTCAATGATGTCCAGGCGTTCCCGGCCCACTTCCGACGGGTTCTCGGCGAGCAGCATGCAGTAGCTCTGCGCCTCCCCCCGCCCAACGCGACCCCGGAACTGGTGCATCTGGGAAAGACCAAAGCGGTCGGCGCTCTCAATGAGCATCACCGTGGCGTTGGGGATGTCAATGCCGACCTCCACCACCGGCGTTGAGACCAGTATATCGAGTTGCCGGTCACGGAAACGCTGCATCACCTCATCCTTTTCCTCGCCGGAGAGTCGACCATGCAGCAGGCCGAGCTTCAGGTCGGAAAAGACCTCCTGCGACAGCCTTTCGTATTCCACCACCGCCGCCTGCGCGACAATCGCTTCTGATTCCTCGATTAAAGGACAGATGATGAATGCCTGATGCCCGGCGGCCACCTGTTTGCGGATGAAGTTATGGGCGCTTTCCCGCTGTGACGGCCTGAGCCACTTGGTCTTTACCGTCTGCCTGCCCGGCGGCAGCTCATCGATAACGGAAAGGTCAAGGTCGCCGTAAAGGGTCAGCGCCAGGGTGCGGGGGATGGGGGTGGCGGTCATGACCAGCATGTGGGGACGGAACCCCTTCTGCCGCAGTGCCGAGCGCTGGGTCACGCCAAATCGGTGCTGCTCATCGACCACCGCCAGACCCAGCTTGCCGAACTCAACGCCTTTCTGGATGAGAGCGTGCGTGCCGATAGCAATATCGACATCTCCAGCCATAATGCGCTGCTGCAGTTCCTGCTTCTGTGATTGCGCGATATCACCGATGAGCAACGCCACCGTGATGGGGCGAGGCAGCAGCCCGGAAAATCTTTTCAGATACGGCGTTTCCTCTTCCTGACTACCCGCCCTGGAGAGAAGCTGACACAGCGTGGCATAGTGCTGCTCGGCGAGAATCTCGGTCGGGGCCATGAAAGCGCCCTGGTAGCCGTTGGCCGCCGCCATCAGGAGAGCTACGGTGGCCACCACCGTTTTACCGCTCCCCACCTCCCCCTGCAATAACCGGGACATCGGCTGAGGTTGCTGCATATCGTTCAGCATCTCTTTCAGTACCTTTTGCTGCGCCGACGTGAGCGAGAAAGGCAGGGACTGGATAAAGTTATCGACCAGCTCCCTGTCAACTGTGAAAGCGCTGTCGGGCTGGCTCTCCTGCCAGTCATGCTTCCGACTCACCACGCCGAGCTGCAGTATAAAAAGCTCATCAAATGCCAGGCGCACCCTTGACCTGTCCTTCAGCATCGTATCTTCAGGGTAGTGTGCCTGACTTATAGCCTGCGGCAGTTCCAGCAGGTCGCAGCGCTCTCTAAGCTCCGCCGGCAGGAAGTCATCCACCTGCCCTGCCCACCGGTCGACCACCTCTTTCATCAGTTTTCTTACCTGGCGGGGGTACAGCCCCTGCGTCAGTGAATAGACGGGAACGAGTCGGCCGGTATGAACCAGGTCTTTGTCCTCAACAAACTCCCATTCGGGAGACTCGAAGACATGGTGTCCCTTGAACAGGCTGACCCGACCGCTGAGCACGATGCGGGCATTGGTCGGCATCTTTTTGGCCAGGTAGGGCTGATTGAACCACACCACCCGCATATTGCCCGTCTCATCGCCAACAATCGCCTCAGTACCCCGCCGATAGCCCAGCCGGGTGGCCTGCGCCTGCCAGACGTTGGCGATTATGGTTTGCTCATCACCCTCGGTGATTTCCGAGATGTGTTTTATCTGGCTGTAGTCAAGATGGCGGTGGGGGAAGAAATAGAGCAGGTCACGCACCGTCTTCACTCCCAGCTTGCCGAACCTGGCCGCCAGTGCCGTGCTGATGCCTCTAACCGTGGTTACTGGAGAGTCCAGACCCTGTCCGTTGACTGGCGCTGCTGCTTTAACCGGTCTGGCTCTCTTTACTTTGGGAAGGGACGGCGCTTTGCCCTCTGGTTTAACCCGGCCGGGTGCACCTCCCTCCAGTTCCGCAACCAGACTCAGGACACTGCTCGCCCAATCCCGGCGCTGCTCTTCAGATAGAGAGGCGTAATCCGCCTTTGTCACCAGCTGCCGGAAACGGCTCAGAAGTCGGCGTTCTGGAATAATTGCCGCGGCCTGTCCAGCCCAGTTCTTTAAAAACCGGTCCAGACCACCCATGACAGCGGTATTATCATATCCCTTCTTCTGCTCCAGCTCCAGAATTTTAAGCAGAGGTCCAAAATCAGCCGCCACCTGACTCTCACCTTCCAGTTGCTATTTATCCCCCATTACCGCCACCAGCAGCAGACCGGGCCCGGTATGAGCGCCGATAACCGGTGTTGTCCTGCTCCGGTAAATGCGCTCTTTAGGAAACAGATTGCCCAGCCTGTCCGTCAATAAATCGGCATCCTCAGAGCAGGCGGCTTCTTCCACCGCCAATTCCTCGATGTTCTTGTAGCCTGCGACAAACCGATACAGATGCTCAACTGCCTTCTTTCGGGAACGCGTCCTGCCCGCCGGCTCCACCAGACCATTTTTCAAGGTGATGATAGGATTAATCCTGAGCGCTGCCCCCATCAGCGCCTGGGCCGCCCCGATGCGCCCACCCCTCCTCAGATATTCCAGTGTGTCAAAGGCAGCCCGCATATCAACGCGGGGGATATTGCGGTGCACCAGTTCCATGAGCTCTTCCATCGTGGCTCCGGCCGCTGCCGCTCTGGCGGCAGCAATGACCAGGAATCCCTCTGCCATTACCGCGCACCCAGAATCTATTACCTCCACGCGGCATGGCCGCTTCATCAGGCCGATGCTCTGCACCGCTACCTCGTGGGTGGCGCTGAGTGTGGAAGAAAGCATTATGACCAGAATCTGGTCCGTTTCTTCGGCCAGTTTATCATAGGCGGTAGCGAAGCTTAACGGCGACGGCACAGAAGTTACCGGTAAAATCTTGCTGCGCGTTAGTTCCTGGTAGAATCGCTCGGTGGTCAGGTCAACGCCATCACGATATACCTTCTCACCAAAGCGAACATTAAGCGGGATAACGGTAATCCCCAGTTCTTCGACTACCTTGGACGGCAGGTCAGCGACACTATCGGTCACAACCTTTACCGGCATTATTGCCTATTCTGCCTCCAGAACAGTTAACGCAAGGGCATTGGGACCGGCATGTGTCCCCAGCACCGGGCTAACTATGGACCGATAGATGCGCTCTTTGGGGATAATTGTACTGAGGCGCTCAACTAACTCGTCTGCTTCATCAGGTTTGGTGGTATGCTCCACTGCCAGGGCTTCAATCTTGGCAAGGCCAGGCACAAAATTATATAGATAATCCAGACCCGCCGCGAGAGACCTTACCCTGGTCAAGGGTGCCATCTCGCCATCTTTTATGGTAAGTATCGGCTTTATCGACAACATTGCGCCCATCAACCCCTGTGCCTTACCGATACGTCCCCCCCTGGCCAGATATTTGAGAGTGTCAAAATATATAACAAGATGTGAGTGGGGTATGGCTTTGCGCACCAGGTCAGCCAATTCGTCAAGGCCTGCTCCGGCCTTGGCCGCTTTGACCGCTTTAATCACTATCAATCCCAGGCTCATGGCCACCTTTCGCGAGTCAATGACCTCAATCCGGCATTTCTCCTCCATCATGCTCTTGGCCTGCATTGCCGACTGATAGGTACCACTGAGCACGCTGGATACGGTAACAACCAGAATTTTATCGGTTTTCTTGGCCAGTTTTTCATAGACCGCGAGGAAATCACCCGGTGAAGGCTGGGTTGTGGTCGGGAAGGTATCACCGTGAACCAGTTTATGGTAGAACTCATCAGTGCTCATCTCCACCCTATCCCGGTAGACCTCCTCGCCAAAACGCACATAGAGTGGCACAGTGGTAACGCCCAGCTCCTTGGCGAACTCCGGAGTGATATCGGAGAGACTGTCGGTAACAATTTCAACTGCCATAGCTTTGACTCCCGCTCTTTATTCTATGGAAATAATATAGTTATAGTGCGGCTGCCCGCCTCTCACCACCTCTATCTGCAGCTGCGGATACCGGTTGCGAATATCGCTCGCCACCTGCTCCGCCTCATCCGACTTGGTATCAGCTCCGTAGTAAATGGTGATTACCTCAATTTTACCCAGGTCCAGTTCGGACAGCATCTTGTTGAGTACCTCAAGGCCGCTCTCCCCCACCGCCACCAGGTCGCCATCCAGGAAGCCAATCGGCTGTTTCTTTTTGATTTTTAAATCGCCCAGCTTGGTCGAGCGCACGGCGCGGCATATCTCAATTGTTTTCACCGCTGATATGGCTCTGGTCATTATCTCTATATTAGCCTCCAGGCCCGCTTCATAGTCAAAGGCCAGCAGTGCCGCCACTCCCTGCGGGATGGTCCTCGAAGGCACCACCTCAATTTTTCTTTCCGTGAGCTCCTGCACCTGGTTGGCTGCAGCTATAATGTTCTTATTATTGGGCAAAATAATCACCTTGTCGGCAGCGGCTTCCTCAACCGCCTGGAGCAGGTCTTTGGTGCTGGGATTCATGGTCTGCCCACCGGGAACGATAACCGTTACACCAAGGCTGGTAAAAACATCGCTTAACCCTTCGCCAGGGACAACCGCCACAATTGCCGTGTCCACCGCCGGGCCCCTGTCCCTCTGCATCTCCAAGTAATCCTGGTGCTGTTCGTCCATATTCCGAATCGAGACCTGATGCAGCGTGCCCAGGCTGCCGGCGTATGAAACGACGTCACCAGGTTCAAGGGTATGAATGTGAATTCTGGCCGCGGTATTATCACCGACCACGATGAGCGATTCGCCTTTCTTCTCCAGCTTCTTTCTCATCTTCTCTGTGTCCAGCTTTTCGCCTTTGAGGAGAAATTCGGTGCAGTACCCGTAGGGCTCCTCGTCGGCGGCAATCATCTGCGGCAGCTTGGTGGCATGCAGGTCGGTGACAATTATCTGCGGCTTGCGGAACCGCATCTGCTCCATCTCACCCCTGAGGTAGCGCAGGGCACCATCGAGAATGGTATGCAGCCCCTGTCCGCCGGCATCAACCACACCGGCTTCACGCAGCACCTCAAGCAGATTTGGCGTATTGGCCACTGATTCGCCGGCGGCGTTGACCGCTGCTTCCATAACCGCAATCAGGTCTCTGCCGTTTCCAGCCACTTCCGCCTCTACCGCCGTGGCTACATCCTTGATAACGGTCAGCATCGTCCCTTCCACCGGGTTGCTGATGCCTCTGTATGCCATGGCCGATGATTCCTGTAAAGCGTTGGCCAGGTCAGCGGCGTTGAACGATTCTTTCTCCGTCAGTTTCTGTGCCAGTCCGCGCAAAATCTGGGAAAGAATAACACCGCTATTTCCCCGCGCCCCCATCAATGCCCCTTTGGCCATAGACCGGGCCACTGCCGAAGCGCTGTGGTCAGGAGCGCGGTAAGCCTCCTCAATGGTGGAGCGCATGGTCAGCAGCATGTTGGTCCCGGTATCACCATCCGG
>CAZQWO010000067.1:0-8230 GCA_964597015.1 uncultured Dehalococcoidaceae bacterium
GGGAGTCGGTGACATATGTGCACGCGCCAAGCACCAGCCGGTTGGCCCTATGCTCCTTCACCCGCCTGCCCAATGTTTCCATAGCATCACCTGAACAGAGGTAGGGCACCTGTTCAACGTGAACGATTCCCGGCGATTCTCTGATGTAATCCGCTATCTGTTCAAGGTCAAGGGCAGAGGCGATTTCATCGCCACAGCCACACAGAAAAACGGCTGTTATCGGCTCTTCTTCGGCTGGCTTCTCCGCCGCTTCTTTTTCAGTTTCGCGGGCAGCAGGCAAGCTGAGCCATTTCGATGCTCCACAGGCAGCGGCACCGGCTTCGACCATGGTATCAGCGATGTCCTTGGGACTGGCCGCGCTGCCGCATACGTATACTCCTTCCCGCAATGTCTCGACTGAAGAGAAGGGCTGCGTCTGGCAGAAACCCCACTTATTTGTCCCCACGCCCATGACCTGGCAGAGCTCATTGAATTCCGCAGCCGGCCTCTGGCCCACGGAGAGCACGACCATTTCAAATTCACGTTTCACCGGTTGGCCCTCATCAGAAGCTATTTTAAGCATGAGGTCGTGGGTCTGCGGGTCCTGTTTCACCACCGGGACGCGGCAGCGGGTGAACTGCACACCGAGTTCATCCCTGGCCTGCTCATAGTAGCGGTAGTACCCCTTGCCAAATGCTCTGAGGTCCATGAAGAAGATATGGACATCTGCCTGCGGATGAGTCTGTTTGATGAGGGTAGCTTCCTTGACGGCGAACATGCAGCACGCCGAGGAACAGTAATCCCTCCGGCTGTCCCGCGAGCCGACACACTGCAGAAAGGCAATCGACGCCGGCGTCCGGCCGTCCGAAGGGCGAACCAGACTTCCCTCAGAAGGGCCGCTGGCACTGAGTATTCTTTCCAGCTCAATGCTCGTTATAACGTTGGGATAGCGCCGGTAGCCATACTGCGTGGCGAGGCGCGGGTCGAACTCCTCGAAGCCGGTCGATATAATAATGGCACCTGCCTGAAGCTGCCGGGTACTTTCCTTCTGTTCCAGATTTATGGCCTTGGTCGGGCACTTATTCACGCACTCCCCGCAGCGGGTGCAACTCTCCCAGTCTATGGCATAGCGTCGAGGCACCGCGTACGGGTTCAGCACGCCAATGGCCTTGCTCCGACTCAATCCCTCTTCAAACCGGCTTTCCGTTTCGACCGGGCAGACCTCGGTGCAGAGTCCACAGCCAATGCATAATTCAGAATCCACACCCGTGCTCCTGGTAGCCAGTGTCACCCGGAAATCGCCCGCCTCGCCCTGCAATCCGGTTACCTCCGTGCTGTACAGTAGTTCGATATTGGGGTGAACCAGACCTCGCCGCAGGCAATGCTGGGAGGACATATCCCTGTTCAGTGTGGGGAGCATCTGGCACAGACTGCAGTGGTTATCCGGGAACCATTTGTCCATCTGGACCAGTGCGCCCCCGAGGCTCGGCTTCCGCTCGCAGAGAAAGACCTTGTGCCCCGCCTCCGCCAGCTCCAGCGAGGCCTTTATTCCCGCCGCCCCGGCCCCTATTACCAAAACCGCTTCTGTTTTAGACATTTTATATACTCACGCGTATTCCGCAGTGGCAATATCGACCATCTCGAAGAACTGCCGCGCAGTCCAGTTCTTGTGGCTTATCGCCTGAGATGGGCAGGTAACGGCGCAGGCGCCGCAGCCTTCACATACCGCTTCATTGACCCATGCCACCTTTTTCACCGGGTCAAGTTCGATTGCCTGGAAGGAACAGGTGGAGACACACTGCCCACAGCCACGGCATACCTCGGCATCAACCGTCGCCACCGTCGGGTCGTGGAGCAGCTCTTTACGGGAAAAGAGAGAGAGGATTTTGCTCGCCGCACCGCTCGCTGAGGAGACAGTATCGGGCAGGTCCCTCGGCCACTGCGCCGTTCCAGAAATGTAAATGCCGGCGGTAAGCGTCTCCACCGGCCTTAGTTTTATGTGCGCTTCAGTGATAAAACCGTGCTGGTCAGCGATGATGTTGAGCCTCCTGGCCAGGTCTTTTGCCCCCGCGCTGGGTACCATAGCCGTCGCCAGAACCACCAGGTCGGCAGAAATCTCAACGCTCTTCCCGACCAGGGTATCCGCACCCCAGACCTTGAGCTTGTCCCCATCACGGAATATCTTGGATACTCTGCCCCTGAGATATAGCACCCTTTCCTCGTCCACGACCTTCTTGACGTATTCCTCATAGCCCTTGGCGTCGGAGCGAATGTCTATATAGAAAACATACGGCTGTCCATCCGGGACGGCCTGCTTGTAAAGCTGCGCCTGCTTCGCCACGTACATGCAGCACACCCGGGAGCAGTAGGACACGCCGTGTTCAGGGTCGCGCGACCCGACGCACTGCACGAAGACCACCTGCTCGGGTACTTTCCCATCAGACGGCCTCCTGACCTCTCCTGAAGTTGGCCCGGATGGTGAAAGCAGCCTCTCCATCTGCAAACCATCGATTATATCCGGGTCTGAGGCGTACTCCGTGATACGGTTGCAGGGGAAAAGCTCATATCCCGTGGCCACGATAATGGCACCCACCTCTTCCTCGGCTATTACATCCTCCTGCTGGAAATCGATGGCTTTACCGGGACAGACCTCTTCACAGGCATGGCATTCACCGCCGGCGAAATGCAGGCATGTTTCCCGGTCGAGCACCGGACGCTGCGGCAACGTCTCCCGGAAGGGAACGTAGATGGCGCCGCGGTTGGTTAAACCACGGTCGAACTCGGAAGGGACCTCAACGGGACAGCTTCCCAGGCAAAGTCCGCAGTAGTTACACTTGGCTTCATCAACGCTGGTCGCTTTCTTCCTGATACTCACCTGGAAATTACCGACGTACCCGTTGATATCTTCCAACTCTGAATAAGCGTAGAGCCTGATATTGGAATGCGCCGCCACCTTTGACATCAGCGGTGAAACCAGGCAGGGAACGCGGCCATCGATGGGAAACGTTCCCGATAGCTGCGTGGCATGCCCACCGATACCGGGGCTTTTCTCCACCAGCACGACCTCATAGCCGCTGTCGGCAATGTCCAGCGCCGACTGCATGCCGGCAACCCCGGCCCCGATGACCATCACCCTTTTGGTCAGCGGCACCACCAGAGGAGTGAGAGAGATATTGCGGCGCAGCTTTTCGATGACCGATTTGATTATGGTTACCGCTTTCCTGGTGGCTGTCTCTTTATAAGCATTATGGGGCCAGCTGCACTGCTCCCGTATATTGGCCACTTCACAGAAGAAAGGATTAACCCCTTCCGACGCCACCAGATTGCGAAAAGTATTAAGGTGGAGGGAGGGGGAACAGTTGCTCATAACAATGCCATTGAGGTTCTTTTCTTTAATCGCCTTTCGCACCAGTTCCTGCCCGGGGTCGGAGCACATGTAGATATAGTGCTCGGCATGGGCGACACCGGGATAGTCCTTTATCTGTTCGACAACGCGTTCCACATCCACGGTGCCGGCAATATTCAGCCCGCAGTGGCAGACAAAGACGCCGATTCGCTTCTCTTTCATCGCTTTGCCACTTTTTCCAGCGCCAGTTCTTTCTTAGAGAAAAGGGCCAGCACTTTGCTGGCGGCACCGCTCCCCTGGGCTACAGAGTCGGGGATGTCCTTGGGGCCCTGAGCGGTCCCGGCTATATAGATACCGGGGACAGAGGTCTCCAGAGGACGCAGCTTGTAATGGGCTTCGGTAATGAACCCATAGCTATCAGTATTGATGCCGAGCGTGCGCATCAGCTCTGCAGCCGCCGGATTAGGTACCATCGCCATGCCCAGCACCACCAGGTCGCAGGACACTTCGACTCTCTTGCCCGTCAGGGTATCAGCGCCCCAGACCTTGAGCTTCTCCCCTTCCCGGAACACTTTGGACACTCTCCCCCTTAAATATAATGCCCCGTCCTCTTCCACAGCCCTCTGCAAAAACTCCTCGTAACCTTTGCCGGTGGTTCTGGTGTCCATATAAAAAACATAGGCCTGGCCCTCGGGGACGGCGTGCTTGTAGAGCATGGCCATTTTTGCCAGGTACATGCAGCATACCCTAGAACAATAAGGAACGCCGTGCTCCGGGTCGCGCGAGCCCACGCAGGAAATGAGCACCACCTCTTTGGGTGTTTTGGCATCGGACGGTCTCAATACCACGCCGGCCGTAGGACCTCCGGGACAGAGAATCCTTTCAAATTGAATTCCGTCCAGGATGTCAGGGTCCGGTTCAAACTCGGTTATGCTTTTCTTGGGGGTGAGTTCAAATCCGGTGGCCACGATAATGGCACCGACATTAAGCTCATCATAACTGTCAACCATCGCGTGATTGATGGCCTGCCTTTCGCAGGCCTTTTCACAGGAGAGACATTCGCAGCAACCGGCGCAGTTCAAGCAGCGCTTGGCCTCCTCAATGGCCGTTTTTTCGTCGAAGCCAAGTTCAACCTCGGCAAAAGAGCCAGCTCTTTGCTCCAGGTCAAGCAGCGGCATGGCTGCCCTGGGCTTCGGTTTAACTCCCTCTTTTGATACTTCCTCGACCCTGCTACGCTGTTCCGGCCTTCCCTGACGCTGGTCCGCGCCATTCAGATAGCGGCCGATGCTTTCGGCGGCCTCTTTACCGGCCGCAATTGCCCCGATGACATCAGCCGGCCCGGTAACGGCATCGCCGCCGGCGAAGACACCGGCCACGTTTGTTTCATATGTGACAGGGTCGACGTTAAGTGTACCCCGGTCAGTGTAAGCCAGCTCTTCGGGCAGTCCGGCTTTATCCACCACCTGCCCGATGGCAATAATGACATTGTCAGCATCCATGATAAATTCCGAGCCTTCGACCGGGATAGGACGACGGCGACCGCTGGCATCGGGCTCCCCCAGTTCCATGCGGGTACACTCGATGCCGGTTAATTTATCACCTTTGCTCAATATCTTCGTCGGCGCGGCCAGAATGTGGAGCCTGACGCCCTCTTTTTCCGCCTCATCAACCTCAGCGGCGACGGCGGGCATTTCATCGCGGGAGCGCCGGTAGACAATGGAAACCTCACCGGCGCCGAGGCGCTGGGCCACTCGTGCGGCATCCACCGCCGCATTGCCCCCTCCGATGACCGCCACCCGCTGTCCCAGACTTACCTTGTCTCCTGAATTCGCCCGCTTCAGGAAATCAAGGGCGTGTATTACCCCCGGCATTTCCTCGCCGGGAATGCCCATCTTCTGGCTCATGCCAGCTCCGGTGCCGAGAAAAGCAGCCTTATATCCTTCCTTAAAAAGCTGGCCGATGTCCGCCACGAGGCTATTCATTTTGATTTCCACGCCGAGTTCTCTGACGTAATCAATCTCGTTATCCAGCACTTCCTTCGGCAGCCGGTATTCCGGAATCCCGTAGCGCAGCAGACCGCCGGCCGCCGGCATGGCTTCAAATACCGTCACCGGATACCCTTTCCGGACCAGGTCATACGCACAGGCCAGGCCGGCCGGACCGGAGCCAACGACCGCCACCTTCTCCTGCCTTGTCTTCTCAACCGGAGCCGCCTTCTCCCGGCCTGCATTGAGCTCATAGTCGGCAATGAACCGCTTCAGGGAACGTATGGCCATGGGCTCGTCGACCGTCTTTCGTTCGCACTCCGTCTCACAGCGATGAGTACAGACCCGCCCCATTACTCCGGCAAAGGGCATGGTCCGGCGCACCACCTCCAGAGCTTCCGGGAACTTGCCCTGGGAAATGAGGGCGATATACCCCTGGGCATTAACGCCAGCCGGACAAGCCACCCGGCAGGGAGAGAGCCCTCTCTTTTCCACGGTAAAGATGGCGGGTACCGCCTGCCCGAAGGGCTTATAGATTGCTTTCTGCGAGGCTATGCCCCGCTCGTATTCGCTATATACTTCCACCGGGCAGACAATGGCACATTCTCCACACCCGGTGCACTTATCCCGTTCCACGTAGGAGGCCTTTCTTTTAACCCGAACCGAAAAATCACCTATCCGGCCGGAAACGCTGTCTACCTCCGAATAGGTCAGCAGCCTGATGTTGGGGTGCTGACCGACCTCCACCATCTTGGGGGTCAGGATGCACTGCGGGCAGTCCAGCGTGGGAAAGACCTCGGAGTACTGTATCATGTGTCCGCCGATGCTGGGGTCTCGTTCCACCAGGAAGACCTCGTAACCGGCATCGGCGATGTCCAAGGCTGCCTGAATACCGGCCACGCCTCCACCGATGACTAACGCCTTTCCGGTAACCGGCAGGCCAGCTTCAAGTACCGGCGACGCTGATGTCAATCTGGCGGAAAGGTTCGCCACCGCTTTCATTACGTCTTCTACAGCCAACTCGCCCAGGTCAACCACTTCGAACTGGTCCGGAGTCAGGCCGGCAGAATTCGCCAGGTCGCCAAATGCGTCTCGATGAAGCACCGACGAGCAACTGGTGAAAATCACCCCATCCAGCCGGTTCTGCTTTATCGCCCCGACCAGTCCCTCTGAAGATGGATTCAGGCACATGTCGGGATGGAGTTCGGCATAGGCAACATCTGGATGGCGGCGGACTTCGGTCAACAACTTCTCCGCATCATCTGAATCCAGAGGACTGAAGCTGCAGCAGCAAAGAAAAATACCTAACCTGCCCATTACTTCTCTATATCTCTATACAGTCATCAGGAAACTAAATTTTTACTCTTGAGGAGAGAAAGAGGCGCACCGTAGTCAAGCTCAAAATGGCAGACCTCAGGGTCGATTCCCAGGGAAATGGCAAGGAGCTGGCTGAAATAAAAAAGCGGCATGCCGGTAAAATCGCTGTATCGCTGCATTAATTCCGGCTGTCTCTGGCCGAGGTTAAAGTGGCAGAGCGGACAGGTGAGTACCAGGGCTTCGGCGCCCCGCCTCATCGCCGAGCTCAATATCTCCCAGGCGCGCTGGGTAACGGCATCGGGATTGCCCACGATTTGAAAGGAGCCGCAGCATTCGGTGGCGTAGGGGAAGTCAACCGCCTCGGCCCCCAGGGTTTCCACCAGCTGCTGCAAGATAGTTGGCCTCTCCACCTGGTCGATGGCTACTGCCTGCGGCCGCAGCAGCGTGCAGCCGTAATAGGGTGCCACCTTCAGGCCTTTCAACGGCACCTTGACTCTGGCCGCGATGTTCTCCCAGCCGATCTCATCCCGGAGCACTTCGAGAAGATGGACCACATCCACCTCCCCGTTGTAGTCAACCTCTTCTTCCATGAAGTCGTTAAGTGTCTTTCTTTTCACACTGTCGTTCCGCATCAACAAGTTCGCCCGCTTGAGCGTATGGAAGCAGAAAGAACACATGGTGGTGACTCTATTGCTGCCCTGCTCTTTAACGCGGATAAGGTTGCGCACCGGGGCAAGATGATGGGCCAGGTCGTCCTCGGCGAGCGAATAGACGGTGCCGCAGCAGTTCCAGCGCTCAATCTCGACCAGTTTGACGTCCAGAGCATCCATCGCGGCAATGGCCGAGTCCTCAAGGCCTTTAGCCTTGGTCTTCAACGTACATCCTGGATAGTAACTCAGGTCCATAACAATCCTCAGGCGGTGTGTTTGCGGAAGCTGCTGACCAGTGCTATCTGGGGGAGTTCGCCTACCGTGCCCTTCGGGATTCCGGCTGCGCCCACGTAGTCGATATTCTTCCTCAGGGTGATTAGCCTTATCGCCTCCATCACCCGGCCCAGGTCTACTCCGCGCGGGCAGCGCACGGTGCAGGTAAGGCAGGAGGCACAGAGCCAGACCGTCTTGGCGGAGGCGATATCCTCTTCCAGTCCCAGCTGCGCCAGTCGGATAATCTGGTTGGGCAGCAAATCCATGGCGAAGCACATCGGGCAGCCCGCCGAGCACTTGCCACACTGGTTGCAGGCAAGAAGGTCCTGTCCGGAGATTTCGGCTACTTTTTTTGTGAAGCCGCTATCCAATTTGCGGCTCGATATTTCAACTCTCATTTATATCAATATCAAGGTTGTCAATGATTTGCGTGGTGTCCAGCCAGTTTTTATGCCCTTTATAAATATTCAGGGTAACAAAAGTCTCCGTCCTGATAACGCTTGGTATCGTGGAGACCACTTTTTCCATGATGTAGGCGAATTCCTTTGAGGACTTGGTCAGCACAATGGCAATAAAATCATACCTTCCGGTAACATTGGCCAGGTAACAGATATTGGGGTTCTTCGATAACTGCTCCGCCACGACGCGCAACTCGGACAATGGTACCTGCAATCCCACGA
>CAZQWO010000068.1:0-4553 GCA_964597015.1 uncultured Dehalococcoidaceae bacterium
CCCCCAGTCTGACCTGCACTTATGATTAAACGCCACCCACCACCCCACCCCACACTATATTTCAACGACATTTGCTAACCCCCTTTCAAAATTCCTTAATTGTCCGGTGAATATGTTATACTGGTATCCGAAATCGCCAGCCAGTGCTTGTTTTTAATGAATTTTATTCGGGGGAGTAGCTATGAAAGGTGCTTTCTACCAGGGAAATAAAAGATTCGGCGTCGGTGATTCCCCACCCCAGCCACCAAAAGCCGACGAGGTCAGACTGGACATCGCCTACAGCGGCGTCTGCGGGACGGACGTCCATATCTATATGGGCCATATGGACCACCGCGTCCAAATACCGCAGGTGATTGGCCACGAGATGTCGGGCACGGTTGCCGAAATCGGCAAAAATGTCACCGGCTTCAAGGTCGGTGATAAAGCGGTGGTCAGGCCGCTGGTAGCCTGTGGGCGGTGCCCGGCCTGCGAAGCAGGTCACTACACCGTCTGCCATCAGATTAACGTGCTCGGCGTGGACACGCCGGGTTGTTTCCAGGGCAACTGGACGGTACCGGCGGCAACACTGCACCACCTGCCGGATGATATCGACCTCCAGCTGGCGGCGCTGATTGAACCGGCGGCGGTGGGCGCACACGCTCTACGCGTTGGACAGGTTACCGAGAAAGATTATGTGGTCGTCATCGGTGCCGGACCTATCGGCATTATGGTAGCACTCGAGTCCAAACTGAAGGGAGCCGATGTCCTCATCTCTGAAATCAATCCCTTCCGCATTGAGCTGGCCCGGGAATTCGGGCTGGAGGTGGTCAACCCGAAGGAGACCGACCTGCCCGCCCATGTCACGGAGAAAACAGGCAGCGCCGGGGCTGACGCTGTCTTTGAGGTGACCGGACTGGCACCCGGGGCGGAAATGATGACCAAGCTGGCCAGAACGAGGGGTCGTATTGTCATCGTCGGCATCTTTGCCGAGCCGGCGCCGGTTGACCTGGGCCGGGTAATGTGGCGGGAACTGCAGGTCCGCGGCGTCAGACTGTATGATGCGGTGGACTTCGAGACCGCGATTCC
Source organism: uncultured Dehalococcoidaceae bacterium (assembly GCA_964597015.1). Classification (GTDB taxonomy): domain Bacteria; phylum Chloroflexota; class Dehalococcoidia; order Dehalococcoidales; family RBG-16-60-22; genus E44-bin89. The sequence continues at coordinate 1,066 of CAZQWO010000068.1, forward strand.
ACTGGTAGCGGCCAAGGCCGTTCCGTGGGACAAGTTGATTTCCGACGTGCGCCCGCTGGAAAGGACACAGGAGACCTTCGAAGAGATTGAACGCGGGGCCAACTTTATGAAAGTACTGCTGAATTGCAGCGACTAGCAAAGGAGGAACATAGAGAGTGATAATGAAAAATGCCACCAAGGCGAAGCTCAAGGCAGGGAAAACAGCTATCGGCATCCGCCTGGACTTCACTTCATCTGCCATCGTGGAAAGCCTGACCGGCCTCGGCCTCGATTTCGTCTACTTCGACCTTGAGCACGGGCCTTCCAGCGTGGAGTCATGCCAGGATATGTTCCGGGCGGCGGAGGTTGCCGGCCTGACTCCCCTGGTACGCGTGTCCAGCTATGACATCGGTTATACAGACCGCCTTCTGGATTCCGGCGCCATGGGCATCATCTTCCCCCACTGCAATACCAAAAAGGACGCCGAAGCCGCCGTCAGAGCGGTTAAATACCCGCCGGGGGGTGAACGCGGTGCTGGCGGCCGCCCTCTGACACTGAGCGGTATGCCCATCACCGACTATATCCGGGAAGCCAACCGAGAGACCATGGTCATCACCATGATTGAGGAATTGGAAGCACTGGATAATCTACCCGAGATTCTTACCGTGGAGGGACTTGACGTGCTCTGGATTGGCCGGGTCGACCTTTCTGTTTCTGCCGGCATCCCCGGCAAACTGGACGACCCCAAGATTCAGGACGCCGTAAAACGCATCATCACCGAGGGCAGCGCCGCCGGCAAGGTAGTGGGGGTGGGAGCGGTCAATGCTAACCGACCAGAGCAGATTAAAGAGTTTATCAACCAGGGTGCCCGCTTTTTCTCCCTGGACACGACCGCCGTATTGCGGAGCGCAACGCGCAACATTCTGAACACTATCAATACTTAAACGTCCGGCTGAAGGAGAGCTGATGAATAACGGTCTGATGAGCCTGATTGGCAATACACCGATGGTGGAACTGAAGAAGCTGAACGATACCAGGTCCACCATTCTGGCCAAACTGGAAGCATTGAACCCGAGCGGCAGCATCAAGGATGTCATGGCCTTTTACATGACAGAGCTCGCCGAGAATAGGGGACTGCTTAAACCGGGCAGCAAGATAATTGAGGAGACCAGCGGCAATACGGGCATTTCCTTCGCCATGATTGCCGCCCTGAAGGGGTACCACTTTATCGCCGTGATGCCGGAGCATATGAGCCAGGAGAGAAAGCAGCTGATGCAGTCCTTCGGTGCTGAAATTGTGCTCACGCCCGAAGCGGATGGATTCCCGGGCGCGACGGAGAAACTGAACCAACTTGCCGAAGAGAACAAGGATGCCTGGCTGCCCAGGCAGTTTGAGAACCGGGATAACATCGATGCCCACCGTGAAATCACCGGGAAACGCATTCTGCAGGCAGTCGGCGAAGATATTGATTTCTATGTGGCCGGTGTCGGCACCGGCGGCAGCCTGATGGGCGTGGCCGAGGCATTGAAGCAGGCAAATCCCAGAGTGAAAATCGTCGCCGTGGAACCGGCCGAGTCGGCGGTGATGACCGGTGGCGAGCCGCACAACCACCTTATCCAGGGCATAGGCGCGGGATTCATCCCCAAACTGGTCGACCTAGACTTCATAGATGAGGTCATTCCGGTGAGCAGCCAGGATGCGGTGGCGATGGCCAGAAAGCTCATCCGCGAGGAAGGCCTGATGGTCGGCATCTCTTCCGGTGCCAACGTCCTGGCCTCGCTGGAGATTGCCCGCAAATCAGGACCGGGCAAGACCATCGTTACCCTCCTCCCCGATAGAGGGGAACGATATCTGAGCATGAATGTCCTCTAGGTGGGTTCCCGGTTGTGAAAAAAGAGCGAACGCAGGACAAGGAATATTAATCCCTCCCGCGAACTTCCTGGTGGCCAGTTTGAAAAGCTCCCAATTGCGCTCGCAGCTTTTCCGCTTTTCTCGGTGCCGCAATCCAGATTGATAAACAGGAAAGAGCGAAAGCCACCATAGCTATAATAAAGGCGCTGGTATAGCTGCCGGTAATATCGTAAATTAAGCCACTGAGCCACGGACCGATTACCCCGCCGATGCCGAACCCACACAGCAGCAATCCGGACAGGACGCCAAAATGCCGTCCATAGAAGATATCCGCCAGCGCGGCATAGATGGCCGGCGAGGTCAGCCCAGCACCATAACCAAAGAAAATGGCATACAGGTAGAGAAGCCAGGGCTGTGACGTATCGCGGACTGAAATCAAAGCAGTCAGCGCGCCCAGAGTCAGAATGACGGCGATGGTCACCGTTTTCTCCCTCCCTATCCAGTCCGACAGGCTCGAAGACAGCTGGCCGGCAGCAGTGAATACGCCGAAGAGGGCAAAGACAGATGCCGCGAAGGTGACGCTGTAGCCAACATCCTCGGCAAACTTGATCTGATGGCCCAGCACCATATAGGCGCCAAGTCCCCAGTAGAGTGATTGCGCCGCTATCAGAAACCACAGCTGATATGTCCTCAGTGCTTTCCGCAAGGTCCAGCCCTGCGGTGCCGATTTCCGCTCTACCGCAGCACTTGCATCCAGCGCAACGGCCACCCTTTCATCCTCAGCACCATAGGGCTTGAGCCCTTTATCTTCAGGGCGGCATTTGAAGAAGAGAAGATAAAGAGGTAGCATCACGGCTAACAGGATGCCGGCAATAACAAAGTACGTGTAACGCCAGCCCACCTGAGAGATAATAAACTCAACAAACATGCCGTAGGTGAAGCTGAGTCCACCACCCATCTGCGCCAGGCCTATGACCATGCCCCGCCTCTTGGCAAACCAGTTGGCCAGTGTCGGCCCGAGCATCGGCGTGCCGCTGAATGCTGAGCCCACGGGCATTAAAACGCCAAACAAAAGGTAAAAATGCCACAGCTCCCGGGCAAAAGCGCAGCCAGCCGTGGCCAGTCCAAGAACGGCGATTCCGATCAGAACAAGCCGATGAGGTTTCCATCGGTCGCACAGGCTACCGGCAATCGGTGCCGTCAGGCCATAAACGAGCAGGTTCAGGGAAAGCATTAATGCCGTGCTGCCCCGGCTCCAGCCAAACTCCTCAAGAATCGGCGGGAAAAACACCGCGAAAGAATGCCGTGTGCCGTATATCAGGATCATGCCAACGGTGGCGATGCCGACGACAACCCACCCATAAAAAAAGCGCGGCTTTTTGTCCATACCACCCTTCTCAGCAGATACCATATATCTTGAACGACCTGTTGGCTCTATTTTATTAGGATTCAAACCCTTACTATCTCAGCCGTCATCTCTTTATCTATGGTTACAATGCCAAATGAATCACGGGCCCGTCCCGGATTAAACATGAGCGTTCCCCGAATGTATTCATGGCATGATAAGTGAGAGTGGCCAAATATAATCATATCCACTTCGCCGAAAAGCGGACGCACCCTTTCCGCCATCCCCCAGGGCCCTCCAGAACCATGAACCA
>CAZQWO010000068.1:4653-7856 GCA_964597015.1 uncultured Dehalococcoidaceae bacterium
CTTGCCGCCATTTTTCGGCCCATCTCCCGGGCTTCCGCCACCAGCCGGGCATTCTTCTTTGCATCTCCTACATGGTTAGCGTACCCGGTCACGATAAAGCGCCGACTTTTACCAACGAAAAACACCCAGTCAACAAACTGGTGCAGTGTATAGAGGGTATCCTCAATACCCATCTGCTCACCGACCACTATGATGCCCACCGCCCTGGCCTTTCCCCGTATGTTCTTCTTGTACGGGAAATAGTTACGGTCCAGAAAGGCCTTCATCTGGGCGGTCACATTAAGGTAGTAGACCGGGCTGGCCAGAATCACGCCGTCCGCCTCGTAAAACTTCTCCATAATCCAGCCGGCATCATCCTTCTGGGTGCAGGAGGCCAGAGAGGCGCAATTATCGTGGCCGAGACAGGGATTTACTTCATACTGAGCGAGGACTATCTTCTCCGTTTCCACCCCAAGCTTCTCCACTTCAGCAAGCGCCTGGTCGACCAGAAAACTGGTATTCCCTTTCAGCCTGGGGCTACCAGCAATGGCCAGTATTTTCAAAACTAGTCTCCCTCTAACTCTCTCCGAAACGCTGATATTCCGGTGATGTCCTGTCCCAGAATCAGGGTATGGACATCATCAGTCCCTTCATATGTATAAACCGACTCAATATTGGCCATGTGTCTCATGGGAGAATAGTCCAGAGAGATGCCATTGGCGCCCAGGGTTTCGCGCGCCAGCCTGGCACAGAGGCGCGCCGTGGCCACGTTATTCTTCTTGGCCATGGAAATATGGACATGGCTGGCCTTGCCCTCGTCCATCAGCCTGCCCAGTCGATAACAGAGCAACTGGGCCTTGGTAATCTCAATCAGCATGGTAACCAACCTCTGCTGCACCAGCTGATAGGCGGCAATCGGGGCGCCAAACTGCTCCCGCTCTTTGGCATAGTTAAGAGCCGTCTCGTAGCAGTCCATCGCCGCCCCAACGGCACCCCAGGAGATACCATACCGCGCCTGGTTGAGGCAGCTGAAGGGCGCCCGCAGCCCTTTCCCCTCCGGCAGCATGCTTTCCGCCGGCACCTTGCAATCGGAAAAACCGAGCTCGCCAACGTCGCTGGCCCGCATTGAGCCTTTGCGCGCCTGAAAGGTCTGCGTGAATCCATCTGTACCCCGCTCAACAATGAAGCCTCTTACACCCTCCTCGGTCTGCGCCCAGACAACGGCAAAATCAGCCACTGACGCCTCGCTTATCCACTGCTTCGTGCCGTTAATCACCCAGCCGTCGGCGGTTTTTTTAGCCACCGTTTCCATCGAGGCGACATCTGAGCCGCGATTCGGCTCGGTCAGGCCGAAACAGCCCACCTTTTCCCCCCGGCCAAGCAGCGGCAGCCATTTCTTTTTCTGCGCCTCGGAACCGTAGCGCCAGATGGGGTACATCACCAGCCCCGACTCCACCGCGATGAACGTTCTCAGGGCGCTGTCCACTCTTTCCACTTCCTGGCACACCAGCCCGAAGGTGACATAGTTCGCCCCCGCGCACCCGTATTCTTCAGGGATAAAAGAGCCAATCATGCCCAGCTCTCCCATCTTGGGCGCGATTTTCTCCAGGTCAAGCGGCTTCTCTTCATGGAAGGCATCTACCACCAGTGGTTCTACTTCATTCTCCAGGAATTCCCGGGCCATAGTCCGGGCCATCTTCTCGTCCTCGGAGAACAGTTCATCAATCTGATAATAGTCAACTCCCTGAAATTTCATCTCCGTTCACCTCTTTACGCAGACTGTTTGCCCCACCTCTGCTGAAACTTGTCCTTTACATCGGTATTAATCAGCCACTGCGGCCACTCACCGTTTACCATCCGGGCAATCTCCTCGAAGGGGCGCTTGCGGAGCCTGCCCAGCGCTTCTTCCGAATAATAGGCAGAATGCGGGGTGATAATGACGTTTTCCAGCTTGAGCAGCGGGTGGTACGGCGGCATACTTTCTTCCTGTATTACATCCAGCGCGGCGCCGGCGATCTCCCCACGGGTGACGGCATCATATAATGCACTCTCGTCGATGAACTCACCGCGGGCGCAGTTAATGACGTAGGCGGTCGGTTTCATTCTTTTAAACTGTTCCGCACCGAGCATATGCCTGGCATCCGAAGTGAAGGCAGCGTGCACCGAAACGAAATCGGAGTTCTCTATAAGATAATCAAGCTCCGCCTCTTCTACACCACACTCCTTGAAAACGCTGGCGGGAACATAAGGGTCAAAGGCGAGCACCCGCATGTCAAACCCCTTTGCCTTGGGGGCCAGCTTCCGGCCAATCCTGCCCAGGCCGATGATGCCCAGCGTCCGTCCCTTGACCGGGAACATGGGGGGCAGAATATTAAATCGTATCTCCCGCTTCTCATAAGATTCCCATTTCCCCTCTCTCACCGCCCGGTCCAGGCGCACCAGCTTGCGGGCGCAGGCGAGAATAAGGGCCATGGCATGCTCGGCGACTTCCTCGCTGCAGTAGGCATCGGGATAAGAAACGCAGATGCCGTGCTCGGTGGCTGCGTCCAGGTCTATCGTCTCATAGCCGGTGCCGATATTGTATATCATACGGCACCGCTCCAGCTGACCAATCACCTTCCGGTTAAACGGTTTCTTGAAGGTAAGGACAAAATCAGCATCCCGGGCCGCACTGATAAGCTCCTCTTCCGTCTCGCAGGGCCTGGTGATGAATTCCGCCCCGATTTTACGGTAGTCTTCCTCATCATGGGGAATCATCGGGTTGGCCACCACCATGACTACTTTTACCGTCATTCTCCCTCCCGCTATTTTTCCAGCTTCATCCTGATGGCGTCTTTGGGGCAAAAGGCCACGCAGATGCCGCAGCCTTTGCAGAAATCGAGGTCGATTTCAATCTGGCCCTTTTCCTCGTTCAGGGTTATGGCCAGATCAGGGCAGAGAAGGCGGCACATGCGGCAATGATTGCACTTTTTATGGTCAACCACCGGCATATGTGTTCTGCCTTCTACCGGCATAACTGTCCACTACCTTTCATTGCATTGTTTCTAAGCGGATTTCCCGCCGCCCAGCCTGAAACCTGCCGCCACCGCTTTCAAGTCCAGCTCCCTGAGCCTTTCCGCCACTGTCTCGGCGACCGCTGAACGAAGTGCATCTTTTGTTACCAGGCCGGTAATCTCCACCACCGCCCCCAGCATGACCATGTTGGCCACGATTTCGCTCTTCAG
>CAZQWO010000069.1:0-7661 GCA_964597015.1 uncultured Dehalococcoidaceae bacterium
ATTTCCCCCAGACCCCCGCCCCTTATGGCGTCGGCAATCTCGTTGACATCGGCCGAGGCCACGTCCTCCCAGCGGGGAAAAGAAGTAATAAGAGATTTATAAGCCCTTCTTGAATTTGTGTCCGATGTATTTTGAGAGAGGATGGTCTGGACCAGCACATTCAGCGGGCTGTCATGCGGTTGCCAGTCGCGATTCCCGTACTCGCTGATTAGAAGGTCGAGGACCTGTTCAATGCTTGGTTTGGCCATTTTAAAGTGGTGGCGCTGAGGGGACAGAACAAAGAAATTTTGCCCTGGCCTTTAATCCTGCCACCTACCCTTAGTCAAGTACAGCTTCAGTACCATACTGTGGAATGGTTACATCCCAGCCCGTTTTTTCTTTTACTAACTTGCCAAAGCTTGTCGCCGACTTATCTTCACCATGGACCACAAATACACGTCTGGGTGCTCTTTTAAGGCCGGACAGCCAGTTGAGAAGCTCGTTTCGGTCGGCGTGTGAGGAGAAGCCGTGAATTTGCTCTATTTTTGCTTTTACCCGGTGGTAATTGCCCAGTATTCTTACTTTTCTGGCGCCATCGGTAAGCTGCCTGCCAAGCGTGCCCACAGCCTGATAGCCGACGAAGAGTATCGTGCTCTCTCTCCTGGAGATGTTGGCCACCAGATGATGCTTTATTCTGCCGCCGGTACACATCCCGGAGCCGGCTATTATCATCACGGAACCTTTGATATGATTAATCGCTTTTGATTCTTCCGTAGTCCGGGTCATTACCAGATTGGGAAAGCTGAAAGGGGATTTCTTTCTCGAAACAAGCTCGGTCATATCCCGGTCATACAGTTCAGAATGGCGCTTGAATACGTCAGTTATATTTATAGCCATAGGGCTATCGAGAAAAACCATCAGGTGCGGGATGCGATTCTCAAGCAGTAACTGGTTCATGTAATACAGCATCTCCTGGCTTCGTTCCAGGGCAAAGCTCGGCACAATGATGTTACCGCCAGCCCGATGGGTGGCATTTATTATGTCAGCAAGGCGCTCGCCGATATCGGCAACGTCTTCGTGTACCCGGTCGCCGTAGGTTGATTCAACAACGAGATAATCCACCTCATCAATAGTGGTCGGGTCCTGCACTATTGGTCGGTTCCAGCGGCCAAGGTCGCCGGAGAAGACGATGTTTCTTTTTTCTCCCCCCGCCTGAAGCTCGACTTTAATCATGGAAGAGCCGAGGACGTGTCCGGCATCACAGAAGGTGACTTTTATTTCATTGCCATTGCCGATGATGAGCGGCTCTTCATATTTCACCGGTGAGAATAACGGAAAAGATGCTTTGGCGTCGTCCACGGTATACAGCGGCACCTCTGGAAATGGCCCTTTCCTGCCCTCCCGCTCATGCCTCTGCTTCTTATGCTCGGCATCTTCTTCCTGCAGGTGAGCTGAGTCCAGGAGTATGATTTGAGTTATCTCGGCAGTTGCTTCCGTGCAGTAGATTTTGCCGCGGAAACCGTCGCGCACAAGCTTTGGCAGCAGCCCGCAGTGGTCAAGGTGGGCGTGGGTCAGCAGCACGGCAGCAATGGATGCCGGCTCCACCAGGAATGGCGCCCAGTTTCGACTCTTGAACTCCCTCTCCTGATAGAGCCCGCAGTCCACCATGATTCTGGTATCGTTGATTTCCAGCAGAAAGCACGACCCGGTTACATTCTGGGCCGCGCCCAGAAAGCGCAGTCTAAGTTTCAATTCAGCACCACCAGTTTATTATTCTCCAAACAACTATAGCATAAAATCACGGCCCGGCTCATTCCCGCCTGGAATACCTGATTCCGGCGCTATGGTGGCCTTTATGTTTTTTGTCTGATAGAATGGCGTTATTCGATTAAAATGTTCGGGAGGTGCCCGTGTTAGTTATTCGACCGGAAACACCTGAGGATGCCGATTCTATTCGCCATGTTAACCAGCAGGCGTTCGGCCAGGAGGATGAATCGAAGCTTGTTGAAAAGCTGCGAAATAACGGTGTCTTAACCATATCGCTCGTTGCGGTGCAGGATAATGAAATTATAGGACACATAGCCTTCAGTCCGGTGAAAGTCGAATCAGAACGTTCCAGCTTCGAAGCTATAGCACTGGCCCCGATGGCGGTCCTGCCGGCGCACCAGCGTAAAGGGATTGGCTCGCAAATGGTCCGGGCAGGTCTCGAAGAATGCCGCCGCCTCGGACACGAGGTAGTGGTGCTGGTAGGCCACCCCGATTATTACCCGCGCTTTGGCTTTATGCCGGCAAAACCCGGAGGCATTGATTGCGAATTTGAAGTCCCCGAAGAAGCCTGGATGATTTTAGAGTTACGGGCAGGGGCTCTGGCCGGGAGGCGGGGCACAGTAAGGTTTCGGCCTGAGTTTAAGGAAGCCTGAGTCAGAGTATTTAAAAAATGGAGCTGAGGAGACTCGAACTCCTGACTTCCTCCTTGCAAAGGAGGCGCTCTCCCGACTGAGCTACAGCCCCACGCCGAAATTCATTATACCACACTCACCGCCGCTTTATTACCTCTGTCTTACCGCGCACCGCCCTTCCTTGTCCGCCTGAACCATACTTGCTATACTGGAAATGTTATTTTTACAGGATCAGCCATGAATTTTGAGACTATCATCGGGCTGGAGGTGCACGCCCAGCTGTTGACCCGGAGCAAGATGTACTGCGGCTGTAGCGCTGATTACGCCGCCGCCCCGCCCAATACTCACGTCTGTCCGGTCTGCCTGGGCATGCCCGGCGTGCTGCCGGTAATCAACAGGCAGGCGGTGGAATACACCATCATGACGGCGCTGGTGCTGAACTGCACCGTTTCCGATTACACCAAGTTCGACCGCAAGAACTATCCATATCCCGACCTTATGAAGGGCTATCAGATTTCCCAGTATGATGCCCCCATCGGGAAGGGCGGCTGGTTAAGCATTGAAGCCGATGGCCAGAAAAGGAAAATCGGCATCACCCGCGTGCATCTGGAGGAAGATGTGGCCAAGCTGATGCATCGGACATCTCCCGATAATGAAGAGTACAGCCTTGTGGACGTGAACCGCTCCGGCGTGCCGCTGATGGAGGTTGTCGGCGAGCCGGACATGCGTTCGCCGGAGGAGGCCCGCCAGTACCTTATCAAACTGCGCAGCATTCTGCAGTACCTGGGCGTATCAACGGGCAATATGGAGGAGGGGAGCTTCCGCTGCGATGCCAATATTAGCATCCGTCCTGAAGGCAGTGCCGAACCGGGGCCCAAGGTTGAGGTCAAGAACATGAACAGCTTCCGGGCGGTCTACCAGGCGATGGACTATGAAGCCAGGCGGCAGAGGAAAGCCTTAAGCGAGGGTAAAAAACTTGTCCAAGAGACGCGGGGCTGGGTGGAGGAGAAGGGAAGGACGGTGGCGCAGCGCAGCAAGGAGTACGCCCATGATTACAGATACTTCCCCGAGCCGGACCTGCCCCCGCTTTCAATAAGCCGGGAGTGGGTGGCGGAAATAAAGGCGAAATTGCCGGAATTACCTGAGGACAGGCGGGACAGATTTGTGACTGAATATGGTTTGCCGCTCTATGATGCTAATCTGCTGACAAACACCAAGGCCATGGCGGACTATTTTGAGGACCTTTGCAAGGCTAATAAGGCAATCTCAGCTAAAACTATAAGTAATTGGATTTTAGGGCCAGCTAGTGCCATAATGAATACCAATAACATAGATATCGTTGCCTTCAGAGAAAAGGTCAGCCCAGAGAGATTTGGTAGATTAGTGGTCTTACAATCCCAAGCCGCCGCCACTACCTCAACGGCTAAATTTGTGCTGGGCGAAATGTTCAATACCGGTAAAAGTGCTGAGGAAATCATAAAAGAGCGCGGCTTAAGCCAGATAAGCGATACCGCAGAGCTTGAAGTCGCCATCGCTGACGTGATAAACTCAAATGCGCAGGCCGTGTCCGATTACAAATCGGGCAGGGAGACAGCGCTGAAATTCCTGGTCGGCCAGGTGATGCGGGCGACGAAGGGTCGCGCTAACCCGGTCGTAGCCGGTGATTTATTGAAGAAAAAGCTTGATACAGGCTGAAGCAGGTAGAGAGGCAGGGATAGATGCAGACATATTTGAGTATCGCGCAGATACTGCTGGCAGTAGCTTTGATACTTATCGTTCTTTTTCAGGTTCGCGGTGGCGGGCTGGGCGGTATTTTCGGGCAGGCTGATACCGTGTACCGGACGAAGCGGGGCCTGGAGAAGACGATGTTTCAGCTCACCATTGCTCTGGCCGTCCTCTTTATAGTCATCGCCATTATCTCGCTACGGCTCACCTGAGCACCAGTTGGATTGAAACTGGGAGAAACATGAACGCCATCATTACCCTGACGACCGATTTTGGTCTGGCTGATGCTTATGTGGCGGCGATGAAGGGCATGATACTCACCATCAATCCTGAGGCAAGAATCGTCGATATATGCCATCACATATCTCCGCAGAATGTATCCCAGGCTGCTTTTGTTCTGAACACGGCTTATCAGTTCTTTCCGGAACGCACCGTTCACGTGGTCGTGGTGGACCCCGGCGTGGGGACAGGGCGCAGGGCGATTATCCTGCGCACGCCGAAATTCGACTTTGTTGCTCCCGACAATGGCGTTCTGGCCTGCGTAATAGAGCCGTTTCTAAAAGAGCGGCCGCGCCGCGACCGGGAACAGGTCAAGCTGCCCCCCGAGTTGAAAGCGGTGTCAATCACGGAGCCCGAATTCTGGCACTCACCAGTGAGCGCCACGTTCCACGGTCGAGACATCTTCGCCCCGGTGGCCGCCCGGCTTTCACTGGGGACGCCGCCGGGAAAATTTGGCGGGGTTATCAGCGCCATTACGGTACTTCCCGAACATCGCCCGTATCAGGAAGCGGCGGATACGTTGGTGGGACAAGTCGCGCATATCGACCATTTCGGCAATCTGATTACCAATTTCAAAAGTGAAGACCTGCCCGAAGAACCGTTTATCGTTGAGGTAAGCAGTCGCCTTATCTCAGAACTGAGCCGGACCTACGCGGAGGGTGAAGGGCTGCTGGCGCTTGTCGGGAGCAGCGGCTATCTGGAAATCGCTGTTAAGGGAGGCAGCGCCCGTGATTTATTGGGAGCTGCGGTTGGTGATGAGGTAAAAATTAGGCGTGAAAACAGGCAAGTCGGGCGCTTTTGAGCCCAGAAGCTATTGACAAATCTGGGCAGGTTTGCTACTCTGCTTCACAGAGCCCAATTTAAGGAGGATTAACAAATGCCCCAAGCTTATTGCATGAAATGCCGAAAGAAAGTAGAAATCAAGAACGCAAAACCAACCACACTGAAGAACAAGCGCCCGGCCATTCAGGGTGAATGCCCCAGCTGCGGCACCAAGGTATTCCGCATCGGCAAGCCCTAAACCTGTGCTTTAATAAATTATGGTCTGTGCAAATATCCTGGACGCATTGCGAGAAGCCAGGTAGCAAGTACAGGTAGCAAGTAATTGAAGGAAATATCACCGATATTTCTCACTATTCTTGTTGCCGATTAGACGGTAGTATGTGAAGGCATTGTCGTTGGCAGTGCCTTCTTTGTTCAATGGCGTTGGGTTTTAGATTTATGTTGGCCTCTGGAGTGAGTCGGCAATGAAGCTGAAGCTGTATTTTCTGGAAACAAGGCCACACTTTTTATTGCTATCCGTAGTGCTGGCTTTCCTGGGCGCGAGCGTTGCCTGGTATGATGGTTATTTCCATCTCGGCCACGCGCTGCTGGCTGGCTTTGGTCTGCTGCTGACCCATATCAGTGTCAACACTCTGAATGATTATTTTGATTACCGGAGCGGTTTGGACCTGGCCACAAAGCGGACACCCTTCAGCGGCGGCAGTGGCTTTCTACCCGCCGCGCTGCTGACGCCGGGACAGGTCTTCTGGCTGGGCCTGTCTGCTTTCCTGCTGGCAGCGGTCATCGGCGTATTCTTCATTGTGACGAAGGGATGGCTGCTTCTCCCTCTGTTGCTACTGGCTGCGGTATGCGTTCTTTTCTATACGCCGGTGATACTGAAAACGCCCTGGCCGGAATGGGCCGCCGGACTGGGTCTTGGTACGTTACCAGTCCTGGGGCTTTATTTTGTCCAGACCAATCAATACACCTGGCATGCCGTGATTGCCGCCATCCCCTCCGGGATTCTGGTACATAACCTGCTTCTGCTCAACGAGTTCCCCGATGTGGAGGCGGACGGCCAGGTGGGGCGAAAGACTGTACCCATAATTCTGGGCGGGGCACGGGCGAGCCTTGTTTATTCAGGGTTTACCATCGCCGTCTATCTGTGGATAATCGGCTGGGTCATCGCCGGGGTGATGCCCGTTTTTTGTCTCATCTCTCTGCTGACTCTACCCTTCGCCCTGAAGGCGATGAAGGGTTCCAGAAAGCATCAAGATATGGCGCAGCTCGTTCCCGCGATGGCCAGCAACGTGCTGGTAGTCCTGGTTACACAGCTCCTGCTGGGCATCGGCTATATACTGGCCGGAGCTATTTGCTAGACAGCTGAATCAATGAATAAATTCGGCGTGGGGAATGTCATGGGCCGACCTTTGCAGCGCATGTTCACCGAGGTGCCGCTCCGTTACGACCTCATCAATTCGGTGATAACCTGGGGCCTTGACCGGCGGTGGCGGCAGAAGGCGGCGGAAGAATGCCTGAGAAACAGGCCGGGAAAAATGCTTGACCTGTGCTGTGGGACCGGGGACCTGGCCATAACCGCGTGCCGCCTGGGGGAAAGCGATACTCATGTGGTCGGCATCGATTACAGCCCGCCCATGCTGGAAATAGCCCGGCAGAAGGCGGCGTCGCTGGAGGCGGGCAGATATATTTCCTTCATCAATGGCGATGCCACAGCGCTTCCTTTTCCCGACGCCTCCTTCGACTGTGTCGGTATCTCTTTTGCCTTCCGCAACCTGACCTATAAAAACCCCCTGGCTGGAGAACATTTAGCTGAGGTTCGGCGCGTCCTCGCTGCCGGCGGCAGGTACGTCATTGTGGAGACCAGCCAGCCAGGTTCAGGGCTTGTCCGGAAGATATATCATTGGTATCTGCGCTGGATTGCCTGCCGCGTGGCATGTGGGCTCTCCGGAAATAAGGGGGCATATAAATATCTGGCGGAGTCGGCGGTGGGCTTCTACACGGCGGAAGGGATAAAGGATATGCTGCTGGAGGTAGGTTTCCGTGAGGTCCGGTACCGACCGCTTCTGTTTGGTGCTGCCGGCATCCATATTGCCGTCAAATGAACGGCTAAATCTGCTCTTCTATATATAGCTCTCTCAGGTTGTTGAGAGAGGTGAAAAATTCCCGCATCATTACGCTCACCGGGTACATGCCTTTTCCGGTCACGCGGATGCTGTCTTTACCTTCTACCAGGCCAAAAAGCTTGAGCAAAAGCAGTTCTGGACCCAGTTTATTTTTAATACCGGCACCAAACCTCTGTGCAAACTTCTCGGCATCAACCTCCCTGCCGAAGAGTTTGGTAAGCAGATAGTATCTCTGGCTTTCTCTCTCGGTGAGTTTGCGCCAGCCGACGATGGGCAGCCTATCCCGACTCAGTAACTCGGCATACCGGTCCAGGGCAAATGTATTCACGTAAAAATTGCCGCCCACGATGCTTACCGAGCCGGCACCAATGCC
>CAZQWO010000070.1:0-7615 GCA_964597015.1 uncultured Dehalococcoidaceae bacterium
GCTCACCATCGTGGTGCATATCGTGCCACACGTTACGGATGTTGGCATCTCGGATACCAGGGCCGCTGGTGTCCTGTCCACCATCGGCGGCGTAAGCATGGCCGGCCGGTTCATCATGGGTACCGCCAGCGACAGAATTGGCCGCAAACGGGCATGGATTATCTGCTTTATTATTTTGATAGCCAGCTTTATCTGGCTGCGTATGGCCGGGGAGCTGTGGATGTTCTACCTGTTTGCCGTAGTTTATGGCTTTGCTCACGGCGGATTCTTCGTTCTGGTTTCGCCGATGACTGCCGAGCTATTCGGCACCAGAGCACACGGCGTTATTTTCGGCGTTGTTTATCTTGCTGGCATGCTTGGTGGTGCGCTGGGGCCGGTCCTCGCCGGGCATATATTTGACGTAACTCAGAGCTATCAAATTGTTTTCTGGATACTGCTGATACTGAGTGTCATCGGTCTGATGCTGATTCTAATGGTGAAGCCGCTCCCGGGCGGCGGGAAGAAATAAATTATTGACAGGTTGGCGTTGCTGAAATAGGGCCAGTATTAGTATTATTAATTAGAGAAGGGAGGTGACGCATGAACCGGGAAGAAGCGCTTGATTCTATCCGGGCCAATGTGGAAAATGAGAACCTTATCAAGCATATGCTGGCGACCGAGGCGATTATGCGCGCACTCGCCGGGCGTTTCGGTGAGGATGAGGAGGAGTGGGGTCTTGCCGGGCTGCTGCACGACATAGATGTGGAACTGACCAACAATGATATGGACAGTCACAGCAAGCTCGGTGCTGACCTGGCAAGGGAGCTTGGTGCCAGCGAGCCTGTAGCCCACGCCATTCTGGCCCATAATCAACGGCATGGTGCCCCTCTGGAAACAAAGCTTGATAAGGCACTGTTCTGCACTGACCCGCTCACCGGTCTTATCGTTGCTGCGGCACTGGTCCGCCCCGATAAGAAAATGGCCGGCCTCGAAGTGAGCTCGATAAAAAAGAGGTTCAAGGAGAAGAGCTTTGCCGCCGGCGCCAACCGGGAACAGATGGCGCGCTGTGCCGACATTGGACTGGAACTCGATGAGTTTATTGGCCTGGGCCTGGAGGCAATGAAGGGGATTGCGGCGGACCTGGGGTTGTAAAGCTAATTGATGGAAAGTGTTGAACCTTCGTCTGTTTTGATAACATCAATTCGGGTGGGGAAGGCATCCCTCAGGTCCTCAATGTGGGTGATAACCAGTATCCTTTCGAAGTCATCCTGAATGGAATTAATCGCTTCTTTCAGTTTTTCAATGCCGGTGCTGTCCTGTGTGCCGAAGCCTTCATCAATAATCAATGTCGGCAGTGGTGCTCCCGCCCTTCTGGCCAGCAGTCTGGACAGCGCAATCCGAATGGCAAAGTCGATGCGGAACGCCTCGCCGCCGCTGAACATCTCGTAGTTTCTGGTGCCCAGTTCATCGGCGATGGTAATGTCAAGGGTTTCCACTACGTCGCCCTTCTTGGTCTCCCGCTGCGTCTCAAACTTGACGTGCATCCGGTTATCGGTCATCCGCCCGAGAAGTCGGTTAGCTTCAACCTCAATCTCCGGCAGTGCCACTTCAATGAGCAGGGCCTGTATGCCGCCCTTGCCAAAAGCTCTGGCCAGTTCTCTATAAATGCTTTCCTCTTTTGCTGACTTTGATAGCGCTTTTTCCTTTTCCTTTTTTCGCTTCTCCAGTTCGTCGAGGCGCTGCAGCCTGGCCTGAACATTCCAGAGCGCTTCCCGGGCCTGTTTCTGCTGCTGTTCTGTCTCCCGGTATGCGTTTTCGGCGTCGTTCATTTCCGCCACCAGCCGGGGCAGGACTTCAAGCTCTACGGCCAGTGTCCCCCTTTTCTGGCGGTCGGACTCCAGGCCCGTTTGCAGTTCTCTGGTATGGGCTATCGCCTGCGACATGGCCTCTTTCTCCTCGTCGATGAGGCGTTCCGCCTCTTCCAGTTTTCGCATCGGGCTTTCATATTGTTCCAGTTCGGTTAGTTGCTGCCTCAGCTGCTCATGCTGCGCAGGGTCATAGTCCATCACGGCCAGCTGCTTTTCCAGCTCTGCCAGTGCTGCCTTCTCCTGGCTGGCAAAGTCCGTTGTCACCAGCTGCCCTTCAATCTCGGACAGCCGATTCCGCTCCGCAACCAGCTGTTTCTTCGCCTCAGCAGCTTCGTTGGCTTCTTTGTTCAGAATGCCGGCCTGGCTCTGCAGGCTGATTTTCTCCTGGTTCAGCTGTGTCTCCAGCAGGGAGGCCTCATGGTTCAGTGATTCAAGTTCGGTTCTTTTGCTTTCAAGCTCGGACCGGTCCGACGTCAGCGAGTCGGTTTTTTTCTGCTTCTCCGAAACATACTTGGACTCGATGATTTGCAGGCCTTCGGCGCCGAGCTCGGTCTCGCAGAGGGGGCATTTCGCTTCCGTCTGCGCGGCCAGAAGGTCGATTTTCTCCTCGAGCTCTTTTGTCTCCCGTTCTATCTGGATTATATTTGATTCCAGATAGTTGACCTCCGTCTGTAGTTCCTGCGTCATCAGCTTCTTCTGGCGCAATGTTTCCTCATTTTCGGTCAGCTTGCCAAGCTGCGCCTGAAGCTGCTGAATCTGTCCCTGCTTCTGAGCGAAATCGGCTATCTTTTTCTCCAGGTCCTTGACCCGTTCCTGCATCCGGGCCTGTTCCGTGCGCAGACCCTGACCGGCTTCATTTATCCGGCTTTCCAGTTGCGCCTTCTGCTTTTCCAGGTTCACCGACTGGCGGAACTTCTGGTCGAGTTCTTCGCAGCGCTTTCTGGTCTCGTTATATCTTTTATAACCTGATTCTATTTCTTCGCGTCGGGCGATGAGGGCTTCGTACTCATCTATGCGGGATTTAAGTCGGGATACCTGTGCCTCGAACGCTTCCAGGTTCCTGGTTCTTTCTTCTATGCCTGCTTCCAGCTGGTCGAGCTGTACCTTCTTTTTCTCTAATGTATCTTTCTGCTGACGCAGCTCATCGAGTTTTACCTCTTTTTCTCTGGCCACCTCTTCAACCTGGGAGAAGGTGTACTGCGCTTTTTCCAGCTCCGCCTCATATTCAGGTTTCAGGGCCAGCTCAGCGCCGATGTCCGTCAGCGTGCTTTCCAGTTGCGTCTTTTCCAGTTCCTGCTCCCGGGCCAGTTCCCTGGCTTTATCCTCAAGCTGGTCGTAGTAGTCCAGCCCCAGTATATTTGATAGTACCTCTTTGCGTTCGGTGGGGCGCTTGGTGGTGAATTCGTCGGCGCGGCCCTGCCGCAGAAAGGCGCTGTTGACGAAGGTGTCATAGTCCATGTGCAGCGTGCCGGTGATTTTCTGCTGCGTCTGGGCGATGCTGTTGCCGCTTATCGACTTGAAGCCGCCGTCGGTGGCCATCTGGAAATCAAGTATCGACTGCCCGGCGGCGCTGGATTTCCTGGGCCGGGCGCGCTTGCGGATAATGCGGTAAGACTGTCCCCCGACGGCAAAATCGAACTCCACCTCCATCTCCTTCTGACCGGTGTGGATGAGTTCGTCATCGCTCTTGGCCCGTGCCTTGCCCCAGAGCGCCCAGGTCATGGCGTCAATGAGCGCCGACTTGCCGTTGCCGTTGTCGCCGGCAAGGCAGGCGGTATGAATGCCTTCAAAATTAAGCGGCGGCACGTTGTCGCGGTAGCACATGAAGTTGCGCAGTTTAAGACTGAGGGGAATCATTTAAGAACTCCAGATGGTTTCATCCGGTAACTATTTTAGCATAATACGGCGGGATATTTGTCTGTAATTATTTGGAATAATATATAATTAACAAATTCAAGTAAAAGGTGATTAATCCTTGTGATATAATTGCGTTATGACTATTCCAGATATGGTAGTAGTCGGCGTGGGGGGTTCAATAATCATTAGCACTCTTGCTCTTTGCGTACAAACATTTTGCAGGTATCGGAAACTGGAATGGATAAAACCCCGTTTTATTTGTACTAAGTTTTGTGAGTGTTGCAGAAGAATACGCCAAAGATTGTGTTTTAATGAGGGCTTCATCCTTGAAATCTTTAAAGCTGTATTTGGGTTTCTATCAAGATTTTCTTTATACACTGTAATATCATTTTGTTTAGTTAAACTTGGGGTTAGGCGTAAATACCGATACATTGCTATAGATGCGTATATCACAGTTTTTGCTTTAACAGAACTAGCCATTTTCTTAATTTTTACTTTCACATCTGATGCTAACCCGAGTAGGATATTAAGTATTTTCATAGTATATAGGCTCTTTGACTTATTCCAAGTTTGGGTTAGGCATTTTGTCCTGCCAGATTGGAATCCCATAAGCACATATAGAAGTTTGATTTTAGTTTTCATCGGATATGGGGAGATAATCATCCTATATGCCCTCCTCGCCTTTATTTTCCAAAACCAGTTTGTGGGCATATCCTGCTTTAGTCAGGCCTTTAACTATAGTATCCGCAATGCAGTAACTATCGGTTCTTCTACTGTTACACCAGTGAGTAATTGGGGCTACGCTATATTTGTTTCTCAACTTATGTTTGTTCTCCTATTCTTGACTTCTGTTGTCAGCCGTATCATAGGTCGCAAATAAGCACACTGAATTACCAACCACTTCGGAGAAGTAAGTGCCAAACTGACTGCTTGACGCCCAGGCAAGTCCCCCACTAGAATGAAATCAGTCTTATGTTTGAAATTCTCAGTGAAAAGTTAGGCAAAGTATTCCGCGCCCTGGGCAATAAGGGGCGGCTGACGGAGAAGGACATTGACGAGGGCCTGCGGCAGGTGCGCCTGGCCCTGCTGGAAGCCGACGTCAATTTCAAGGTGGTCAAGGACTTCATCGCCCGGGTGCGGGAGAGAGCCATCGGCGCGGAGGTAATGCAGAGCCTGACCCCCGGCCAGCAGGTGGTCAAAATCGTCAACGAGGAACTGATTGCCACGCTGGGCAATGAGCCGGGTCGACTGAACACCTCCGGACAGCCGCCTTTCGTGGCCATGCTGGTCGGCCTGCAGGGCAGCGGTAAGACCACCACCGCCGCCAAGCTGGCCCTTCACCTGAAGCATTCCGGTCAACGTCCTCTGCTGGTGGCGGCGGACAACCGGCGTCCGGCGGCGATTGAGCAGCTAATCACGCTGGGAAACCAGCTGGACATCCCGGTATTCAGTGAAGGCACGAATGTATCGAGCAAAGACGTCTGCGTTCATTCTATGGCCAGGGCTAAATCAATGGCGGCCACCTGGGTGGTGGTGGATACGGCGGGCCGACTCCACATCGACGAGGAGATGATGAAGGAGCTTGCCGACGTGAAAAGGGCGCTGCACCCGTCTGAAATGCTGCTGGTGGTCGATGCCATGACCGGGCAGGACGCGGTGCGCAGCGCCGAAGACTTTCATTCCAGGGTAAATCTCACCGGGCTCATCCTGACCAAGATGGACGGTGACGCCAGGGGCGGGGCAGCGCTCTCCATACGCTGGGTGAGCGGCGTGCCCATCAAGTTCATCGGCACCGGGGAGAAGGCGGATGCCCTGGAGCCGTTTTATCCCGACCGCCTGGCGTCGCGCATCCTGGGGATGGGCGACGTACTCACCTTCATTGAAAAAGCGGAGGCGGCCTTTGACCAGAGCCAGGCCGAAGAGTTGAAAAAGAAGGTGGCCAAGGCCAGCTTTGACCTGGAGGACTTCCTGTCGCAGCTCCGGGCGGTCAAGAGTATGGGGCCGGTGGGCCAGCTGATGGAAATGCTGCCCGGCGTTTCCAAACTCGCCGCAAAGCTTCCCGAGGGTGCTGAAGAGAAGCAGCTTAAAAAAGTGGAGGCGATGATACTGTCCATGACACCGGCGGAGCGGCACAGCCCGAATATAATCGGGGGGAGCCGGCGATGTCGCATCGCCCGCGGCAGCGGCGTGCAGCCCCATGACGTGAACCAATTATTAAACCAGTTCCAGCAGATGCAGAAGCTGATGAAGATGGGGGTCAAGGGGAAACTGCCCAAGAACCTGATGGGGATGTTCGGCTAGTTCCTATTCCAGATAATCCTTGAGCTTGCGGCTGCGGCTGGGGTGGCGTAATTTTCTCAGCGCTTTGGCCTCTATCTGGCGGATTCTCTCCCGGGTAACGTTGAACTCCTTGCCCACCTCTTCCAGCGTCCGGCTGCGCCCGTCCTCGAGGCCGAAGCGCAACTGCAGGACGCGCTGTTCGCGTGGCGTGAGCGTATCGAGCACGTCCTCAATCTGCTCTTTCAAAAGCTGTTTTGAGGCGGCATCCACCGGCGGTAGAGCATTGCGGTCCTCGATTGAGTTGCCCAGCGGGCTGTCTTCCTCCTCGCCGATGGGCGACTCCAGCGAGATGGGCAGTTGCGATACTTTTACTATCTCCCTGACCTTTTCCGAGGATATCTCCATCTCCTTGGCGATTTCGGTGGAGGTGGGCTCGCGCCCGTACTCCTGGGCCAGGCGACGGCTTGTCTTGAGCAGGCGATTTATCGTCTCAACCATATGGACCGGGATGCGGATGGTGCGCGCCTGGTCGGCGATAGCTCTGGTGAGCGCCTGTCTTATCCACCAGGTGGCATAGGTGCTGAATTTGTAGCCTTTGCGGTAGTCGAATTTCTCCACGGCGCGCATCAGGCCGATATTACCCTCCTGGATAAGGTCGAGGAGGGACATGCCACGCCCGATGTGCTTCTTGGCCACGCTCACCACCAGACGCAGGTTGGCCTCGATGAGGTGCCTTTCCACCTTTTTGGCTTCATGGTCAATACTGCGAAAGTAGGACTCAAGCTGGTATTCAAGCTTGCGTATTGAATTTATGAAAGCTTTATCGTTGACCAGCTTGGCAACGTCAGAAAAGGTAATCTTTGAACTGATGGGTTCGCGGGCTTCCTCGGTAAGGAGCCTGGTGTTGAGTGAAAGGTCGATCAGTTTTTGCTCTGTTTCCGTCATGGACAGCCCTGACCGGAGAGAAATATCGTAGATTAGCTGCGGGTCGATAGAATTGCTAATGCCCTCCTGAAGCCGGGCACTGTTGATGGCTTCAAGGAAGCTGTTAGTTTTAGGTAGGCCGAGTTGCTCTTGAATTAGCTTGACAGTTTCCGATGACTCTCCAATCTCTCTGATAACAGTCAGCACGATGTCTGCTGCTGAAGGAGCTCTGCCGTACTCCTGCAGGTACTGGTATTTTATCTCGTTGCTGCGCTTGCCCTCCTCCATCTTTTTGGCCAGCGTCTTTTCATCGTTTGCCGTAAGGAGGTGCACTCGGCCGATTTCATGAAGGTAGATGCGGACCGGGTCATCAGCTATCTCCTGTGCTCCCAGGCCTTCAACTGGAGCCTCCACCTCTATTTCCAGAGGTGCTGCGTGCTTTGCAACATCAAAGTGTTCTTCGTGCCAGATTTCGTCCTGCCCGTGAGGTATCTCCGGAACAACTCCTTCGCCTCGCTCTTTGGAGGCTGCGTAATCGCCGGCAGATTTACCCAGTGTTTCATCCCCGGTTTTTTCTTCATCAGGCTCATCTTCAGGAACCAACCGATTTTCCATTTCTTCCTTGCTCATACCTTACCTCCTGCTTTCCAACCGCCTCTGGCTTTCTCTCTCATATAATTCCTTTAAATGGAGCGAGTATTCTATAC
>CAZQWO010000071.1:0-7438 GCA_964597015.1 uncultured Dehalococcoidaceae bacterium
TCAAGGACCGCTACATCCTGGAGAAAGACCCCTTCACGCTCATTGAAGGAATACTCATTGCCGGTCACGCCATCGGCGCCAGGCAGGGCTATATCTACCTGCGCGCCGAATATCATTATCTCCTTGACCATCTGCAAAATGCTGTAAATCAGGTAAAGCAAAAAGGATTTTTAAATGGCTTCGGGCTGGAGATACGTGAAGGTGCCGGGGCCTATATCTGCGGCGAGGAGTCGGCGCTGATGGACTCCATTGAGGGGAAAAGGGGAGAAGCGCGCTATCGGCCTCCCTTCCCCACCACCTCTGGACTATGGGGCAAGCCGACCATTATCAACAATGTGGAAACGTTGATGAACATCCCGCCGATTATCTTAAACGGGGCCGACTGGTTCAGCCAGATGGGCACGGAGCGGAGCAAGGGCACCAAAGTCTTTTCCGTCAGCGGCGACGTGGCGAAGCCCGGTGTGTATGAGATGGTGCTGGGCAGCCCGCTGCGGGAACTGGTCGAGGGGCTGGCCATGGCCAAGAGTGTCAGGATGGTTCAGATTGGCGGTGCCACGGGCAGGCTCCTGCCCGCCGATAAATTGGACACGCCCCTGGCTTTCGAAGCTGTGCTGGGCGCTGGCGCCGTTACCGTCTACAACCGCAGTCGCGATATTATTGACATTGTCCACCGGACCATGGAGTTCCTGGCCGAGGAGTCCTGCGGCAAGTGCACGCCCTGTCGGCAGGGAACCGAGGTTATGGCGGAAGTGCTGGGAAAATTCCATAAAAATGAAGGCTCATTAAAAGAATTGCAGAACCTGGAAGATTTATCCAGCGCCATGATGCTATCTTCATTGTGCGGGCTGGGGCAGGCGGCGCCCAATGCGGTGATGGACAGCCTGCAGTACTTCCGTGATGAGTATGAGAGGCGGGTCGCCAAGTAAGGAGGTGTGGCCATGAAGACAATTACCAATCAGAAACCGGTGGAGGAGGTGATGGGCTTCCTTGAAAAATGCGGCAAGGTGTATATCATCGGCTGCGGCACCTGTGCCACCATGTGCCATACCGGCGGCAAGTCTGAAGTCCTGGAAATGAAGGGAAAGCTCGAGGGCAGCGGTAAAAAGGTCACCGGCTGGATGATAATCCCCACCGCCTGCGATGAGCTGACCAAGTATGCGCTGGAAGAGGAGGCGGGGAGAATCAGCCAGGCCGATTGCGTGCTGGCCATGACCTGCGCCGTTGGCGTGCAGACCATAGCCCTGCACCTGAAGGATAAAAAGCCGGTATATCCGGCGTTGAATACCCTGTTTATCGGCATGGAGGACAGCCCGGGGCATTTCACCGAGGTGTGCCTGCAATGCGGCAGCTGCGTGCTCGGGAAAACGGCCGCCATCTGCCCGCTGGTGCGCTGCTCAAAGAGCCTGCTGAACGGGCCCTGCGGCGGCTCATCGGGTGGTAAATGCGAGGTATCCGAGGACATCCCCTGCGCCTGGCAGCTGATTTATGACCGCCTTTCCGAGATGGGGCGGCTTGACGAAATGGAAGAAATCGTACCCTGCAAGGACTGGAGCATGAGTGTTACCGGTGGGCCGAGAAAGATAGACGTGGAAGCGGAGTGCACCACCACCTCATAGGAGGTAATTGATGAAAGCCGGAACGAAACTGGAACGAATACTGGGGAGCGGCAAGTTTGCTGTGACCGCGGAGGCCGGGCCGCCCAAAGGTACCAGCGCCGAGGCCATACGCAAGAAAGGGGAGCTGCTGCGCCATTGCTGCGATGCGGTGAATGTTACCGACAACCAGACGGCCATCGTGCGCATGTCCAGCATCGCTGGCTGCCTGCTCCTGAAGCAGCAGGGCATTGAGCCGGTGATGCAGATGGTCGTCCGCGACCGCAACCGGCTGGCGTTGCAGGGCGATGTGCTTGGCGCTGTCGCTCTCGGCATCGGCAATATCCTCTGTCTTTCCGGCGACCACCAGAAGTTCGGCAACCACCCCGGGGCCAAGGGTGTCTTTGATATCGACTCGATTCAGCTCGTCCAGACGTTGCAGACGATGCGCGACGAGCACAAATTCATCTCTGGAGAGGACGTTTCCGGGGAGGTGCCCCTGTTCATCGGGGCGGCGGCCAATCCCTTTGCCGACCCTTTTGAATACCGGGTGAGCCGGCTGGCGAAAAAAGTAAAGGCCGGCGCCGATTTCATTCAGACGCAGGCGGTGTATGACATTCCCAGGTTCGCCAGGTGGATGGAAATGCTGACGGAGCGGGGACTGGACAAGCAGGTGCATATCATGGCCGGTGTCATTCCCATAAAGTCGGCCGGTATGGCGCGTTACATGCGCGACTACGTTCCCGGCGTGGCCGTGCCCGATGAAATCGTGACCCGGATGGAGAAGGCGGAAAACCCCAAAGAAGAGGGCGTGCGCATTGTCCTGGAGATTATCGAGAAGCTGAAGGATATGCCTGGCGTGCACGGCATTCATATCATGGCGGTGGGCTGGGAGGATATCGTCCCGGAGGTCGTGGAGAAGTCGGGGCTGATGCCGCGGCCAGTGGTGTAGGCCGTTTCATTGCTCTAATATTTGCGGCTCTTAAAAAGTCTTTCACTTTATCGCCTTTTTGGCACAATTACGTTAGGATGTTATTGAAATAACCTTCAATATCTTTTTATTCGTATGAAAACCAGCGATTTCGACTACGTGCTCCCTCAGGAACTCATCGCGCAGACGCCGGTTGAGCCCAGGGACAACTCCCGACTGATGGTGGTCGACCGCGCTGACGGCTCGATAGAGCATCGGCGCTTTCATGACATCGCTGATTACTTTCAGGAAGGCGATGTGCTCGTTTGCAACGAGAGCCTGGTCATCCCGGCCCGCCTCTACGGTCGGAAAATGGAAAGCGGGGGGCGGGTGGAAATACTGCTGCTGCGTCGGCTGGAGGAGGGCATCTGGGAGGCGCTTCTAAAAAGGGGAAAACGAATTCCAATCGGCGGGCAGGTAGCGATAACGGACGGAACGGAGGGGGATGCTTCTTCACGCCTTACGGCGGAAGTGGTCGGTCAGGGGGAAGGCGGCATCAGGCTAATCAGGCTCTCCGATGAAGCAGCCCTTGCCGAACTGGGCAGGGTGCCGCTGCCGCCGTATATCAAAGCCCCTCTCTTCCGCCCCGACCGCTATCAGACGGTATATGCGCGGGTGGCCGGCAGTGTGGCCGCACCCACCGCCGGACTGCACTTCACGCCGGAATTGCTCGAAAAACTGGGAAAGAAGGGGGTGCGACTCCTCTTCGTCAGCCTGCACATCGGACTGGATACCTTCAGCCCGGTGCGGGAAGAAGACCCCAGAGAGCACCATATCCACCGCGAGTATGGCGTGATAAGTGCAGATGTGGCCGATGAGCTATCCGCAGCGAAGCGGGAGGGGAGACGAATTATCGGCGTGGGCACCACCACGGTGCGCATTCTGGAGCAGGTGACGCAGCTATATCCGCCGGAGCGAATTCAGCCGTTTGCCGACTGGGTGAGCCTGTACATCCTGCCCGGTTTCCGCTTCCGCATGGTCGATGCGCTAATCACCAATTTCCACCTGCCCCGCTCAACACTGCTCATGCTGGTGACCGCCTTTGCCGGCAAAGAACTGGTCAATCGAGCTTATCAGGAAGCTATCGATTCAGGCTATCGATTTTACAGCTTTGGCGATGCCATGCTGATTTTCTGAGAGGGAGAGAGCCGGAGCGGGCACGGATTTCACAACCATGATTCTGGACAAAGATGTCTCATTGTGATAACCTGTGGTTCGCAATCTCATTACCGTCGTAAAAATTAATCCGTAAACCTAAGGAGGGCAGTGACCATGAAGATAGCAGATCTCAAGACATTTGTGGTGGGCAACCCGCCCCCTCATCACGGGGGGCGCAACTGGGTGTTCCTGAAAATTACCACCGATGACGGCATAGAAGGGTTTGGCGAGGCTTATGCGGTGCCCTTCGATGCCAAGACAGTAGTACATATGATTGAGGATATGGGCGAGCGATATGTTATCGGCTCTGACCCGTTCAAGACGGAAAAACTCTGGCGAATACTCTATGGCAGCGGCTACGGCCAGCATCCGGACCTGACGAAGCTGGGGGTAATCAGCGCATTTGAAATGGCATGCTGGGATATCGTTGGCAAGGCACTGAACCAGCCAATCTACAACCTGCTTGGTGGCCAGTACCACGAGAGAATCAGGTCCTATACTTACCTTTATCTCTCCCCCGAAGAATCGGTGCAGAGCGATGTGAGCGTGCACTGCGACCCGGAAAAGGCAGCCGAAAGAGCCGCCAAATACGTCGAACAGGGTTTTACCGCGGTGAAGTTCGACCCCATTCTCGACCTTATGTCACCATTTGACCCCAGGGAACTCTCCCTGGAATCGCTTGAAAACGCCGAGGCAGTTGTCAGAAGTGTACGAGAGGCGGTTGGGAGCAGGTGTGACCTGCTTATAGGAACCCATGGACAGATGACAACTCACAGCGCTATCAGGCTGGCCAAGAGACTGGAGAAGTATGACCCGCTATGGTTTGAGGAGCCAGTTCCGCCGGAGAATGTAGACGAGATGGCCAGGGTTGCCCGCTTTACCAGTATTCCCATCGCTACCGGCGAACGGTTGTCAACGGTGTATGAGTTTGCTGAATTACTGGAGAAGCAAGCGGCGGCGATTTTGCAGATGGCTCTCGGCCGTGTCGGCGGAATAATGGAGGCGAAGACTATAGCCGGGATGGCCGAAGCACATTACGCGCAAATTGCGCCTCATCTGTTTTGCGGACCGATAGAAGCCGCCGCCAATATTCAAATCGATACCTGTAGCCCTAACTTCTTGATTCAGGAAAGCATAGAAACGTGGGGCGGCTTCCACGCCGAGCTTCTTAAAGAGCCGCTCCAGTGGGAAGATGGCTACATCATACCGCCCACCAGACCGGGCCTGGGCGTTGAGCTCAATGAGGAGGTTGCCGCCAGGTATCCCTATATTCCGGTCGAAGCCGGAGCCTGGATGTGGGATACACCGACTGACCTGCGGGGTAAAGGCACCGGTTAAGAAGAAGGCGGCAGGCGTTAAATCGCGTATCAGCGGAAAAATAATCTGCCCAGCAGGGCATCCCGTATGGTTATCGCCCCTTCAGGGCACATTTCCTGGCAGCAGAAACAGCGAATGCAGCGATTGTGATTGAAGGTCGGGTGTCCCGATTTATCGCCGGAGTGCCAGTCAACGGCTTTGGGGTCGACCGAGCAGACTTTTACGCACGTGCCGCAATTCGTACAGAGCGCTTCATCAATGACTGGCCTCGGGCACAGCTGGTTCCTGAGGAATGCTCTTATTATGCCGGTTTTAACCGATACCGGCGGTCGGCGAACCACGTCGAAGTCTTCGGCCACGAATGGGTCAAGCTTATCGCCCACCACCTCTATGCTCTCGAGGTGATATGTGCCCAGCCCTGACCTCTCCCCCGGTGCCGACGTTGGTACGAACTCCGGATTGAGGCCAATGATTCGGCAGGCAACTGCGTCCAATGCTATCGGGTCAGTGGCAAAGAGCAGGACGCCCAGCTTCCTTGGATTTCCATTGCGCGGACCATTCCCCTCCATAGCCATGACGCCGTCCATGATGTAAAGTCGGGGCATGAGCAGTGTCGTCAGGTCCACCAGCATGGTGCCAAAGTCGTACGGGTCAGCCAGCTTAACGTGAAACTGGCTTTTGAGCGTGCCCGGCACACACCCGAACTGGTTTTTGACCGCCCCGGTAAATCTGGTCAGGCCGTGTGTTTTCAATTTCGGCAGGCTTATCGTGCCGTCTGCGTCCAGGACTCCATTGGCAATCACGAACCTCCGGTTCAGGAGGGCGCCTGTGTGTGTGACTCCCCTGCCCCGGTCAAAGTCGGCCATCGCCATACCGAGCTCGTCGGCGGCAGCCTTCAATCCGCCTCTCCTCATGTTGCTCTGGCACCCGCCAAACCCGGATGAATCGCCGTAAAGAGCAATGGCGGCTGCTTCCTGTAACTTCCTGCCGGCGGCTTTCAGTACTGACGGGTGTGTGCCTATGCACCGTCGTGGGTCGGCACCGAATAGCACATTCGGTTTAAGCACAATTCTCTCCCCGGCTTTTACGAAGCTCGGCATACCTCCTAAAAGGTCAATGCCGGCGCCAACAGCCTGGTATACCTGCTCCTCATCATACGTATCACAGCCTATTATGGCTACTTTCGACTTATTCATGGTTCAAAACAGGCGTTATGATTTTCCCGCAGCTTTGATAATATAATATTGTGTTTCCCGGAAAATTTAAAGGCAAGGGTACTGGCCAGGCGTATTGATTTTTGATTTCGCCTGTATTAGGCTTATTGTAAAGTTTGTCTTCAGATGGGCGTACCTGGTCATATAATATATGGAGAGGAGGTAGTTTACTATGCTGGTACGTAATTACAAAGATGTTCCGGTCGTGCATACCAAATATGCGGAAAAAAGAGTGGTTATCGGGCCGAAGCAGGGCGCGCCAGAATTCGTTATGCGAGTCATAGATATGCCTCCGGGCGCCTCTTATTACCATTCCCACGACTGGGAGCATGAGGTTTTCGTTCTTTCCGGCGAGGCTTCTCTGGTCAGTGAAGACGGCGAGACACAGCTCAAACCCGACGATGTCATATATATTGCTCCGCTTGAAAAGCATGGTCTGAAAAATAACAGACAGGATGTCTTTCGCTTCATATGAGTGGTGCCACTCAGGGGCGAGGACGCACCCTAGTTGCGGTCAGACCAAGGTCGGAAACATCCTTGCGGTGGCAGATTGCTGAACTGGCGGCGGGATTTTTTCCAGATTATAAGACCTGATGATTATAATTAGTCCATAGGTGGTAGAGAGTCAGTCAGGGACTTGCTTCTTCTTCAGAACTGGCAATCGACAGGCTCCCCAGGTTGTCCAGAATTTCCTCAAAATACGCTGCGCTCGTATTGATAACCTGCTGGTATTCCAGCACGAGGTCGTTCATTTCCTGAATCAATTTATCGTTATTTTCAATAGCGGTTACCACTTCCTCATTCATGCTTTCCAGGCGTCCGTTGATTATCTGTGCGTGCTCGTTAAGCACCTCCGACTGCTGTGCCATTACCGTGGTTAGTTCGTTGATATGCTGGTGTAGTATTAATATTTCCTGCTCGGTGGTGGAGTTGTAATTTCTGATATAAAGATATCCGGCAAGCAGTCCGCCTACCAGGACTACGGTCAGTATTATATTCCAGACGAGTAATCCTTTGCGCATTGCTTATGCCTCCTCGTTCCGAGGCAAACCAGGGCCAATCTTTATTGTCCCCGGTCCGTATCTTTCTGGCTGCTTCTGGAGCTTCAAACTCCTTTTTCACTATTATAGTCTATCAGCCTGAATATAAAAACTATTCCCGGGTGCTTGGCCCGGGAATAGTCGATT
>CAZQWO010000072.1:0-7370 GCA_964597015.1 uncultured Dehalococcoidaceae bacterium
GTGGTGCCCTGACCATCGCCGTGGTCACCAAGCCGTTCGGCTTTGAAGGTATCAATCGCACGCAGGTAGCCAATGAAGGTATTACCAGGCTGATGGGCAAAGTTGATACCCTGATAATTATTCCCAACGACAAGCTGCTTACACTGTGTGACCAGAAGACGGGCGTGGATAGCGCCTTCAAGCTGGCGGATGACGTTCTCAGGCACGGCGTTCAGGCTATCGCTGAGGTTATCACCACTCCCGGACTGATTAACCTGGACTTCGCCGATGTAAAATCCATCATGAAGGATGCCGGGCCGGCCTGGATGTCAATTGGCCGTGGTTCGGGTCAGAACCGTGCCGTGGACGCGGCCAAGCAAGCTCTGGCCAGCCCATTGCTGGATGTCTCCGTCAATGGCTCTAAAGCAGTTCTCTTCAATGTGGTTGGCAGCAGCAGTCTTACTCTGTTTGAGGTAAATGAGGCGGCCGACGTTATCCGGCAGGCAGTGGACCCTGAGGCCAATATCATCTTCGGTGTCGCCCATGACCCGGAAATGGACAACGATGTCCGGATTACCCTGATTGCTACCGGGTTTGTGGCCAAGCTCGGATTTACCGGAGCCGGACAGGAGGATGAACTGACCCAGTTGCTCAAAGGCATCAAGAGCGAAGACGAGCTGGATGTTCCTTCCTTCCTGCGTCGTCCTATGGTCAGTCACCGGCGGCAGGCAATTACGCCGGCCATGAAACCGGTGCAACCGCCGTTGATGAAGGAGACTTCGCAAACAAGGCGCGGTAGCGGTTGACTGAACGAGCGTTATGGCAACAGAAGATAGCCACTTCCCGGCGCCAACAGGAAACGGTATGGGGCCCAGCCGTAGTTGAGCCGGGGAGCGGGAATGTGGTACATTAATACAGGAGCAGATGAGCGTGGCTTCAAACGGAGTTGCAGGTATCTACAATGGAAAGGGCAAGAGGCGCAACGGCAACGGGCTCAGGTTTGCTTACTGTCCTTACTGCAATAAAAAAGGACTGTACAAAGTGGCCCGCAGGTATGAGCGTTGCTGGTGTTGCGGATTGCATCGGGTGCTATTGCCGGGGCAGGACTTCTGATTACCTTAATCCTCGGGAATAGAATATCTGCCGGCCAATAACCGGACGGCCGTGTTTGTGTTTTGTTGACAATTATCCCCTGTAATATTTATCCTTTATAGTATAACGCCTCTAGTTGGACTGGCGTTGAAATCAGAGAATATTCCGTATTTAGCATGCGAGTTATTGCCGGAAGAGCAAAGGGGCATCAGCTTAAAGCCCCCAGAGGAACCGTAACCCGTCCCGCCACTGATTTGGTTAAGGGGGCTATTTTTTCCATTCTGGAAAATATAACGGACGATTGGTCACAGGTGCTGGACCTGTTTTCCGGCAGCGGGCAACTCGGCATAGAGGCGTTAAGTCGCGGGGCGGGCTGGGTTGACTTTGTTGAACGGGAACGGCGCTGTTGTGCTATAATAAAACAGAATCTGGAAAAAACGGGTTTTTCCAGTCTGGCGCATGTTTATTGTTGTAGCGTTGGCAAAGCAATTTCCTTTCTGGGAAAGGAGTATAATATCATTCTGATGGACCCTCCTTATTCTGATTCGTCAATTGGAGTTCTGATAAATCAATTAGCCGAATCCAGACTGGTCGGGGAGAGTTCAGTAGTCGTAGTGACGCACTCATCTCTACTTCCATTCAATGCCACATATGGTGTCTTGCGTCTTCTTAAGGAGCACCGTCACGGTGATAGCTGTATCGCCGTATTCCGCAAGGGAGGTACACAGTGACCGTAGCCGTTTATCCGGGGACCTTTGACCCGATTACCAACGGCCATCTTGATATCGTGCAGCGGGCGGCCAAGTTATTTGAACGGATAATAATCGGGGTATACAAACAATCAAACAAGCACCTTATCTTTACTACAGAGGAGCGGGTAGAACTGGTCAGGCAGGCAATAGGCGGTTTAGCCAACGTTGAGGTAAAATCGTTCAGCGGCTTAACGGTTGATTTTGCCCGGAGTGAAAAGGCGCAGGTCCTGATACGAGGCCTGAGGATGAATGCCGATTTTGAAAAAGAATTTGAGATGGCGTTGATGAACCGCAAACTGGCTCCGGACCTGGACCTGCTCTGCCTGATGGCAAGTCAGGAGTACCAGTTTCTCAGTGCCAGCCTGCTGAAAGAGGTGGCACGGCTCAACGGGAACATCAGTGATCTGGTGCCAGAGCATGTAGCTGAAGCTCTGGAAAAGAAGTTCACGGGACAGTGTAGCAATTCATAAAAATATCAGGTGCTTTTTACCCAAATTCGCCATTTTAGATAGAAAAGGAGGTAGATGAATGGCGTACAAGATTACGGAGGAATGCATTAGCTGTGGGGCGTGTGAGCCGGAGTGCCCGAACGCGGCAATCAGCGAAGGCGAGACCATCTATGAGATTGACCCCAACAAGTGCACTGAATGCGTAGGCTCATACGATTCCTCGCGATGTGTTGAAGTCTGTCCGGTTGACGCCTGCGTGCCCGATCCTGGTCACAAGGAAAGCCGTGATCAGCTTCTGGGAAAATGGAAGAAGCTGCATCCGGGAGAAACGCCGTCAGGTGCTTAGTGGTAGCCTGACATAAGTCCCCGGACTAGAAACAATAGAGAACAGGCGGGGGCTGCGGTTTTGTAGATTCAAAATGCCGTAGCCCCCATATCCAGAGAGCTTATTTCGGCGGCTGATAATCTGGCCTTACTGGAAAAAAGAGCGCACCGAGTCGAATTCCTCGGGCAGCAGTGCCAGTACCATGGGGAAGTAGTCCAGTAGAAAATCGGCCAGGGCTGATTCCGCAATGAGGTCGGATATGCCCAGGAACTTGGTCCAGATGGCCAGCAGGGCGCTACAGAATATGCCGCCCATTATCAGGCCTAAAAGCGCCCCACCCAGCCTGTTCACCCAGCCAAGCAGTACGATTGAAGCCAGCCATTTTATAACGCCGGCGATTATGCTGGCGACCAGTATGACGCCGACGAGTATTATGGCGAAGGCAACCACCCGGGCCAGTGTATCCTGAGAGATAAAGGTGAGCTGTTCCGCCAGGACAACATAAAAGCGTCCCGCCAGAATTACGCCAACAATGACGCCGGCAAGCGTCAGCACCGCTTTAATGATGCCGATTTTCAGGCCGGTGAAGGCGGCAATGCCGATAATCACGATGATGGCGATGTCAAGCAAGCTCATGGTCTATCTAATTTTTACCCTTACTACTCTAACCTGTTTTTTCTTTTTAAATTATACCATTATTAATATCATTCATAGTGCAGCGCGTCAATGGGGTTGAGTCGGGCGGCCCTCATTGCCGGCCATAGCCCGGAGGTCAGCCCAATGAACAGCGAGACCGTGAAGGCCAGTATAATGATGTCCGCGGATACGGTGGCTGCCAGCTTGAAACCGCCGATGTCTATCTGTGAAATCACCCAGGACAGGAGCCAGCCGCCGGTTATGCCAATACCGCCACCGATAAAACCCAGCGTTGCCGCTTCAATGAGAAATTGAAGCAGGATGTCACGTCGCTTGGCTCCCACCGCCTTGCGTATGCCGATTTCCCGCGTCCGCTCCGTGACCGATACCAGCATGATATTCATGATGCCGATACTGCCAACGAGAAGCGAGATACTGGCAATAGCGCCCAGGACGATGGAGAATATCCCTGTTACCTGGCCGACGATTTCCAAAACCTGTTCCTGGCTGACCACGGCAAAATCGTCTTTATCATCGCTCTTCAGGTTGTGCCGCCGGCGCAAGATGGATTCAATTTCCTCGGTGACCGCTTCACTGTTTTCCAGGTCGGTCAGCTGAAAGTTTATCGAAGCCACGGCATCCTGGCCGGTAGCGGTCTGCTGGGGAAATAAGCGCGCCTGATAGGTGGTGATGGGTACAATCACCACTTCATCAAAGCTGACGCCAAACATGGCGCCGCCTTTGGCTTCCAGCACCCCTATAATGGTAAAGCGCTGCTTCTTCATCTTCACCTGCTTGCCGACGGCGTCATTATCGCCGAACAGGGCTTCGGCAATATCACTGCCCACGACGACCACGTTGGCTCGTTGTGCTACATGATGGTCGGTAAAAAACTGCCCGGACGCTACCGAATATTTCATAACGTCCAGATACTCGGGCGTTGCTCCGTGAAGTAGTCCACTCTTGGTTTCACTGCCAGCCGTTACGGTGATGAAATTCTCGTTTACCGGCACGATGTTTTCAATGCCGTTTATATTCTCCAGGGCGCGGGCGTCCTCCATGGTCAGCGAGGGTGCAGCATACGCCGGAGACATGGAAAAACCTCCTTCCACCTCCGGGTTAACGGGCATTATCGTGAGTACATTGGTGCCCAGTTCCTCATAAGCGGAGGTAATGGTAGCCTCGGCGCCTCTGGCCACAGACATTAGGGTGATGACTGAGCCCACGCCGATGACTATGCCGAGCATGGTTAGCGAAGAACGCAGCTTGTTGGCGAATAACGACCTGATGGCAATGACAATAGAATCAAAGAACTTCACT
Source organism: uncultured Dehalococcoidaceae bacterium (assembly GCA_964597015.1). Classification (GTDB taxonomy): domain Bacteria; phylum Chloroflexota; class Dehalococcoidia; order Dehalococcoidales; family RBG-16-60-22; genus E44-bin89. The sequence continues at coordinate 4,554 of CAZQWO010000072.1, forward strand.
GGTATCTCCCGTTATTTATGTTACCTCGTTCTCAATGTCCTTTCGCTTGCGTATGGTAGCATTGTTTTTCTTAACTTTTTCGTCACTGATTATCTTGCCGTCCAGCAGGCGTATGATGCGCTGGGTCTGCATGGCCACGTCCATTTCATGCGTGACCAGAATCACGGTGATTCCTTCCCGGTGAAGCTGGGAAAAGATACTGATAATCTCCGTAGTGGCGGAACTGTCCAGATTGCCCGTGGGCTCATCAGCCAGAATGAGTGATGGCTGGTTAACCAGCGCCCGGGCGATGGCGACACGCTGCTGTTCACCACCGGACAGTTCGGTAGGTTTATGGGTAGCTCGTGGCCCCAGCCCGACCCTTTCCAGTGCTTCCAGGCTGCGCTTGTGCCGCCCCCCGCCGCCGCTGTAGATTAAAGGCAGCTCCACGTTTGACAGTGCGGAAACGCGTGGTAGCAGGTTGAACGTCTGGAAAACGAAGCCAATTTTCTTGTTTCTAAGCTCAGCGAGCTTGTTATCATTCATTTGGCTAACATCTGTGCCTTCCAGTGTATATCTGCCGGCGGTGGGTTTATCCAGAAAGCCGATGATGTTCATCAGCGTTGACTTGCCGGAACCGGAGGCCCCAACGATGGCCAACATCTCTCCCTGCTTGATGGTCAGGTCTATCCCTCTTAGTGCCGGGACCTCAACCTTGCCCATCCGGTATATTTTGGTGATATTGTCAAGCTCAATCATTCGGTGCTCCCAGTCTTTAAAATTTCAAATAAATCAAATAGTATAAGCTTACTCAGGTGATTACGGGCGTTTACTGGTGGCAAGGACCGTTTCTCCAGCCTCCAGGCCGCTGATGATTTCCGCATCAAAACCGTCGCTGATGCCGACCACCACCGGTCTTTCTTCCAGGTCTTTGCCGACAAGAACACTGACGATGGTATTACCCTCACTATCTTTGCCGATGGCGCGGTCCGGTACCAGCAGGACATCGCTCCGTTTGGCCAGAACGATATCAGCTTCGGCACTCATGCCGACCCTTACGCCTGAGCCCTCCGGGACATCAAGCTCGATTTTTACGTTGTAGACGATAACGCCGCTTATCTCGAGCGGCACTGGGTAGATGACGGCGACCGCGCCAGTGAACTCCTGGTCGGGCAGGGCATCAAGGGTGATAATCACCTCCTGGCCCACCGCCACTTCCGGTATGTCGATTTCATCAACTTCCACGGCCAGCTCCACTTTGGTGGGGTCAATCAGGCTGATAATCCGCCGCGGCGACATCGTTGGCGACGGCATCACGTCGCCTTCTTCGGCGGTGAGACTGGCTACTATGCCGTCGAACGGCGACAGGATAACCGCTTCCGTCAGGTCTTTCTCCGTCTGCTCCAGAGACTGCCGCGCCAGTGCTATTGACTGTCGGGCCTGTTCAACAGAAGCTTTCGCGGCCTCCACCTGCAGTTCGCTTATGGCAATATCCTTGCTCAGTTCATCAAGGTTTTTCTGTGCCTGTGCCTCCGCCAGCACTGTCGCTTGCAGCTGCATCTTGGCAATGGCTACCTCCTCGGTGTCATAAGCGTACACCTTGGCGTCCAGCACCGCCTCGGCTACGTCCAGCCTTGCCTGCGCGTAGACCACCGTAGTATCTGGCAGACCCTCGTCCAGAGCGTACTGCAGGAATGCTTCGGCGTTTTCCACGTCTTTCTTGGCAGTTTCAATATCCGGCCAGGTGTATATATCACGGGTTTCATCATAGTGATGCTCGGCCGACCGCACGTCTATTTGTGCGCTGTATAAAGCCAACTCCAGCGCATCTTGCTGGTCCAGAACATTATCGAGGTTATATTCAGCGGTTTTCTGGCTCAACTCCGCCTGGGTGAGTGCGACCTCGGTCTGGGTAAGCGCGTATTTAGCCTGGTCCCTGGCCAGTTCCAGTGCGTCGGTTTCAAGCTCCGCCAGAATATCACCTTTGGCCACCCGGTCGCCTTCCTCAATATATATCTTGGCGATGCGACCACCGGCGCCAAAGCTGAGATTGGCATCCACCGAGGTCTCTATGTTACCGCTACCGCTGACGGTAAGCAGAATATCCCCACTTTTCACTTCAACATACGGCTCTGCCGCTTCCTCGCTCTCCCCCAGGGGATTACAGGCAGTAACCGCAGTTATTATGACCAGAAGTAATATGGTGGTTATGACCTGTACTTTTTTCATATAATGCCTCCTAGAAAAGTACCTGTTTTCTTACTGATGCCTTCGCTTTACCGGTTGGTTACCTTCTGGTGTTCTTTCTCCCATCGTTCCAGCAGGGCAGGGAACTCACTTTCCAGAAATGTATAGACCTCGTGCATCTCTTCCAGCCCTTTTCGGTTAGCTGGAGCTTTTTCTCCCATAAGTTTGAGCCCATGCTCGGCAAGCTGTCGAACCATTTTAATTTCCTCGGTAAGCCCTCGACCTATCATATGCTGCCAGGCGTCAGAGCGAATGCAAAAGTAGTCACACCGGACACCGGGCAGGCTGATTCGCTCGACCAGCCTGTGATTAATGAGGAGTCGGGTCATGGTGCTGATGGAACCCTTGCTGGCCATTAAGGCCTTAATGAGTTGCTCAGTGGACTGGTGCGGCGGGTCGGAAATGAGAAGCCAGCCCAGAATACGACCGGCCATGCGCGGCATACCCGTCTGCTCGAAAACTATACCTACTTCCTCGACAAACTGTTTGTCTTTCGCTTGTAGCCTGTCTTCCATCCGTACACACCAGTTCTACTTCTTTGCCTGTATTATAATAAATATAGAACGTTTTGTCAATACTGAACATTCTAAA
>CAZQWO010000073.1:0-7246 GCA_964597015.1 uncultured Dehalococcoidaceae bacterium
GCCCTGTCCGTTTCCCGCCTGATGAAGACAACGAGCACGGTAGCCACCAGCATTACCGCCACTCCCAGCCAGAAGGCAAGGAAATAGCTCTGTTTTAAATCAAATATGACGCCGCCAATAACCGGACCTGCTGCCGCCCCGGTGCCAAAACCTATTTCCAGCACGCCCAGGATTGTCCCTATCCGGCCGAGGCCGAAGGTTTCACCTATTATCGCCGCCATTGACGGACCCATTCCTCCCCAGGCAAGCCCAAAAACGAGCGCAAAAATATAGAACATCCACATCTCGTGCGCCTGGAGCAGCCACAGCATAGCCACTACCTGTAGCATGGTACAGAACATAACCGCTATCTTTCTCCCCAGCCGGTCTGACGCTATCCCCAGCAATACCCTGCCCGCAAGCGCCGCCCCACCAGCTATGCTGAGAACCACCGCCGCCTCCGCCGGGGAAAATCCGAGGTCAGTAATATGGGGCACCAGGTGCGTCAGGATTATAAATAAATTCGTCGAAAAGAGGAAAAAGATGCCAACCACCAGCCAGAAGCTCCTTGTCCGGAGTGCCTGCCACGGGGAAAGATGGCCCGCCGATACTGATGGTCTCTGTTCCAGTACCGTACTCATGGAGAACTCAGCCCCATCAGGCAGCATACCAATCTCCTGAGGGTCTCGCCTGAGAAGCCGGGATAACGGTATCACAACCACCAGGGTAATGACACCAAGAATGGTGAATGCCATACGCCAGTCGAAGGTGGAAATCAGATGGGTGGCGAAAGGGGCCACTACCAGCGGACCCATTCCCGCTCCCATGCTGGCAATACCGAGGGCCAGACCGCGTCTCTTCTCAAACCAGCGGGAGACGGTTGACACCACGGTGACATAGATGGCACTGGCTCCCACCGCCATCAGCAGACTGTAGGTAAAGAAGACCTGCCATAGAGCGCTGGCCTGTCCGGTAAGCAGCAGGCTGAGGCCAGTAAAAATCCCCATGAGAAGTAAAATAATTCTGGGGCCGAATCGGTCCAGGGCCAGGCCAATCAGAACGGTCAATATGCCGCCCAGAACCATGTTCGCCGAGAAGATAGCCGACGTAGCCGCCCGGCTCAAGGCAAACTCGCTCTCCAGTGATTTAAAAAATACGCCAAAGGAAAAGCGAACCCCCCAGATGGCCGTGCCGGCAATACAGAAGGTGGCCACCACCACCCACCCGTAAAATATCCTGTCCTTGAGCCCTGATAATAACATAGTAAAATACCGCTATCGCTGATTCAGCAGCGTCGCTTTCCGCTTCACCATGCTGAACAGCAGCGCGGCCACCAGCAGGGCCAGCGCAATGATTAAGAATACCGCCTCATAGCTGTGGCTGATATCAAAGATATACCCGCCAAATGCTGCGCCGGTCGCGGCGCCAAGGCCAATGCCTATTTCCAGCAGCCCGAAAACAGCACCGATATTCCTCAGGTCAAAGGAATCGCTTATCAGGGCCGCAGTGCTGGAACCGAAACCGCTGTAGAAAAAGCCATATACAATGGCGAATAAATACAGGCCCCAGAGGTCACGAGCCCATATCAGCCAGGCGATGGCCGCCGCCTGAAACACGGTGCAGACTATCGGAGTCATTTTCCGGCCGATTCTATCGGAAGCGATGCCCATAAACAGCCTGCCCGGAATGGAAGCGGCACCGAGCAGGCTGATTACCAGGGCCGCCTCTATCGGGGTAAAGCCAATATCGGTAATGTGTGGCACCAGGTGGGAAAAAACAAAGAACACACAGGCCGCGAAAAAGAAATGGATGAAAGTAATGAGCCAGAAATTGCGACTGCGGATAATAGCCAGCACGGGTGATTTAACCTGCGCAACCGTACCATCTTCCAGCAACGCTGTGTTTTCGATTTCTTTAACGCCATCGGGCAGAGCGCCGATTTCAGCCGGGTCTTTCTTGAGGAGCCTGCTTAAAGGTACGACTATTACACAGGCAATCAGCCCTATCACCAGGTAAGCGGTGTGCCAGCTGTAACCGGTGATGAGATAGGTGGCAAACGGCGCCATGACCATCGTTCCCAGCCCTATTCCCATGCTGGAGACGCCCATAGCCAGCCCGCGCTTCCTGTCAAACCACCGGGAAACGGCTGACATCGGCACCACGTAGATTGGGCCTGTGCCCAGGGCAAGCAGCAGGCTATAGGTGAAGAACAGCTGCCAGAGAGAACCGGTCAGGCTGGTCAGCACCAGGCTCAGGCCGGCAAAGATACCCATCAGGAGCACCACGAACCTCGGCCCATAGCGGTCCATCGTCCAGCCGGCAAGGAAAGAAAACAGGCCCGCCAGCAACATGTTGACGGATACTATGGTCGAGGTTGCCGCCCGTGTCAGGTCGAATTCAGCCTCAATTGACTTGAAAAAAACGCCGAAGGAGAAATGTATGCCGTAGAGCGCGGTGCCAATTACCAGAAAAATAAAAACCACCACCCACCCGTAAAACACCCTGTCGGTCAATCGCCTCATAAATCGTAATCCCTAATCCTTACGCTAGCCAGAGCGCGACTTTTTAAACCGGACCGTGTAGTGCCAGAAATTGCCCAGAATTATGAGTGTGATTTTCAGCGTCAATTTGTACCTCGAATCCACTAATTATAGTTGATATTTTGCCTTAGGAGCAATTTACGTATTTGACGCGGCAAACTGGCTGCGGGCAAGTATAAAGTCAATGGACAGAGGCCAGATAAAAAATGAGGTCGGTCTACAGGGTTATTTTGCCCGTTTACTCTCAAATTTATGCCTTTTTACTGCTGTGGCTATTGACAACACGATGGGAATAGTTTATCCTTGCTACTAATCCTAATAAACTTAAAGGAGGGTAATTATGCAGGCGTACTGTGTAAAGTGCCGCGCCAAGAGGGAAATGAAAGACGCCAAGGCAATCCGAATGAAGAACGGCAAGCCGGCAACTCAGGGTGTATGCCCCACATGTGGCACCAAGATGTTCCGAATTGGTAAAGCCTAAACCAATCTTAAATTTCGACGTCGAAAATATAAGGGAGGCTGGAGAGCTAGCGACATCCAGTCTCTCTGCTTTTAAAACCCCACAGCCGAGCCAAAGTCGGCTTATTGACGAGCCTCCGTCAACTGAGCTAGACTTATGAAGTGAACTGTTAAGGAAGGAATACCTTGAGAGGGGTTTACACCCCTCTTTTCGCAATGTTACTTTCCTTGAGTCTATTTGCAGCTTATTCAAAGGCCTGGATAGCGTTCTGGCAGCGGAGGATTGATGATAGATAAATACAGCCCTCAGGAAATCGAGAGGAAATGGCAGCAGCGCTGGGAAAAAGACAGGCTGTACGAAGTCAGCGAGGATGACCCCAGGCCAAAATACTATGCGCTGACCATGTTCCCCTATACATCTGGAGACCTTCACATCGGGCACTGGTATGCCATGGCGCCTTCAGATGTCCACGCCCGCTTCAAGCGCCTGCAGGGCTATAACGTGCTGCACCCGATGGGCTTTGATGCCTTTGGTCTCCCTGCCGAGAACGCCGCCATAAAACGCGGTATCCACCCCTTCACCTGGACGATGCAAAACGTTGAGAACATGCGCCGCCAGCTCCGCAGCATCGGTGCTATCTATGACTGGAGCCGCGAGGTGGTCTCCTGCCTTCCCGAATACTACAGGTGGACGGAATGGTTTTTCCTGAAGCTGTATGAAGCCGGCCTCGCCTATCGCGGCAAGGCGCCGGTGAACTGGTGTCCACAGTGCCAGACCGTGCTGGCCAATGAGCAGGTGCTGGGCAGCGGCTTCTGCGAGCGCTGCGGCACCGCCGTTATCCGCAGAGACCTTGAGCAGTGGTTCTTCCGCATCACCAAGTACGCCGATGAACTGATAAACTTCGACGGCATTGACTGGCCGGAGCGCATTCAAATCATGCAGCGCAACTGGATCGGCCGAAGCGAGGGCACGGAGATATCCTTTGCCCTTGACCACAGCGGCGTTCCGGAGAAAGAGATACGGGTCTTCACCACCCGCCCGGATACCACCTTCGGCGTTACCTTCATGGTATTTGCCCCCGAGCACCCGCTGGTCGCTGCACTGACCACACCGGATCGAAAAACTGAAGTTGACACCTACATCGAGAGGTCAAGGCGCCTCAGCGAGATAGAAAGACTATCAGCCGAGAAGGAAAAGGACGGCGTCTTTACCGGTGCATACTGCACCAATCGCCTTAACGGGGAAAAGGTTCCCATCTGGATTGCCGATTACGTGCTGCTGAGCTACGGTACGGGTGCTGTAATGGGCGTTCCCGCCCACGATGAACGTGATTTCTTCTTCGCCAAGAAATACCACATCCCCATACCCGTGGTAATCGCGCCGCCGGGCTGGCAGGGTGAAGAATTAGAAGAAGCCTACATAGAGGAAGGAACCCTGGTGAACTCAGGCCAGTTCAACGGCCTGCCCAGCCAGCAGGGCATTGAGGCCATCTCGGATTTCCTTGAAGAAAAGGGCTGGGGCAAGCGGACTATCAGCTACCGATTGCGCGACTGGCTCATCTCGCGCCAGCGCTACTGGGGCGCGCCCATCCCCATGGTCTACTGCGACAAATGCGGCATCGTCCCCGTTCCGGAAAAAGACCTGCCGGTGCTGCTGCCCGAAGACGCCGAGTTCAAACCCACCGGCGAATCGCCGCTGAAATATCATGAACAGTTCGTCAATACCACCTGCCCGCGCTGCGGCGGGCCCGGCAAGCGCGAGACGGATACCATGGATACCTTTATGTGCTCCTCATGGTACTTCCTGCGCTATACCAGCCCCGGCGTTGATAATGCCCCCTTTGACGATGATAAAATCAAGTTCTGGATGCCGGTAGACCTTTATACCGGCGGCGCCGAGCACGCCGTGATGCACCTGCTCTATTCCCGTTTCTTCGTCAAGGCACTGCGCGACATGGGAATAGTCGACTTCGATGAGCCGTTCACCCGCCTGTTCAACCAGGGAATTATCATCGCCGAGAAGCAGAAAATGAGCAAATCACTCGGCAACGTGATTACCCCGGACCAGTACGTATCCGAGCTGGGAGCCGACACGGTCCGGGCCTACCTCATGTTCCTGGCACCCTGGGACCAGGGCGGGGAATGGAATGACAGCAGCATCAGCGGCATCAGCCGCTGGCTGAACCGGATATGGCAGCTGGTGCTCGAGCCTTATGAAGAAAAAATTACCCCAGCGGTAATAGACAGGATGACACGGGATAAGAAACTGAACGAGTTACAGCGTATTACTCATCAGACCATCAGGCGGGTAACCCAGGACATGGCCAAGTTCCGCTTCAATACCATGCTCTCGGCGCTGATGGAATACACCAACCACCTGGCCGGGGTCAAGGAGACCGGCGCCGCTAGCACCCCGGCGTGGGCAGAGTCAATCGATATCCTGCTGCGGCTCCTGGCACCCACCGCCCCCCACCTCACCGAGGAGCTCTGGGAGAGGACGGGGCGCCAGTACAGCATCCACAACCAGTCCTGGCCGCAGTGGGACGAGAAACTGGCCAAAGACGAGGAGATAACGCTGGTGGTCCAGGTAAACGGCAAGCTGCGCGACCGAAAAGCGGTGCCGGCATCTACCGCCGAGGTTCAAGCCAGGCAAATTGCTGCGGAGTCGACGCGGGTGCAGCCATACCTAGAGGGCAAAGAAATCATCAAGGTAATATATGTGCCCGGCAGGCTGATAAACTTCGTGGTGAAGTGAATAGAATGCTGAACTGGTTGAAGCAAGAATGGCCATTCATACCTATCTTAATAGCTTTGGCTTTACTTGCGGTAGCTTTGCTACTTAATCTAAAGGACTTCCTTAATCTAGCTTGGTTCGCTCTTGTGGCATTAACTGCCATATACGCTTACGCAACAATAAGAGTGATGAGGGCTGCATCTAAGCAAGCTGAAGAAACAAAGCAAACAATAGAAGAGATGAGACAATCCAGATTGGACGCAGTCAGACCTTCACTTTCACTACAACCTGAAGGATTCACTTTTGGCGGAGAATTCAGTGCCTTATACTTAGTTAATTCTGGTGGTGTTGCAAAAGGCGTGAAAATAGACATCAATGTAACAAATCCTCCACAAAAGAAGGCTTTATTTATGCCAGCGCTTAATAAGGGTTATATGGCATATCTCTCTATTAATATTGGAGAACTTCACAGAACAGGTGGTTTAGTAGAAATTACTGTGACATTCAAAGATAGTTATGATCAAAGTCTTTGTGAAAAACTTTCGCTTGATTTCTCAAATCTAAAAGAAGAGGGAAGAGAAATCGTAGGTCAATATTCTGAATTGTATGAAATTCACAGAGAATTGGGAAATATCGAGCGCCGAATTAGCGAAATCAAGAGAGGACATTAGTTATAAAGGAAATTTTTAAATGAGGCCTAGTATTAAGATAGCCTTTATCGGCGGTGGGGCGATGGGGGAGGCAATACTGGCCGCCGTGCTGAATCGCGGCCTGAGTACCCCGCAGGCTATCTGGGTCAGCGACGTTAAGGATGAACGGCGCCAGCACCTGAAAAAGACCTACCAGATATCAGTTACCGGGAGCAACCGCGAGGCGGCCGCCGAGGGCGATATCATAATCTTCGCGATAAAGCCGCAGAGCCTGCCCGAGGTAATGCCCGACCTGAAGGGCGCCATCAAACCGGGGCAGCTCGTCCTTTCTATCATCGCCGGCGCCAGAATAGACACTTTATGTAAAGGTCTTGACCATCGACAGCTAGTCCGGGTGATGCCCAATACTCCCGCCCAGATTGGTGAAGGAATCAGCGTCTGGACCGCCACACCAGAGGTAACCGAAACACAGAAAGAGCAGGCCAGGTCCATCCTGAGCACCATGGGCCGGGAAATCTTCGTCGCTGACGAGGGCTATCTGGACATGGCCACCGCAGTGAGCGGCAGCGGCCCGGCTTACTTCTTCCTCTTTGTCGAGTGCCTGGTTGAGGCTGCAGTCAGCCTCGGCTTTGCCGAGGATATAGCGCAGGAGCTGGTGCTGCAGACCATGCTCGGCTCCGGGCAACTGCTGAAAAAGTCCGGTAAATCCCCCGCCGAACTGCGCCGCCTGGTAACCTCCCCCGGTGGCACCACCGCCGCCGCCCTGCAGCAGTTTGAAGACGGAAATTTTAAAAAACTGGTCAAACAGGCAGTCGCTGCCGCCTACCACCGGGCCAAAGAACTGGGCAAATAACCGGCGCCAATTCGCTGCCACACTCCACATG
>CAZQWO010000074.1:0-7240 GCA_964597015.1 uncultured Dehalococcoidaceae bacterium
ACCCAGCACGGGCTCCTTTATAGCCAGGTAACTGAAGGTGCTCTGGGCGGAGTCCTTCCGGCCAGCTCCTAAGACTGGCGGAAAGCGAACACCCCGGAAGTTCACCCCATACTTACGGTGATATTGCTCTCCCAACCGTTCACAGCAGACCTTGGTAGTCCCGTACATATTCCTGGGCTGCTGCGGCACATCCTCATTGGCCAGACGGGGAATGCCGAGGCCATAAGTAGCCAGGGTGCTCACAAAAATCACGCTGTCTACCTTGAGCAACCGAGCTGCCTCCAGCACGTGGATTGTGCCCTGCACATTTAGCTCAAAAGTGGTGGCAAGATTTTGCTCGCTCACCGGGGGAACCAGGGCAGCCAAGTGATAGATACACTCGATATCGTTATTACTCACTGCCGCCAAAACTTGCGTCCAATCGGTCAAGTCCCCTCGGACGAGCTTCAACTTATCCTTAATACCCTCGATAAGCTTCGAGCCCATCGCCAGGTCAAAGACTACCACCTCCTCATCCTTCTCCACCAGTTGTCGAGCCAAGTCGCAACCCAAAAAACCCAGGCCGCCAGTTATCAGGTTCCTTGACAATAGACCCTCCTCTAAATTCTATACTATGGCATCGCCTACCAGTCAGGGATGGGGTAGTCCAAGTGGCAGATCATCCATAGTTGACATTATAACCATAAACTGTACAGAAAAGTGATACTATAACCATAAATGGTACAGATAAAAAGTACAAGTACCTAAGTACATTAACTTATGCTTATTTGACCAATGGTACTTGGCCATTTTCCCCTTGTTCTTCGCATGAGCAATATAGATAATATAGGCACGGCAGATTAATGCTGCGTTACCTGGGCGGGCTCTGTCAGGGGAGAGTTGGCAAAAGGCCGGTGCTGGTGTCCCTCCCATGAGCAAACTAACGCGAAATTGGGCAAGTGGCATCCCGCCAAAAAACTAACTTGAAACATGGCGAGCAAGGTATTAAGGCAGCTATATGACATAATTCCCGGAAATGAACGCCATTGACAATTCAGAGAACATTCTATCACACCAATAAGTCCAAAACCTGCGATTTTCTGAAGCTGGTCATTTTTCTGCTCAAAGCTACGGCGCTGGCTTTTTAGCCAGCCTGATGATAAAATAGTGCCGCAGGCATGGACGCTTAATGAATATAGTGGTATGCGCCAAGGCGGTCCTTGACCCCAATATTATTTCGCTGGATTCAAGCACGGGTCATATTGACCACAATGACTTGGTTTATGTAGTCAATCCTGGTGACATGGTGGCGGTGGAGCAAGCGGTGAGAATAAAAGAGAGCTGCCGGGACAGCCAGGTTACCCTTGTTTCGATGTCGCCTCCCTCAACTGAGAGGCTCTTACACGACTGCCTGGCCATGGGCGCCGATGAAGCCATACTTCTCTGGGATGAGAATTTCGATAGTTCCGACAGTTATGCCACGGCATTAATACTGGCTAAAGCTATTGGTTCTCTAGAGTATGACCTTATCCTTTGCGGAAGCAGGGCGGTTGACACTGAAGGCGGCCAGGTTGGCGGCATGGTTGCCGAGATGCTTGAAATACCAGTTGTATCGAGAGTGGTCGGTGTTGAAGTTTCGACTGACCGTCGCAAAGTGACTCTGGAAAGTAAACTGGAAGGCGGGAATAGAGAGAAGACAGAGGTAGTTCTACCGGCACTTTTAACTGTGGGGGCTGCTCTTAATGAGCCACGCTATGCGAGCTTGCCGTCATTAATGGCCGGACTCAAAAAGAGTATTAAAAAGCTTGACTTGAGCGGCCTGGGGCTTTACTCTGAACAGGCAGGTCTCAGGGGAGCAAAAACCAGAGTGGTTGCTTTATCAGTGCCAAAACCAAGGCCCAAGAAGCCTTTTACTCCGGACAGTAGTCTTTCCGCAGCCGAGCGGATGCGACTTATTATGTCAGGCGGTGTTGCGGAAAAGTCAAAGAGCCTGTTTGAGGGCAGCGCCGAAGAGCTCAGCTCCATGTTTGTTGATTTCCTTGAGCAATATAATATACAGCGCTGACCGGAGCAGCCCGGCAGGGAACAAGCACCTTGGAAGCATAATGGAATGAGCTGGCGGCAAAGAATGATATCGAATCTTCGGTTACGGAGTGTAAATCATGGCTTCGCAGTTTAAAAATCTCTTTTCACCAATAAAGATGGGGGCCGTCCTTCTACCTAATAGAATCGTCTTCGCCGGTCATGTTAATAGATTTTACCAACCCACTGAGCCACCCAATGATAGGCAACTTCACTATTTGCTCGCCCGGGCCAAAGGTGGTGTGGGAATGATAATGAGCGGACCACACTTCCCCTTCCCGCTCTCCACTACGGCGCCCCCTACGGCTTATCAGAGCGATGATATAATCCCGGTCCTGAGAAAGTTTACCGATGCTTTTCGCCAGTACCCGACAAAGATTTTCGCACAGCTAAACCACTGGGGTGCCTATCGGCCCAGCCGGGTGGTGGGCGGCTCAACCTGGAATTCATCTCCGGTATGGAAGAGAAATTTATCCGTGCCCGGCTTCCAGGAAGTGCCCCATGCCATGGATAAAGATGATATAAAGCGCTTTATCGAGGAGCACGCAAAATGCGCCAGGAGGTTCAAAGAGAGCGGGTTTGACGGTATTGAGCTTACCGCCATCCACGGCGTATTGCTTCATACCTTTCTATCCCCCATCTATAATACCCGTACCGACGAGTATGGAGGCAGCCTGGAAAACCGCCTGAGAATCATTATCGAGACCCTCACCGTCATAAGAGAGGCCATTGGCCCGGACATGGCTCTTGGTATCAGATTTACCGGTGATGACCTTCTGGACTGGGCCTGGTGGACTAAAAACCGCGGCAACACCTTGGACGAGGGCATTGCGACCGCCAGGATGCTGGAAGCCACCGGACTGGTTGATTATATCTTCTCCTGCGCCGGCGGGTCCGGTTCAGCGCATATACCTCCGTCCTATTATCCCCTCGGGGCTTTTACCTATATACCGGCGGCGATAAAGGAGGTGGTAAACCTTCCAGTGATGGCTACTGCCCGGATTAATGACCCGGTGCTGGCAGAGGGTATACTGGCCAATAACCAGGCCGACATTATTGCCATGTGCCGGGGCCTCATCGCTGACCCGGAGTGGCCGAACAAAGCCCGGGAGGGCAGGCTCGAAGAGATACGCCGGTGCGTCGCCTGTAACGAGGGCTGTATCGGCCGGGCGGGCCTTGGTCTGGGTGTTACCTGTTCAATTAACTATGAGGCGGGAAGGGAATATATGCTGCCTGACATGCCCCGGGCCGAAACCAAGAAAAAGGTAATGATAATCGGGGGTGGCGCTGCCGGCCTGGAGACAGCCCGGGTGGCGACACTGAGGGGGCACCAGGTAAGCCTCTTTGAAAAGGAAGACATCCTGGCCAAGTCGTTGACCATTGCCGCCAAAGCCCCTGGCAGGGAAGACTGGGAAGAAGTCAGAAGGTATTACAAGCACCAGATGGACCTTCTGGGCGTGGACGTCCATCTGGGAGTAACGGTAACGCCAGAGATGGTTATGGAGGAGAACTGGGATGTGGTGGTGGTAGCCACCGGAGCCAGGCCTTTTATCCCGGACTTCCCGGGGTCTGATGGTGATAACGTCGTCGAAATGCATCAGGTGCTGCAGGATGAAGTCGAAGTCGGGGAAAAGGTCCTGGTTGTGGCGTATGAGAACCACATGCACGGACTCACCACGGCTGACTTTCTGGCTTCCAGGGGAAAGAAGGTGGAATTAATAAATGAGTCTCTCTGGATTGGCGGCATGGTTGATAACCATACTCTTCAGGTCATTTACACCCGGTTACACATGAATAATGTGGTGATGACGCCGTCAACAGGGCTCAAGGCAGTCCGGGGCAATACTGCGGTTCTCTATAACCTGCTCACTGGCAGAGAAAAGGAGAGGGAAGGGATTGATACGGTGGTCATCTGCACTGATGGCCGACAGGATGATTCACTGTACTATGCCCTTAAAGGCAAGGTCAAGGAACTCTATGAGGTCGGGCAATGTGTCTCGCCGCGTCAGTTGCTTGAGTCGGTGGCAGATGGCTACCAGGTCGGCCGGGCTTTATAGTTTCAGGTAAATTTGTTTTGGCGAAAAGAGCGTTGCCCGTCTCTGTAGGATATTGTTAGAGTCAATAATTTAAGGAGGGAAGACATGGAATATCGCATCTCAACTCTGGCCGAAAACACCGCCGGTGCACCCCATGCCATTGGTGAATGGGGTTTCAGTGCCCTGGTAGAAACGGAGGGAATGAACGTTCTTTATGACACCGGGGAAGGGCTTGGTACCGTCCATAATGCCGAATTACTCGGGGTAGATTTCAGCAAAATTGACAAGATAGTCCTTTCCCATTCGCACTTCGACCATACCGAAGGCCTGCCCAAAGTGCTGAAAAAGATTAAGAAGGAGATAGAAGTAATTGCCGCCCCCGATTTGTGGACGGGAGAAAAGTATAGCACCAGAGGAAGGCTAAAGCCGGAACGACGGTACATTGGCATACCCTATACACGGCCCTACCTGGAGGGTCTGGGCGCCAGGTTTAACCTGACCCAAGAACCGGTGAAAGTATCGAACAACATAATGACCACCGGGGAAATTCCCATCGTCACCGATTTTGAGAAGATAGGAGAGGATTATCTCTGGCATAAAGTGGGCGACAAGCTCGAGCTGGATGACTTTCCTGATGACCGGGCCCTGATAATCAATACCGATAATGGGCTGGTGGTCATCGTGGGCTGCGCCCATCGCTGCCTGATTAACACCCTCTACCATGCTCAAAAAGTATCCGGGGTCAAGCAGATAGATACCGTTATCGGCGGCTGCCACCTGGTCGATGCTCCCGAAGAGCGCATCATGAAGACCATTGCCGCCCTGAAAGAGCTGGACGTGAAGCATGTGGGTGTGTCGCACTGCACCGGGCTGCGCGCTGGAGCATTGATGGCCCGCGAGCTCGGAGACCGCTTCTTCTTCAATATGGCCTGTACCCGGTTTCCCATCAAAAAATAGCCAGCCAGAGAATTTTCAGGGATTGTATTCAAAATAAGGAAGGACATTGGCAAACCCGGAACAGCCCCACCCTTCTCAGGACAAAGGGGTATGGGTCGTAGCCGAGCATAAGCATGGGCAACTCGAGGATATCAGCCTTGAGCTGGTAAGCGGGGCACGTCAGCTTGCTGATGAACTCGGGGAAGAGGTCAGTGCCGTCATCGCTGGCAGTGCTGACGAAACGCTCGCAGGAACATTGACCGGCTATGGTGCCGATAGGGTGTATCTGGTAGATAGCCCTTCGCTTTCCGAGTATTCAGCTGAACGTTACGTTGCAGTTTTGACCAGGCTTTTTGAAGAAGAGAAACCGGGAATAGTCCTGTGCGGAGCCACTTTCATGGGCAGGGATATCGCCCCAAGGCTGGCAGCCCGGCTGAAGACAGGGCTGGTGTCCGAGTGTACCGGCCTGGCCATAAATGAGGAGCGCCTGCTCCGGCAAACCAAGCTCATCCACGGGGGTAAAGTGAGCGCTACCTTTCTTTGTCCCGCTTCCAGACCCCAGATGGCCACGGTCAAGCCCGGTGTCATGGCGATAAGTAAACCGACCGCCACCAAGAAGCCAGAGGTTAGAATAATTACCCCTGAACTCGACAAGAGAGGGCCTCGCTGCAAAGCGCTCGGGGTAAGGAAAGCTGACCCGGATAGCATTGGACTTGACGAGGCTGAGGTCATCGTGGCCGGTGGGCGGGGACTGGGCAGCGCCGCCAATTTCCAGCTTCTAACCAGGCTGGCCAGGAGCCTGGGTGGTGTGGTCGCGGCGTCGCTGGGGGCCATAGATGAGGGCTGGGCACCCCGAAAGAGCCTGATTGGCCAGACGGGGATGTCGGCAACGCCACGACTGTATGTTGCCTGCGGGATATCGGGGTCAATCTACCACGTTATGGGAATGAAAGACTCCAGATTCATAGTGGCCATTAATAAAGACCGAAATGCGCCTATATTCAATTACGCGGATATGGGTATTGTTGGCGATGCGGCAGACATCATCCCGGCCATAACCAGCCGACTGGAAGCACTATCTAAAAGCATTGCTCAGCAGAGTAAAAAGGCCAAAGATGACTGAGAAATTTGACGCGGCCATAGTCGGTGCGGGACCAGCCGGCACCACCGCTGCCCTGGCGCTGGCCCAGGCTGGTTTGAGCGTCGCCCTCTTGGAAAGGGGTGATCAACCGGGGTCAAAAAACATGTTTGGCGGGGTTTTATACTACACGGAAGCGTTAAACAAGCTGATACCCGACTTCTGGAAACAGGCTCCCATAGAGAGATATGTGACCAAGCACGTTGTTACCTTCCTGACGCCCGGCTCATCATTCTCCATTTCTTTCACCGACAAAGAGTTCGGCCGGCCTCCTTATAACGGGGTTACCTTGCTGAGGTCAAAGTTTGACCAGTGGTATGCGCAAAAGGCGCAGGAGGCGGGTGCTTTCCTTATCCCGGCGACGACGGTGCATGACCTTGTCTGGGATGAAGATAGGGTTGCAGGCGTTCAAACCGATAGGAGCGATGGGATAGTATACGCTGATGCCGTCATCGCTGCCGATGGGGCTAATTCACTCCTGGCGAGAAAGGCTGGACTCAGAAAGGATTTTTCTTCATCTGATTTTGCCGTCGCCGCCAAAGAAATACTAGCCCTCCCCGCAGAAATAATAGAGGAGAGGTTTGGCCTGGCGGATAACGAGGGATTAGCCCAGACCTTTGTTGGTGACTGCACTCAAGGTTTAACCGGGGGCGCATTTTTATACACGAACAGGGCTACTATCTCACTCGGTGTGGTCGCCAGACTAAACTCGCTTGAAGAAAGAAAGATATCCATCGCGGAACTTCTGGATAATTTTAAGAATAACCCGGTGGTACAACAATCGATTAAAGGCAGCACCCTGAAAGAGTATTCCGGGCATTTAATTCCCGAAAGCGGACTAAACATGATGCCTCGGCTTTATGGTGATGGCATTCTTGTCGCCGGTGATGCCGCCGGTTTGTTGTGCGCCACTGGCTTTACCCTGGAAGGGATGAATTTTGCCATTGCCTCCGGCTTTGCCGCTGCGGAAACAGTCAAAATGGCAAAGCAAAGCGGAGATTTCTCCAGAAAGGTTGACCTGCCCCCGAAAGTGGTACCAACTACTGAGTTAGAGTTACCGGTATTTTAG
>CAZQWO010000075.1:0-7120 GCA_964597015.1 uncultured Dehalococcoidaceae bacterium
AGAGCAGGGTGGATATGGCGTGCAGGCTGTAGAACCAGCCGCGGGTCTGGTCAACCGCCTCGCAGATATAGTCGGCCGGGAAGCGCCCGTCCTCAAGCAGCGTATCGTTCTCAAATGGATAATGCACCTGGGAAACCGGCATGGCGCCGGAGTCGAACCAGCAGTCTATGACCTCGGGCACGCGCCGCATAGCGCCGCCACACTGCGGGCAGTCATAGGTCACCTCATCAACATAGGGCCGGTGCAGGTCCAGCGGCTCTTTCAGACCGCTGCACCCGGGTTTGCCCTTCAGGTCATCAATGCCGCCGATACACTCCTGGTGTTCGCACGCCTCACAGCGCCAGATGGGCAGCGGCGTGCCCCAGTAGCGCTCGCGGGAAAACGCCCAGTCAACATTGTTTTGAAGCCAGTCACCGAAGCGACCGTACTTGATATGCTCGGGATACCAGTTTATCTGGTTATTCCCGGAAATAAGGCCGTCCTTTACCGCGGTCGTTTTTATATACCAGGTCTGCTTGGCGTAGTAGAGCAGCGGTGCGTCGCAACGCCAGCAGAAGGGATAGGTATGGCGGATGGTCTCGCTGCGGTAGAGCAGTCCTCTTTTCTTCAGTTCCTCAATCACCAGAGGGTCAGCATCCTTTACGAATTTGCCGGAAAAGGGGTAACTCCCGATAACATTACCCTGCAAATCTACCGTATGCACGAATTCCAAGCGATTATCAAGTCCTGCCTGATAGTCAACCTCGCCATATGCAGGAGCAATATGCACTATACCAGTACCATCCTCCATGGTAACAAAATCAGTAGCTAACACGGGGTAATTTAGAATCCCCCCCTTCTTCCATATAATATCTGATGAAGGTTCTCCAGATTCTTTCGATACGTCCATTCTGGCAACAGGTACTTGGTAATCTTCAGGATTAAACAAAGGTTCATATCTCAAATCTACCAAATCATTACCCTTGATGTTAGCGACTATTGGAGCATCACTCAATCCCACCCTGCCACGCAAGGCTTCAGCCAGAATCAAATATTCATTATTTACTTCCACAATTACATACTCAGCATCAGCCGCTACTGCCAGAGCAGTGTTTGCTGGCAATGTCCACGGTGTAGTTGTCCATGCCAGTAGATAAACTGACTTTTCCTCGGCAAGGTCAAGAAGCCACTTAACGAAATCGGCTTCTCTATTACCATAAAATTTTCGCAATTTCTCAAGAAAGCATGGGCTTTCGTACAGCGACTTTGCAACCTTAAACTTTATGTAAACTGACGGGTCTTCAACATTATCCTCATAGCCCAGGGATACCTCATGCGAACTGAGTGAAGTGCCACAGCGCGGACAGTGAGGTGTTACCCGATAGCCCTGGTAGATTAAACCCTTTTCCCACATCTGCTTTATCGACCACCAGACGGTCTCGATGTAGTCGTTCTCCATGGTGACGTAGGGATGCTCAAGGTCACACCAGTAGGCGATGCGCTCGGTCAGCGCGTTCCAGTCCTTCAGATAGCGAAAGACACTCTCCCGACAGCGAGCGTTGAATTTGGCGATACCGTATTCCTCAATCTGTGTCTTGCTGGAAAGGCCCAGCTCCCTTTCCACCTCCAGCTCCACGGGGAGCCCGTGCGTGTCCCAGCCGCCGATGCGCGGCGTGTAGTAGCCCTTCATTGCCCGGTGGCGCGGAATGATGTCTTTGAAAATACGCGACAGAACGTGGTGTATGCCGGGACTGCCGTTGGCCGTTGGTGGGCCCTCGTATAAGGTGAAACGAGGCCCGCCCTTCCGGTTTTCCACGCTCCGCGCAAAGATTCTATTTTCTTGCCACCACTGCAGTATCTTTTCCTCAAGCTGTGGCAGATTTAGCTTACTGCTCACCGGACGGAACATGTCTTCTACTCCCCATAAAATACTAAACCCGTCCCTCAGGGACGGGAATTGTCAACCCGCGGTACCACCCTCTTTCCCCGATTGCTCGGGGCACTCTTTAAAGGCACCTTTGATGCCCTCGCCTCGGATAACGGCTGACGCTGCCGGCCAAGTCTAATGGGCCTGAATTTTTACCTGACGACCGTTCGGTTGGCAGCTCGGGAGGGATTTTCGGGAAGACAATCACATCTGCTTCCACCGTGCCAGACTCGCTGGGTGACTGTAATCTCCCCTACTCTTCTCCGTCTGAGCTTTTATGGCTAAAGGTTAGCACACTTAAAATATCAAGTCAATCCGAAGGCAGTTCCTTCGGTACAACGATCACCCGCCGCGCTTCACCCTCCCCCCTGCTCTCAGTAATTACATCAAGATGGTCAACCAGTGCCAGATGAATGATACGGCGGTCAAAGGCAGGCATTGGCTCCAGAGCAAACGGCTCCTTCTTCTGTGCAACCTGTTCCGCAACCCTCCACGCCAGGGCCTGCAGCGCATGGCAGCGACGCTGCTTGTAGCCTTCAACATCGATAACAATCGGCAACCACACCTTTTCCTGATGACCGACGATTATCCGCACCATATACTGGAGGCAGGAAAGTGTCTGGCCCCTCCTTCCGATGAGGATTCCCAGGTCATCACCTTCCACGTTAAGCGTGACGGAGCTTGGCACCCCGACCTTACCTTCCATCAGCTCTCCATGTATCGTCTCTACCGACGCCGTAATCTCCATCAGGTCGAGCAGTTTCTCCAGAACGATCCGGGCTGTTTCCGCAATTTCGCGTTCGTTTTCTTCCATTTTAAGCTACCACCTGGCGGTAATTTTACCCTCGCTTGGGGCGTTTGCCCTTCTTTGGATGGCGCTTCATTGCCCTCAAGCTCGGCTGATACCTGGCAGGTCCCGTACCTCCTGTCTGTGTCTCATCCGCTACGGCGATATCAGCGCCAACGTCGGCGCCGATATCGGCCTCGGTTTCTCCGTAGTCAGCCTCCTTTTTCTCGACCGTGGTAATACGCGTCAGATACTTTTTATCCCGTCCCGCTGGCTTTGCCGCCGCTTCAGAGGCCAGACCTCCCCACCCGCCAGTAATGAAGTACTGCATGCCCATCTGGATAACATTGGAAATCACCCAGTAGAGCGCCAGCCCGCTCGGGAACTGCATGGTGATGAAGGCGAACATCAATGGCATCACCCACAGCATCATCTGGCTCTGTGCCTGCTGCCTGGGGTCACCCGCCCTCGGCGTGACCATCTTCTGCGACAGCCACATCGTGCCGCCCACCAGAATTGGCAGCATCAGGAATCTGTCCGGTATGGCCAGGTCCAGCCAGAGGAAGCGGCTGTTCAGCGGCACCAGGGAGAAGACCTGCGGCCACGCGGTGTACAGGTGTCCGGAGAGCTTCAGGAAGTCCTCAGGGATGACCGCCAGAACACGGATAATCGACTGGAAGAGCGCTATCCAGACCGGCAGCTGGACCAGCATGGGTAGCAGACAACCGGCCGGGTTTACACCCGACTCCTTATACATCCGCATCTGCTCCTGTGCCAGCTTCTGCTTGTCCTTGCCGAATTTCTTTTGCAGTTCCGTCATCTTGGGCTGCAGTTCCTGCAATGCTTTCGTTGACCTTAGCTGCTTCATGGTAAGCGGCATCGTTATCCCGCGCACAATGATGGTCAGCACGATTATCGACAGTCCAAAGTTATTGAACAAAAAGCCGGACACGACGATAAGTATATTTATCATCGGCGACAGTATGATTAAATCCCAGATTTCACCAACCAAAATAACTTACCTCACTCGCTCTCCAGTTCAAGACTCCACAGCGTTGCCCCGGACCGGGCATCCACGGCGTGAAGGACATCATCAGCGCTGTGAATATAGACAACGCCGCCGCTGGCTGCCAGCGGCGCATAAATCTCCTCTTCCAGGTTGACCAGTGATTTTTTCTGCCTGGTGCCTGCGTCCAGTGAATAAACCTGCCCCGACTCTACCGCCACAATTACGCTGTCCGCGGCCAGGACCGGGGAGGAGCTCACCGGGCTTTCCATGTTGAAGACGATAACTACAGCGCCATCTTCGGCCTTTAGGGCATGCACCTTTCCGTCAACTGAAGCGGCGTAGATAATGCCATCATCAACCTGGGGATGCGACCAGAACCAGTTCTTCGCCTGATATTTCCAGCGCAGACTGCCATCAGCCTCGTTCAGGGCATACAGGTAGCGGTCAAAAGAACCAAAGTAAACCGTGCCATCGTACACCAGCGGCGTGCCGACAATCGCCCCCTCCGTTTCAAACTGCCACTTCAGGCTGCCGTCGGCCACATTCAGCGCATACAGATTTTTATCGAATGAGCCTATATACACAGCGTCGCCGTTTACGGCCGGCGTTCCCCAGATTTTATCCCCGGATTCAAATATCCAGAGTCTATCTCCAGTGGCCGCATCGAGCGCGTATAGTACGCCATCGGAACTGCCGAAATAAACTTTATCCCCTGATACCACGGGCCCGCCCACAATCGGGTCAAGCTCATCTTCCCGCGGGTAGACCCAGCGCGTGGCACCCGTTTCCCTGTTTATGGCATACAGTTTGCCGTTATAGCCGGTTATGTAGACCAGCTCCGCCGTCACCGCCGGTGTTCCGTATATGGCAACCGCCTGGGTTCCCTGTTGACAGCCAAAGCCGCTTGACTGCTTCTGCTTAAACGGGACATCCGGCCAGAGGCGCCCCTGGGTGGACCTGTCTATGGCGACCAGTTTGCCTTCCATTGAACCCAGAAAGAGGGCATCATCAATAATGGAGACTCCTGACCATCCCCTCGGTATACCTTGGGCCGGCCGGCAGCTGGGAAGAGCCAGCCCGCTGGCCAGCACGACGAGTATCAATGCCAGCAGCAGTACCTTACTGATGATTCTCTTTTTCAACAACTTCTGCCTGCTCCTCAGTTCCTCTGTTACTTACGGCACCGGGTCATAGCCACCTTCATGAAATGGGTGACACCGACACAGCCGTCGGACTCCCAGCCAGATGCCCCTTATTAAACCGTGCCTGGTGATAGCCTCATGCGTGTACTGAGAACAGGTAGGGGCAAATCGGCAGGAATGCAACGTAACCTGTGACAGGGTCGACTGATAAAGTCTAATCAGACCTAAGGCCAACTTTCTCATAACTTTCAACCAGTAAGCCGGCTCGGTGCAGCAGGTCCCTGGCTGCCGCCTCGAGTTCAGTGTAATTAACACCAGCCGCGCGTGAACGGGCAATGAAGACAATATCCCACCCCGGTTGCGGAGAAGTCGAGCGCATAATTTCGCGGAGCCGGCGTTTCGCTCGATTCCTCACCACCGCTTTGCCTACCCGGCGGCCAACCGAGAAACCATATCTGGACAGACCAAGCCCGTTGGCTAAAGCCTTCATCACCAGTAAATTATTTACCCCCGAACTGCCTTTATTATAGACCAGCGCATACTGCGCTGGTTTCGTCAAATACTGCTCACCCCTCACTGCACACGCCCCCTTATTTTCAACTGGCTAGCCGGGTATTACACTACTGTCAGTCTCTTACGACCCTGCCTTCGTCGTGCTTTTAAAACGGCGCGTCCGCCCCGCGTGCTCATCCGCGCTCGAAAACCATGCTCTCGCTTCCTCGGAATTCTTTTTGGTTGATACGTCCTTTTTGGCACTTCAACTCACCATAATAAATATAAACTTGTTTTCCTTAAGATGAACCGGGAAAGTAAGTGGCACTATCAATGCCTGGCGTCATCGCCTGTCATCCGCCCATTTCCGACTCACGGATGTGAACCGATGCCTGCGGCAGCAGGGCCAGGTGGCGTGCTCTTCTTATCTCCCTCGCCAGAATGCGCTGGTGCCTGGCACAGGTACCGGTTTTCCGACGTGGCGCAATCTTTCCCCTATCAGTGATGAAATTTAGCAATTTTTCCGGATTTTTGTAATTTATGACCTGCGTCTTGTCCGCGCAGAACAAACATACCCTGCGTTTGGGCGCATACCTCGGTTTTGCCCATCTTCTACTTCTGGGTGCTTCTCTCGCTTCTGCCATTCACAACCCTTTCAACCGGCATTCATTCAAACGGAATATCCTCAGGCTCCAGCTCTGCGGTATCGCTTTCCTCAGTCTTGCCACCGGCGCTGGCACTCTCCTCCAGCTTCTCTTCAGGCAGCGGTGCTGTTCCCCTGCGGTCCAGGAATATCACTTTATTGGCAATTACCTCTGCCCTTGAATGCTGCTGCCCATCCTGACCTTCCCAGCTACGAGTGTGCAGCCTGCCCTCAGCGTAAACCAGCCGACCCTTGGCCAGGAACTGGTTGCACTGTTCGGCAAGCTTGTTCCAGGTTACCACGTTGAACCACTCTGTTTCCTGCCTGCGCTCTCCATCCGGAGTTGTCGATACCCAGTTGGTAGCCACACGAAACGAAGTCACGGGTTTTCCGTTCGGTGTAAACCGCATTTCCGGCTCCCCGCCGATATTTCCGACTATGATTACCTTATTCAGACTTGGCATGTCTCCAACGCTCCTTTTGCCCCGCTCTTATGGAGATGTACCAGAGCAACCGCCCAGACTAACCATCAACCTTTAACAACAGGTGCCGTAAAACATCCTCAGATATGTTCAGATTTGCGTCCAGCTCCTTAGCCCAGGTGGGCCTCATCCTGCATCGTGTCAGCACATAATTGCCCTCCAGATGACTTTTGATGGCAAAGGCCAGCTTCCGCTTGCCCCACCGTTCTTCCTCGGATATAACGCCACCTTTACCGGTAATGAACTGGTTCACATTGTTGAGCGCGGCCTCGAGGGCATCCTCGCTGGCTTCCGGGCTTACCACGATGACCAGCTCGTAGTCTCGCAACTGGGCCTCTTCTGTTTTTGTTTCCTCTTTTTTACTCTTGCTTCTTGTCATTTCCCAATCCAGAAATTTTCCCGATTATTATACCACAAACGGCGGGCACCGACAATGCTTCCCCAAACTGTCCCATTACGGCATACTCTTTACACCTGTAACCGCCCGACTGGTAAACTTGACACAGTATACCACCTTTGTTACACTCTAGTTAAATCTAACTAACCATAAATCTGCATTACCCTCATTAATAAATGCCAAATGGCCCCGTGGTGTAGCGGCCTAACATGCCACCCTGTCACGGTGGAGATCGCGGGTTCAAATCCCGCCGGGGTCGCCA
>CAZQWO010000076.1:0-7003 GCA_964597015.1 uncultured Dehalococcoidaceae bacterium
GTACATAGGTCGCCTCCACAATTACCAGCCCCACACCACCCCGGGCTCTGGCTTCATAGTAGTCCTTGGTACGCTCGGTGACAAACCCGTCATCGGCGGCGTACCTGGTGACCATCGGCGGCATAACCACCCGGTTTTTCAGTTCCATGCGCCCGATACGGAAAGGCTCCCAGAGTTTTCCGCTCATAGCAGTCTCACCTCCTTAACCAGGCTGCGTAAGTATTATTCTACTTTGAAGGCAGTTGCGACGCTGCCCAGTCAATACCCAGTTCTCCAAGCCTGCCGGGCGTCGGGGCACCGTTGGGCCAGCCCATCATATCGTAATAAAGCCGTTTACCTTCCTCAAATGCCTTGCGGTCGAGCGC
Organism: uncultured Dehalococcoidaceae bacterium; assembly: GCA_964597015.1. GTDB lineage: Bacteria > Chloroflexota > Dehalococcoidia > Dehalococcoidales > RBG-16-60-22 > E44-bin89. The sequence goes on from CAZQWO010000076.1 coordinate 366, forward strand.
CACCTTGAGCGGCCCGGAAGGATGGGGAGCAAAGAAGCGCTTGGGCATGGTATCGTCTTTAATGGTAAAACCTTCTCTCAGGTTGAAGATTCGCGCCAGGTTCACGGACCGCTCGCCCACTTTCAGCAGCTCGAAGAAGGTGGTATCCCAGCCGGTAACCGCACTGACCAGCTGCGTGATGCGCTCCAGGCCAACAAGGCTCAATGACATGACAAAGTAGCAGCAGACCGCGCAGTTGAGGAAGTGGATAAATTCAGCGTAGTACTTGAGCAGTCGGATTTTAGCCGCGGACAGGTCATTGGCGGCCATCGGCTCGAGTATGCCAAGCGGGTACAGCATTTCCAGCGATGGCGTCATATCAGTATAGGCGGTGTCATGGATATTATGGCAGTGGTCGGCACCAGTGGGAGATATGGCATAGCCCACACCCAGGCCCTGCTTCAGACGGGGCTCATGCATGGGCAGCTCCTGCCCCTTGATATGCATGGCATATTCGTCAGCCGCGGGTCCTATCTTCTTGGCTGCCCGCGCCACACCCTCGGCCAGGGTGTTGCCAAAGCCCTGGCGCAGCGCAATCTGCTCGACCATCTTCAGCATGGCCTCGGCATTGCCGAAGCGCAGTTCCACTCCTCCGGTATCCTTGGTGCTCAGCAGCCCTTTCTCAAAGCACTCCATGGCGAAAGCAATAGTCGCCCCACAGGAGATGCTGTCCAGCCCATAGGCATTCACCATCTCGCCTCCCTTGGCAATGGCCGGCAGGTCAGTAATGCCGCAGTCAGAGCCGAGGGCGGCAATCGTCTCGTATTCAGGGCCGCCGTAGTGCGGGTCGACGACATACGGTTTATCTAATTTCACCTCACGCTTGCACTGCACGGGACAGGCGAAGCAGGCCCTCCGTCGCACCAGAATGGTGTCCTTCATGACCTGCCCGGTAATTTTATCCGCACCCTCAATGGCGCCAAACTGGAAGTTGCGCGTCGGCAGACCTCCCGCCTCGTCAAGGGAAGAGACCACCCGCGCCGTGCCGAAATCATGCATCCCCTTGTTGGTTATCGGCGTGTTATCGGCAATCCACTTGGCGATGTCCTTGAACGCAGTCGCATCAGCAATTCCCACGCGCTGGTGCCCGCGGACGGCGATTGCCTTCAGCTTCTTGGAACCCATCACCGCGCCCATGCCGGTCCTACCGGCGGCAGCATCGAGGTCATTCATCACGTTGGCAAACCTGACCATATTCTCTCCGGCGGGACCGATATAGGCCACCTTGATGCTTTTATCGCCAAGCTCGCCACGGATGGCTTCCTGGCACTCCAGCCCCTTCATTCCCCAAAGGTGGCGGGCATCTTTAAGCTCGGCCTTACCGTCCTGAAGGAAAAGATAGACCGGTTTTTCCGCTTTGCCTTCAATGATAATGGCGTCAACACCGGCCATTTTCAGCTCCGCACCCCAGTAACCCCCGGAATCCGCCTCACCATACCCGCCGGTAAGCGGTGACTTAGCGCCGACGCTGTGCCGACCGCAACCACCGGCCGGCGCTCCGGTCAGCGGTCCGGCAGCAAAGATAAGCTTGTTATCAGCGCCCAAAGGGTCAATGCCCGGTTTAAGCTCCTTTAACAGGAAATAGCTGATAAAGCCTTCACCACCAAAATACTGGCGATAGAAATGGTCGGGATATTCTTCCGTTTTTATACGTCCCGAGGAAAGGTCAACTCTTAGAATTTTGCCGTTGTACCCGTTTGGCATGTGTTTTACCTCCTCATTGAAAAACCTCGCCCATTAGTATAAGACATAGACCGGAAAGCCGCAACAATGTCCGCAACCAGGGAACGACCTGATGCCGGCAAACTGGAAGTTAACGCAGGTCGCTTGATATAATGGGTAGATGGCGCGGAGAAGCCCGTAATGACAAACGTAATCAGACTTCCGCAGCTTGCCCGGCAGGGGTCGGAAGACCTGGCGCTGCCCGTTCCCGATGGCTGGCAGATTGAGACGTCTTATATGGCCGGCCATAATCGCCCGGCTTTAAAACAGGAGGATATAAGAGCCGCTCTCAACAGCCCGATAGGCACCTCCAGGCTCAGGGAGCTGGCCAGGGGTAAAAAGGAGGCGGTCATTCTCTTCGATGACCAGACCCGGCCCACCAGAGCGGCCGATATCGCGCCCCTGGTGCTCGAGGAGCTGGCCGCCGCCGGCATTTCCGATGATAGAATACGATTTGTCTGCGCCCTGGGCCTGCATGGCCCCATGTACCGCCCACATCTGGCCCGGAAGCTGGGCGAGGAAATAGTCGCCCGGTTTCCCGTTTACAACCACAACGCCTTCGGCAACTGCGCTTACGCCGGCACCACCAAAACGTATAAGACGAAAATATATATCAACGAAGAGGTTATGAAGTGCGACCTTAAAATCGCCATCGGCCTGGTGGTGCCGCACCACATTGCCGGTTTCAGCGGTGGCGGTAAGATTATCCTTCCCGGCATCGCCTCTTATGAGACCATTCAATATAACCATATAATGGGACATAAAAGTCGGGAGCAGCATACGGATAATCCGGTAATAGGTATGGGCATCTACGACCACAACCCCCTGCGCCGGGATATAGACGAGGCCGCTCGGCTGGTGGGCGTGGACTTCCTCATCAACTGCCTGGTAAACGGGCGGGGGGAGACGGTGGCACTGTACGCCGGCGACCTGCTCGCGGCCCATGACGCCGCCGTGCAGACGGCGAAAGCGCACTACCTGACACCGGAGGCAAGAGAAAAAAATATCGTCATCGCCAATACGTCATCCCCGAACAATGTGACCTCAATCGGCCTGCTCATCTCTTTCCCGGCGGTGAGCGACCGTGGCGGCGATGTGGTGCTCATCGCCAACTATCCGGAAGGCCCTGTCCCTCACTACCTCGGGGGTCGCTGGGGCAAGGACACCTGGGCAGTGCAGCACCGGCGGGTAACCATACCGGAGAAGGTGAAGCGACTTATTGTCTACAACGAATACCCGCACCCGGGCGGCCGATGGTTTGACGACGACGCCAGAATTACCTATTGCAGTAAATGGGACGAAGTCTTAACGCTACTCCAGACAGCGCATGGCCACAACGCCAGGGTCGCCGTCTATCCCAACGCTGACATACAGTATTGTTTATAATTGTAATGAGGAGTTAATGATGTCAAATATGCTGAAGCTGCCGCAACTCGCCTGGCACGGGATAAAAGAACTGGAGCTGTCTCTGCCCGATAACTGGCAGGTCGAGATGGGCTATATGGCCGGTTATGACCGCCCCGCCCTGAGCCCCGACCGGATTAAAGAAGCAGTCACCGGCAAACTCATCGGCGCACCACCGCTGCGGGAACTGGCCAGAGGTAAAAAAGAGGTGGTCATCATCTTTGACGATATGACCAGGGTAACCAGGGTAGCTGAAATCGTTCCTTTTGTGCTCGAGGAGCTGGCCGCCGCCGGCATTTCCGACCAGAATATCCGCTTTATTGCCGCGCTGGGCTGCCACGGCGCCATGAACCGCGCTGACTTCGTGAAGAAGCTCGGCGAGGAGACGCTGGCCCGCTTCCCGGTCTTCAACCACAACCCCTTTGCCAACGTCACCTACGTCGGCACCACCAGGACCTATGGCACCAGGGTCTATGTTAACGAAGAGGTGATGAAGTGCGACCTGAAAATCGCCATCGGCTCGGTGGTGCCCCATCCCAGCACCGGCTTCGGCGGCGGCGGCAAAATCATCCTCCCCGGTGTAACTTCATTTGAGACCACGGAATATAACCACCAGATGTTCCGCCAGGCTATGTTTAAGAAAGGGCCTCAGTACACGGGTCACGGTGTCTACGAAGGTAACCTGGGACGTCTGGACATAGAAGAGGCGGGCGATCTGGCCGGCCTTGATGTCCTCATCAACGCAATGGTCAATATGTGGGGGGAAACGGTGGCGGTCTACGCCGGCGCGCTGAGACCAGCTTATGATGAAGCGGTTGCGGAAGCCAAGAAGCATTACCTGACGCCAGCGCTGGTCAATAAAGACATCGTCATCGGCAACGCCTTCGCCAAAGCCAATGAAGCCTGGATTGGCCTGTCCATCACCTTCCCGGCACTGAAGCCCGAGGGAGGAGATGTCGTCATTATCGCCAACCACCCGGAAGGACAGGTAACGCACTACCTGCTGGGACCATTCGGCGAGACGATATGGGGGCCGCTGCGACGGGAACGTAAAATTCCTCCCCAGGTCAACCGCCTTATCGTCTACACGGAATATCCCGACCTGCAGAGTCGCTGCTGGTTCGGCGGCAAAGAGAGAGCGATGTTCTTACATCGCTGGGATGACGTGCTGAAGGTGCTTCAGGAAAGAAACGGGGATGGTGCCAGCGTTGCCGTTTATCCCAACGCTGAAATTCAGTACCGCCAGTGAGGGGAACACTCTCACTCGATATGCAGGTGCAGCAAAGTCCGAGCCAGGTAACCGATGAGGAACGCCAGCGCCGCCACGCCAAAGCTGGCCAGCGCCATCTCGGAAAAGCGCCTGCGGAAGGAAATCTCTCTGGCCACCGAGATGTAGAAGCTGAACAGGAAGACCACCAGGATGGCGTTGAAAATCATAAGGCCCAGCGCGATATATACATTAGTGAAGATGAAATAAGGAAACAGCAGCAGAACAAAGGTGATGATATTGGCCACGCTGCCATAAAGGACCGCTTTTAAAGGACTGCGACCGCCCGTGCCCGACTTCGCCCCCAGGTACTCGGTGCTGGCCACGGAGAGCACCATCGCCGCCCCGGTAATCAGCCCGGCGAGGATAATCAGCCCGGAATCCGGCAGGGCCAGCGTCAGTCCGGCCAGCGTTCCGGTAAGTTCCACCAGCGCCACGTTCAGGCCCCGCACTATATCCGCCGCATAGAGGAGTCGCTCCTCATCAATCAAGCGGATGAGCTGCTGCTCATGACGGTGCTCATCACTGGCAATATCGGAGGCTTCCGGTACGAACTTAGCGATTTCAGCATAGACCAGCTGCGCCTTCTCCTCGCCCTCTTCCATGAGCTTGATGCCAAAGGTTAGGCCGAAAACGCGTGAAATGATATAGTAAAGCCATATCTTCAGCCGGCTCGGGCTGGCTTTCTCGCCGGTATACTCCTGCCATTGATTATGGTGTCCCAGCTCATCTTTGGCGATGCGCTGGAGAACATCCCGGTTGTGAGGGTTTTTCACCGAACTCGCCAGCCTTTTGTAGATGACGTGCTCGGTTATTTCCCCTCTCTGCATGGTCAGGATTTTAGACTTCACGTCTGATGGCAAAGTTGACATGGCTGAATGCAACGTTATGTAAATTAATCAATAACCGTCGGTTATACTGCTGGATACTATATCCGGTGGCTACTTTAATAATTTTAATCGGCTCTGCTGACTGAGCTATTGCCAGGGCTTGTCTTTCTCTTTAAGAGTATCGATGAGCGCATCAAGAGTGATTGCCGCCAGTGTCAGCGTTGAGAAGTGTCCCTGGGCGCTCAGCCTCGTGGCCAGCTTGGCCACGACCTCATTGCTCGGTGCCTCCACAATGTTGACGAAATCATACTGGCCGAGAAGCGCATACTGGTCCAGTATCTTAATGCCCATAAATTCCACTTCTTTATTAAACCCCCGCAGTATTTCGGGGTCATCCTGAAGTGCTTTACGCCCCCCATCGGTCAGGGTGGTCAGCATCATATATACCGGCATGATGTCCTCCTTTCCCGTGAATGTTTAAGCGTATTATGTCGCCGCGGCCTACCTTTGTCAATTCCCTCCCGCACATTCGTAATGTGGTTACATTATTTCTCCCGGGAGATTATTTCCGCTACCTTAAGTGCGGCCTTCATGGCAACTTCGCGACAATACTTGCCTGACTCCTGTTGATATTCTATAAACTTCTGGAATTCCTGTTCGTCCATGATGTTATAAACCCGGCCCAACACTCTGAACTGGACATCACGACAAGCAGCACTGCCGAACTCAGAAATGAACCAGTTGCGAAACTGGGCAAACTTGCTCTGGGCATAAGATAATTGTTCAAGCTCCTTCTCCGATAGAGGGTCTGAGCGAGGACTGAACCTGGCACTTAACACCATAAGACCGCCTGAAAAAACCCCGCAGGAACCAATTACAGAGTTGGCACCGCCACCCGCAAGCGCCACGCCAGCCTGGACGATATCATCGGTAACAAATGGTAAATATTTCTGCACCCCGTGCAGAACCCGGCGGCTTCAACTGTGATACTCATTACCCTCACCGCACACCCTGTGGGCGATATCTTCCGCTATCTCCCTGTTCAACTTGAACACGGCTTTAATTCTCCTTTCCGGAATGAATATATAAGCGTATTATGTGGTTACAGGATGCCTTTGTCAATCATCCGCAGCGTTTTTCCGATGGGCAAATTGTGCTAACATTGGTATAATATGGCGGTAATGAAAAGGCTTCTATCCGGAAACGAGGCTCTGGCCCTGGGAGCCTACCACGCCGGCGTCAAGGTTGCGGCTGCCTACCCGGGAACGCCAAGCACCGAGATTCTCGAAGCCATCGCCCGCTTTGACGACGTCTACGCCGAGTGGTCGACCAACGAGAAGGTGGCGATGGAGGTGGCGCTGGGGGCCTCATATACC
>CAZQWO010000077.1:0-6992 GCA_964597015.1 uncultured Dehalococcoidaceae bacterium
GGGTGGGAGGGGTACTGGTGCTGGTGGTGGAGTCGGCGCTGACGCCGGCGGTGGTGCGGCACAGCCCGCTAACAGAACGATAAAAACGATTATTAAAATGGACAGTCGTTTCATTTGAGGTCTCCCCTTCACTTGCCTGGCCAATTAATAAAAATCTGGTAATTTAAGTTGATTTATATCCCATATTTTAGCATTAACTCGGCACATAATAAATGGAAGCTGAAATGGAGTTGATGCTATGGGTATTGACATCGATGGGAAGGTAACTATAATTAAAGCAACGCGTTAATGCGAATCAAATAATGGGAAGGAGATAAGGATGGAAACGGCATGGTATTTCAGGCTTTTCTTCGTGTACCTCGGATGGTTTATCATCAGCTGGCTTCTCTACGGCATCATAAAAGCGAAAAGGATGAGCGGTCCGGGGCCCAGCAGGTCAATGGTGATGATTTTCTGGGCGAGTTTAATTATAGGATGGGTGCTAGCCTGGTTCGTCACCTATAGTATAAATCTGGCTTTCTGGATCGGGCTGGTTATTATCGTTTTTGGTGAAGTCGTATTTGCTCTGGGCTATTCTGCCATGAGGGAGCACCCGGAGAAAAAGCAGACCGTGGTTGACTGGGGTATATATGGAGTCAGCCGGCATTCTCACGTCCTGGCCGGCATCATTTGTATACTTGGTATGGTCATCATGGGATGGGGCTCAACTTCAGTGGCTTATATCCTCCTGTGGGTCTACTTCGTCTTATATGTGATACTGAGCCATTTCGGCGTATTGAATGAAGAGAAATTAAACGTAGAGAGATTCGGGCAGGAGTATGTGGATTATATGAAAAGGGTGCCCAGATATCTCTTCGGCAAGATATAGGCTGAATTCAGTCTCAAGGTTATAACCAGATTTCAGCGTTTCGACCTTTGCAGTGTTCTTCTTCTATTTATTGACGGGCCTTCAAAATCTGATGTATTCTGGCGCGGAATAGTTATAAATTACTTCCAAGGAGGCATAATGAGACTTGTCAGGTTTGCGTTGCGGGGTAACGTGCAGTGGGGCATCGTCGAGGGAGAAACGGTATATGCGCTCGATGGTGACCTGTACGGCGGGTTCGGTCAGGGTAAAAAGCTGTGCCAGCTGCAGGATGTCAGGCTGCTGGCACCATGCGAGCCCAGAAACGGCGTGGCCTGCGGGCGGAATTACATGGACCATATAAAGGAAATGGGCTGGCCGGTGCCTGAAGAACCGAACCTGTTCTTCAAGCCAGCGCATACCGTAATAGGGCCCGGCGAGGATATCGTCTATCCCGCCATATCCACTGACCTCCGCTATGAAGCCGAGCTGTGCCTGGTAATCAAGAAAATGGCCAGGAATGTTGCCGAAGAGGAAGCGATGGACCATGTCCTGGGCTACACCTGTGGCAACGATGTCACGGCCATAGACTGGTTCATAAAGAGCGAGGGACTGGACCTCGTCCGTACCAAGGGCTGTGATACCGCCGGTCCGCTCGGTCCCTGGCTGGTCACTGATATTGACCCGCATAACGTGGCCATCAGGGGAAGGGTAAACGGGGAAACGAGGCAGGACAGCCACACCAGCCTGATGATATTCAGCGTGCCGACATTGCTCAAACACATCACCGCCTTCATGACCCTCTGCCCCGGCGATGTGGTCTGGACGGGGACACCGAAAGGGGGCGCCAGCCCGGTCAAAGTGGGCGACGTTGTCGAGATTGAAATTGAGGGCATCGGGGTGCTCAGGAATAAGATAGTCGCCCCGAAGTAAGTGCGGACAAGGTATACCAGTATTTACGCGAAGGTAAGCAGCCTTCTAGGGTTGGCAATGATGATGTTGTCAACCTGTTCTTGGGTTATGCCTCGCTGGCGCATCATCGGCACCACATAGTTTAATGTATGAGTATAGCCCCATCCGCCGTAGCGCACCCGCCTGGTCTTGGCGCAGATGTCGTGCGACATGACGACCTGGTTAAGATAGCCTTCTTCGATGTGCCGGCGGATTTCGTGGATGCGCTGCGTGTCATTGGGCAGGTCCATGTAGTCATCAGCTGTCCAGTAGGTGGGGAAATGGCCCTCCCATCCCCACAGGTCGTATTCCAGGACACAGCCTTTCTCAAGCAGTTCTGTCCGCCCCTCATGGTCGCGGACACGGGCGTCAATGTGGCAGATGATAACCCGGCTGAGGTCGGCGCCTGACCGCTCGAGGATGTCAACCACGTCAAACGGTGCTTTTCGATTTCGTCCCGGGTGCACGCTCAGGCAGGCGCCCGTTTTCTGCTGCGCTTTGGCGGCTGCCCTGAGCACTTTGTGTTCATAATCATGCAGAGGCCAGGAACAGCCAATCTCACCGATAAGTCCGGAGCGGATGCCGGTGCCCCCAACACCCACTGTAATATCCTGGACTATCTCGTTCGTAATCTCCGCCTCGGTGCGGGCGGCAAAGTCGGGGCTCAAGCTGGGCGCGGTGTAATATCCGCAGCCCATGATTACATTAAGGCCGGTAAGCCGGGAGACACGGGCCAGCGCTTTCGGGTCGCGGCCAATGCCGGTGATGGTGGCGTCAACGATTGTCCGGCCGCCGGCTTTTTTAAATAGCATGGCCTCATCAATAGCTTCCTGCTCGTCCAGCAGGCGCATGTTGTCCAGGTTCTCGTAAGGATGGTAGCGCAGCCAGCTGAGGTTATGCCAGTCCACCGGCTCATAGGCCAGGGCCCGTTCGCTGGCGCCCTGTGGTTCCGTGAAGAGGCATTTCCCATCAATGAAAAGGTGCTCGTGGGTAAGAGTAACACCAAGGTCTTTGCTATCGATTATACCCAGTACCGTCTGCGCCTTGCCCGCTATCTTCGATATCGCCACAATGCTCACTCCTTCCTGATAGATTGAAGAGGGGGACCATTTGCCATGATAACTAGAGGACCCCGTATTTATTATAGGCGTCGCGCAGCAGCGACCCTTTCAGCAGTTCATCGCGTACCTGGTTCTCCTTGCTCACCTTTTCCAGGGCCAGCGGTATGACCTCTTTTTCCAGTTCCCTGGGGATTACCACCACGCCATCGATGTCGCCGAATATTATATCGCCGGGGTTCACCAGCACGCCGCCGCAGTCCACCGGGCAGTTATGGTCGATAACGATGCTCCTGCCGGCTGAATCAACCATGTATATCCCTGTAGCAAAGGTGGGGAACTTCATCTTGGTAATCTGGGCAATGTCTCTGGCAGTGCCATCAATAACGATGCCGCGGGCGCCACGGGCCCGGGCCGCGGTGGAGAGCAGTTCCCCCCAGAAGCAGGTGCGGCTGGAGCGCTGCGTGCAGACCACCATCACATCGTTGGGTTTCAAAGAGTCAACGGCGTCTATCTCCCCGCCGTAGGGGTCGTCAATCAGCTTGTAGGTATCGGCCGTGAGCACGGGGTAAGCGCGCCCCACCACCACCGCACCTTCATATACAGGGCGGACATCAGCTCTCATCCCCTGGTTACGGGCGCCGAGGCTGTCTACGATGTCGGAAATAACCGATGCGTAAAGCTTTTCACGCATGGCATCGAACATCTCGGTTTCGCTGGCAAAGTTGACCATTGCGGGACCTCCTTTTCCAGAATTTTTGGAATAGTTGTGGTGGCCGGTGCTACTTGACCATTTGTGCCGGCAGCCAGAGGATTAATTGCGGAAAAGCCACGCACAGGCCAAGGCCAATCATGATGAGGAAAACATAAGGTATAACGCCGCGGATGATATTAGCCGTAGTGACCCCCAGCTCAGGGGGCGCCGCAGCGCGGAGAAAGAAGATGGCATAAGCGAAAGGAGGCGTCAGGAAGGACATCTGAAGGTTAACACAAATCATCATGGCCAGCCAGAGCGTGTCAAAACCCAGAACGGGACCGATGGGCGTTATGATGGGAACCATGATGAAGATGATGCCAAGCCAATCGATAAACATACCCAGTATGAAGACGACAAACATAATAAGCGCAAAGGCACCCCAGCGCCCGCCGGGGGCGCTCAGAATGATTTTCTCTACTACATTGCCGCCACCCAGGCCCAGGAAAACACCAACGAACATGAAAGCACATACCGCGACGAAGATTACTTTACTGGTAACCCTCAGCGTCTCGAATGCCGTCTCCCTGAGAGCTCTAAAGGTAAGCCGGCGATAGGCAAGAGCCAGCAGCATGGCAGCAAAGGCCCCCACCGAGGCAGCCTCAGTAGGAGGTGCGATGCCGAAGAAGATACTGCCCAGTACGGACAGGACAAGTATTACCGGCGGCACCAGAGAGGTAAGCAGCAGTCTCGTTTTCTTGAGAAAGGAGACCCTTCTTTCTTCACTGGGCACTGCCGGCGCTTTACGTGGCTGGAACAGACAGTAAATGGCGATGTAGGTGCAGTATAAGCCGGAGAGGACCAGGCCAGGGATAAAGGCGGCCATGAACAGCTTGCCCACCGAGATTTCGGCCATTGGCCCGTATAGGACCAGCATGATACTGGGCGGAATAAGAATACCCAGGGTACCGCCAGCGCACACCGAGCCACTGGCCAGGGCTTTATCGTAGCCTCGCCTTACCATGGCGGGAAGGGCAATAAGGCCCAGCATGGTGACCGAGGCGCCGATAATGCCCACGCAGGCAGCCAGGATGGTGCCGATTAACACGGTGGTTATGGCCAGACCGCCCCGGAAACCGCCCAACCAGAGGTACATTGAGTCATACAATCGTTCGGCGATTCCCGAACGCTCAAGCATAATACCCATGAAAATAAAAAGCGGAGCCGCCAGAATGACATAGCTTCGTATCAGACCCCACATGCGCGAGTAGAACAGGTCGGTTACCTGCGGTCCGCCCCAGGTTAAGTAGCCCACGACTAAGGCGATGCCACCAATAACCGGGGCCAGCGGGAATCCGGTTATTACCCCGGCTAATACACCCAGCAGCATTATAATGGCGATCGTCTCTTGGCTGATATCAATCATAGGCTTTATTCCTGACCAGTTGGTAGAAATCGCGAATCAGGTTAGCCACAGTCTGGAAGGCTAAAAGAAACAGGCCGACCACCACCAGGGTTCGGAAGGGTCCGGCCGGCGGATACCAGAAAGTCTCCGCCAGCTTCTCTTCAATGCGCCAGGCGCGCAAGGCGTAATAAATTGAAGTATCTATAAGTACGTATAACAGTGGCAGGAAGAATATTAAGGTGCCTACAATGTCGATAATGAGCTGGGCCCTGGGCGTAAGATGTATGTAAATAACATCGACGCGGATATGCTCGCGCATTCGGTGCACGTACGCCCAGCCCATAACATAGATCGTGGCGCCAAGCATGGTGCCGGTTTCATATGCCCATATCGTGGCGCCGCCGAATACATATCTCTCGACGACGTCAAAAACGAGCACTAAAATCAGGGCAACGGCAAGCCAGCTTACTGCCTTTGCGGTCCAATCACTGATGGCGTCAACTACCCGCAGTGTTGCTCTCATTGTTCACGTGACCTTTGGGTAATAATATAAAAAAAGGACACTCTATGCAAGCCATTGTGTAGTCCAATTTTACCCATAAACTGCACATCAAGATAATCGTGCGTTTTATAGCTATTATTTTTCAGGATATGGCCCCCGCCCCGAAAACAGTCCCGGAGCGGAGGCCAACCGGTTGGTCTTATCTGTAGTACGGGAACTGGAGCGTGTTAGTTTCGCCTAGAGCCTTCTTGTACGCATTTACTGAATTGTAGACCCTGGCAAAGAAGGCGTCCTCGGCTGCTCGGGTAGTATAGAAATCTTCGGCAGCGGCTTCTATCTCCTTCTGGACATCTTCAGACAGGTAGACAATTTCCATGCCCGCTGCTTTGTGCTGTTCTACCCCCCACATATCCTCATGTGATTCCACAGTGTGGTTCCTGATGCACTCAGCCAGTATCGCCTGTTCAAGTATGACTTTAAAGCCATCGGGGAGCTTGTTCCAGGCGTCCTTGTTGACGAGGCCGGGCATGAGTACTCCCGGTGCGTGGATGCCCGGGAACATGGCATATTTGGCGATCTCATTGAAGCCGAAGGGGACGTTTACTGACGGCGAGCTGAATTCAAAAGCGTCAATAACTCCCCGCTGCATGGCCTCATAGACTTCACCGCCAGGCAGGAAAATCACGGAGGCGCCGAATTTTTCGGTGAGGATTTCACCCCAGTCACCGGCGGTGCGGAACTTCAGCCCCTTGAAGTCAGCCATTGTTTCCAGCGGTGTGTTGCTGTAGCCGAACATTTCCGCGCGCCCTATGGTCATGACGGAGAGCCCCATTACATTGTAATCGGTGAACATCTCCTGGATTAACTCCTCGCCTCCTCCCTGAAGGTACCAGGTGAGATAGACCATAGGCGTTGGACCGGCGGCAATGATGTTATACAGACCGCCACAAGCAAACTTGTCCATATTATAGTGCATGCCGGTTTGTACGATCTCAATGATACCGCGGTCCAGAGCGTCAAATTCTTTGGTCGCTGGCGCCACCGCGCCGGACGGGAAGAATTCAATGACAAAATTCCCGCCGCTCATGGCTTCAACGCTCTTCGTCATACGTATCGCTGACTCACCCCAGGGGTTTGTCTCCGGCAGATATGATGCCAGCCGCCAGTAAACCTCCTCGGTTGGCTGTGCTGGAGCTGGAGCAGGTGCCGGAGCCGGAGCAGGTGCTGGAGCTGGAGCAGGTGCCGGAGCCGGAGCAGGTGCTGGAGCTGGAGCAGGTGCTGGTGCCGCACATCCGGCCGCCAACAGACCGACCAGCATTATACAGGCAACAATCGATAAAATTACTTTTTTCCTCATTTTTTCCTCCTTCTTGGCTAGGGTACGTCTCCAATTTTTAACCTGCTATAAAATCTAATCACCCCCTTTGTTCTATTTTTTCTAAGCGTATTACCTATTTGTTAGAGTATTTTAACACAGATTGTCAAGTGTTGTCAATCAGCGAAATGGGACACTTTTTGAACCGAACACTTTGGCGTGG
>CAZQWO010000078.1:0-6859 GCA_964597015.1 uncultured Dehalococcoidaceae bacterium
GTGATGTGGCGCTGGTTTCCGAGGCCGGAATGCCGGGAGTATATGACCCGGGCTATGAGCTTATCAGGGCAGCGACCCAGAACGGTATTGCGGTTATCCCGGTACCCGGTCCGTCGGCGGTCATCACGGCGCTGGTGGTCTCCGGGCTGCCCACCGACCGCTTTCTCTACCTGGGCTTTCTTCCCCGCCGGGCCAGTGCCCGAAAGCAGGCATTAAAATCAGTGGCTCAAGAAACGGGAACCCTGGTCATCCTGGAAGCGCCGCACCGGCTGCAACAGACACTCAACGACCTGCAGCTGGTCCTTGGCGACCGGCAGATAGCCATCTGCCGCGAACTCACCAAGCTTCACGAAGAGGTGTTCCGGGGAACCATCCGCCAGGCAGTGGCCCGCTTCACCGAGCCCAGGGGCGAGTTTACGCTGGTTATTGAAGGTAAAAGAGACGCCAACCAACCAAAATTGAGTAAGGATATAGTGAAACAGCTGGGTGACATGTATCAACGTGGTGTCAAAGCAAAGGAAGCCATCGCCAGTGTGGCCGCTGAGACCGGTCTCTCCCGCCGCGAGCTGTACCGGGCATGGCTGAAACTGGATAAGTCCTCGGCTAAAAAACGGAGTCCATGTCACAGTCTGGAGAGGAGTTAAAGCCATGCGTCGTGGGTGCATTTCACTGGGAGAAGTAAAATGTGATGAGTGCCAGCGCACTATCCCCTACCCCGAGCGCTACCTTGCCGTCGATGAACGGGACGGCACGGAGGACGAGGAGGGAGAAACCAAAAGGTACTGCGTTGAGTGCTGCCTGAAGAAAGGCTACGCCCGTTACAAAACGGAAAAAGGCGAGCGGATACTGACCTTCCTGGAGTCCGGCGTTCCAGAAGGTGATTGAGGTTACCTGATGCCAGAGAAAATCTTTATTGGCGTCGCCTGGCCGTATGCCAACGGCTCCCTTCATCTGGGACAGATTGCCGGTGCTTACCTGCCACCGGATATCTTTGCCCGCTATCACCGCATCAAAGGCAATGAGGTGCTGATGGTCTCGGGCTCTGACCAGCACGGCACGCCCATCACCATCAAAGCCGAACAGGAAGGCAAAAAACCGGCTGAAATCGCCGCCCGCTACCACCAGCAGTTCCTCGAATGCTGGCAGAGGTTCGGCATATCTTTCGACCTGTTTACCACCACCGGCACGGAAAACCATGCCCGGGTCACCCAGGATATCTTCCTCGCCCTGCTGGACCGCGGCTACATTTTCAAGAATACGCTGTCGCAGCCCCACTGCCCCAGATGCCAGCGCTTCCTTGCCGACCGCTACGTCGAGGGGGTCTGCCCGTACTGCAACGCCCCCGGCGCGCGCGGCGACCAGTGCGAGGCGTGCGGCAAGCCCTTGAGCCCCGCCGAACTCATTGAACCGCAATGCCGCATCTGCGGCACCACGCCCGTCTTCCGGGACACCGAGCACTTTTTCCTGAAGCTTTCCGCTTTTAACGACGATTTACTGAAGTGGGTGAAAAAGCAGAAACACTGGCGACCTAACGTGCTGAATTTCAGCACGCGCTACCTTGAGGAAGGACTGAAAGACCGCGCCATCACCCGTGATATAGACTGGGGGGTGGCCATACCGGTGGCCGGCTTTGAAAACAAACGGATATATGTCTGGTTTGAGGCCGTCATCGGCTACCTGTCCGCCGCCAAGGAATGGGCTGCCTCAAGCGGCGATGGCGAAAAATGGCGTGATTTCTGGCAAAATAGCGATGCCAGGAGCTACTATTTCATCGGCAAGGACAACATACCCTTCCACACCCTCATCTGGCCGGCGATGCTGATGGGCTACGGGGACAACCTGAACCTGCCCTATGACGTCCCGGCGAACGAGTTCCTGACCATTGAGGGCAGAAAGCTGTCCACAAGTAAAAACTGGGCCGTCTGGCTGCTTGACTACCTCGACCACTATGACCCCGACCCCCTGCGCTACCTTCTTTCCATCAATATGCCGGAGACGTCAGATACCGATTTCTCCTGGCGCGAGTTTGTGCGCCGCAACAACGACGAGCTGGTAGCAACGTACGGCAACCTGGTGCACCGCGTGCTCACCTTTGTTTACCGCAACTTCGACGGCCGCGTACCTGAACATGGGGAATTGGATGACTCTAGTAAGAGTGTTATAGCGGATTTAAAAGATAACCTTAATTATATAGGCGACCTTATATCCGAATGCCATTTCAGGCAAGCAATAATGCGGGCTATGGCACGTGCCCAAGAGACAAACCGTTACCTTGATGAAAAATCTCCGTGGAAAATCATCAAAGAAAATAAACAGGCTGCCGCTAATTCTCTATACGTAGCTCTTCAGGTAATTACACAGTTAAAAACAATGCTCTATCCCTTCCTGCCTTTCAGCTCCCAGAAGCTGCACGAGTACCTGGGTTTTGAAGGAAGAATTGAGGATTACGGCTGGGACTGGCAGGAACTGCCGCCGGGGCAGAAGTTGCTGCCACCGCAACCCCTGTTCACCAAGCTTGACGACAGTCTGGTGGAGGAGGAGGCCAAGAAGCTCGGCCAGCCGCCTTCCTAGGTGAGAAAGGAGATTTTTGGACCTCAACGGAATATACCAGTCCATACAGGATGACCTGTCCCGGGTAAAAGAAGGCCTCAGGTCAATCATCAAAGTTGATTTTCCCTGGCTTTCCAAGCAGCTGGACTACGTGGTGGGCGGCGGCGGTAAAGGCATCCGGCCGGCGCTGACGCTGCTGTCAGGTAAATTTTACCAGTACAACCTGGAATTCCTCCTGCCCATGGCCGCGTCCGTTGAACTCATGCACACGGCCACCCTTATCCACGACGACGCCATCGACAAGTCAATGTCACGGCGCGGGAGGGCAACCATTTATAAACTATGGGGCGAGGAACCGGCCATACTGCTTGGTGATTACCTCTTCGCCAAGGCGGGCGAATTCGTCGCCGATACGCAGTGTCCGCGCGTTATCAAGCTCTTTTCACAGACGCTGGCCACCATCTCCAGCGGTGAGCTGAACCAGTTTTTCAGCACCTACAATATTAAACAGACCCGGGAACATTATTTTAAGAAGATATCCGGTAAAACCGCCTCCCTCTTTTCCCTCGCCACCAAGTCAGGGGCCATTCTGAGCGGAGCCCCGGAGAAATCAGTCAAAATACTCGGTGACTATGGACATCAGCTGGGCATTGCCTTCCAGATTGTGGACGACATTCTGGACTTCATCGGCACCGAGGAAGAGCTGGGCAAGCCGGTCGGCTCGGATTTGACGCAGGGCACCCTTACACTGCCGGCAATGCTGTTGCTGAAACGCTATCCTGAAGATAACCCCGTGAAACGGCTCTTTGAAAACCGAAACGACCAGGACAGCATCAAGCAGGCAATCGAGCTGATACGCAATTCACCGATAGTGGACGAGTGCTATAAAGTAGCTTCGGAATACTGCGCCAAAGCCTGCCAGAACCTCAATCAGCTTCCAGAGAACAGCAGCCGGGAGGCGCTGTTCAGCCTGGCTGAGTACGTTGTTGCGCGCAACCACTAGAAAAGTAGTTCCGTATGATTCTTACCCCAGAAATGGGGCATAAAAGCTCTAATTTCCTTCCCAGGCGCTGCCGTCCAGGTAGGTCTCTTTTTTGCTTGTCGGCAGTTCCCGCTTGAACTGGTCAATGGCATACTGACAGGCGGCAAACCCCTCTTTACGGTGTGCGGAAGATATAGCCACGACCAGATTGATATCGCCAGCGTTTAACCTGCCCACACGATGGTAAATAGCCACATTGTCCACCGGCCACTTTTGCCTGATTTCATCAGCGATTTCCCGCAGCTTCTGCTCCGCCTTCCCGGAAACATCCTCGTAGGTCACAGATTCAACCTGCCTGCCGCGGGAATGGTCACGTATCAGGCCAACGTAGGTAACCACGCAGCCGCTGCTACTGGCTCTGGCCTCATTTACCACCGATTCCGGCGAGATTGGCCTATTTGTAATTTTAATCATCAAATATAAAAAAGAGGGGGCTGCGCCCCCTCTCCATCATCTATCACGGATTTTAATCGGGAGATGCCGGTGTCTGCTTGGGCACAAGGCGGGGCACCAAGGGTGCTTTTTTAGGTTCGGCGGCTCGTTCAGACTCAGCAACCGGCTCCACCGGCACCGGCTTCGGCTCCGGCCCGGCCTTCTTCGACGGTCTCGGCGCCGTCTCGCTCAGGATGGCCTCCAGCTCGTTCCCCTCCAGAGTCTCCCTGGACATAAGCTCTCCAGCTACCGCGACTAATTTATCCTGGTACTTGGTCAGAATCTCACGCGCCGTCTCGTTAGCTTCCTCAATGAGGCCATGGACCTCTTCATCAATCTGCTCGGCGACCTTGTCGCTGTAATCCCTCTGTTCTGAAATTTCACGGCCGAGGAAGATCATCTCCTCTTTGCGCCCAAAGGTACGCGGCCCCAGCTTGTCACTCATGCCGAAGCTGGTGACCATCGCCCGGGCTATCTTGGTAGCCTGCTCAATGTCACTCTGGGCACCGGTGCTCATTTCGTTGAAGATGAGTTTCTCCGCCGTATGTCCACCCAGCAGTCCGGCCAGCATATCCTTGAACTGCGACTTCGTCATCAGGTTGCGGTCCTCGACGGGCAGCTGGCGGGTATGGCCAAGCGACATGCCCCGGGCCACAATTGATATCTTGTGCACCGGGTCGGCATTGGGCAGCATATTGGCCACCAGGGCGTGTCCAGCCTCATGATAGGCGGTTATTTCTTTTTCCCTAGGGCTTATCTTGCGACTCTTTCTCTCCGGCCCGGCAATCACCCGGTCAACTGATTCTTCAAATTCACTCATACCAATGGCACTCTTATTGCGTCTGGCCGCCAGAATCGCGGCTTCATTGACCAGATTGGCCAGGTCAGCACCGCTCAGGCCCACCGTGCCCTTGGCCAGAACCTCTAATTCAACGTCTTTGTCCAGTGGTTTGCCATTGGTATGCACTTTTAGAATGGCGACGCGACCATTGATATCCGGCCGGTCCAGAATCACCCTGCGGTCAAAGCGGCCGGGCCGCAAAAGCGCCGGGTCAAGGATATCCGGTCGGTTGGTAGCCGCCATTACAATCACGCTGGTACTGGTATCAAAACCGTCCATCTCCACCAGAATCTGGTTGAGGGTCTGCTCCCGCTCATCGTGGCTGCCACCCAGACCGGAACCCCGCTGGCGACCCACCGCGTCAATCTCGTCGATGAAAATAATGCAGGGGGCATTACGCTTTGACTGGTCAAAGAGGTCGCGCACCCTTGAGGCACCGACGCCAACAAACATCTCCACGAACTCACTGCCGCTTATGGAGAAGAAGGGTACATCGGCCTCACCGGCCACGGCTCTGGCCATCAGCGTTTTACCCGTTCCCGGCGGCCCCACGAGAAGCACGCCTTTCGGGATTCGTGCGCCCAGCGCCTGAAACTTCTCCCTCGATTTGAGAAATTCCACCACTTCCAGAAGCTCCTGTTTGGCTTCCTCCACGCCGGCCACGTCAGCAAAGGTCACCGTGGGTCGGTTGGCCGGGAAAAGGCGGGCGCGGCTGCGACCGAAACTCATCGCCTGGTTATTTGCCCCCCTTGCCTGTCGGAAGAGGAAAAACAGCAGACCGCCGATAAAAATGATCGGCAGGAAGTTGAGCATCAGGCTCCCCCAGTTTATGCCCGAAGACCCCTTGACGTTCACCACGATGCCTTCCAGGTTGAGCCCCTCTATTTCATATATGGTGGCATTACTTTCCTTGAAAGCCCGCACTTCAGTATCATCTACCGTAGCGATTGTCAGCAGGTCGTTCTCTACGGTGATTTCAGCGATTTTCTTGTCCTGCGACATGGCAATTACTTCGCTGAGGGGCACTTCCTCAGGCTTGTTCGCTGTTGGCAGGAGGTAAGAAAACAGCGCCACTGCCGCCAAGAGGATGGCGATGTAAATTAAACTGCTACGTTTCCAGCTAGGTTTCACACTTCACCCCTCGTACAATCTCCTCCATTACACTCAATTATACCACAAATATACCACACAATTTTATTTAGTGATAATCACAGAGTATTATAGACCGCCTGCAACAACTGTGCATCGCCCTCCAGATTTGGACTTTCACATATCAGCAAGCCTTCGACGTTGTAATCCTTCAGCGCCCTGAGCAGTTCCTTATACTGCAAGTCTGACTCCTCCAGGTTGAGATGATTCCTTTCGCCTTTCTGGCTGTAGTTGATACCGGAAACATGGATGTGCATATTTGCCAGCGCCTCATCTCCCAGGCGCTGCCTGATCTGAAGCAGGATGGCCTCAAACTCTGGATAGGAATTGAACTTGCCGGTCCGGGCATGCCAATGGGAGAAGTCCAGACAGGGAGCTACTCCCTTCAGTTCGGCACTGAGGTTTAGCAGCTCCTCAATGGTGCCGAACTGGCTGCTTTTGCCGGTTACCTCCGGCCGGATGCTTACCCTGATATTTTCACGCTCAAGCTGGCTCAGCACTTCACCAAGATATCTCTTCACTGTCCCATATACCGTTTCCGACGGCTGTCCCATGTAGAACGCAGGGTGAAACACCACGCTTTCGGCATTACAGAGAGAAGCTATACGGGCCGTCTGCAAAATACGACTCTGGCTGGCCCTTATTTTTTCGATTTCCTGCGAGTTCAGATTGATGAAATAGGGAGCGTGCGCCGATAACCTGACACCGGTGCGGGCGGCCGCCTCGCCAACCTGTCGGGCGGCCGCCTCCCCCATCTTCACCCCCTGGACAAACTCGACCTCCATGCAGCCCAGGCCCAGTTCTAAAATACGTTCAATGCCGCCAACTGTTGATAACAGCTTGGA
>CAZQWO010000079.1:0-6745 GCA_964597015.1 uncultured Dehalococcoidaceae bacterium
GTTTTACCTGATTTACAGCATTTTGCAGATGGTCAAGGAGATAATGGTATTCGGCGCGCAGGTAGATATAGCCCTGCTTCGCGCCGATGGCATGGCCGGCAATAAGAATCCCTTCAATGAGCGTGAAGGGGTCCTTCTCCAGAATGTAGCGGTCTTTGAACGTGCCCACTTCGCCTTCATCGGCGTTGCAGATAACGTATTTGATGTCGCCGGGCGCGGTGCGGGCGCCCTCCCACTTGATGCCGCAGGGAAAGCCGGCCCCGCCACGACCCCTCAGCCCGGAAGCTTTTATCTCATCCGTAATCTGCTCCGGGGTTATTTCCTTGCGGGCTTTCACCAGGGCCTTGAAGCCATCTTTTTCCAGATAGCTGTCAATGCGCTCCGGGTCGATTACCTCGCAGTTTTTCAGCACCACCCGCTGTTGCGGCACGAACTCGCCTCCAAAATTATTTATATGATTTCAAGATTTGCTTTATCTTCTGCGGTGTCAGGTCAACGTGAGGGTCCTGATTGATGAGCATGGCCGGCGCATGGTCGCAGAGGCCGATGCAGTTGGTCAGCTCGAATGAGAAACGGCCGTCGGCAGTCGTTTCACCGGGGCCAATGCCGAGCTCTTTCGCCACCGACTCCATTATCATCTCCGCGTTTTTCAGGTAGCAGGGCAGGCTGCGGCAGACCCGGATAACGTTCCTGCCCAGCGGCCTCGTGGCCAGAAACGAATAGAAGCTGGCGACGCCATAGACTTCATGGATTGGTATATTCAGTGATTCGGCCAGCTCAGCGATAGCCTCTTCGGGCACATGACCATACTGGCGCTGCACCTCTTTCAGGCGCTCCACAAGGTCGGCCCGCTCCTTTAACGGCGTTATCACCCCTTTACCGGCCATATGACCTTCTCCGATGGTTCACCCTTTTATAAAAAGCGCTTTCTGCGCCCTTTCTTCTCCCGCTTTCCTCGGCTTTTGCAGTGCTCCAGATGGACAGAGCTCGATACAGGCATCACAGTCGCCGCAGGACTCGCCGCTCAGCGGCTGGTCACAGCCGTAAACCACCTTGCTGTCAAAACCTCGATATGCCATGCTGAAAATCGGCTGGCCGCTTTCGCTCTTACAGGCAATGACGCACCGTCGGCACTGCACGCATTTGGACATATCGCGAGTCATCCCGCTGTTCTCGTCTTCGACCGGGAAGTAGTGCTTGCGGGTCCGGAAGCGTGGCAGCCCTATCTCCAGGTCGGCGGCAATCCGGCGCAGCTCACAGATATTGGCCTTATCACAGACCATGCAGGCATCAGGGTGGCTGGCCAGCATCAGCTCGACCAGCACCTTGCGCGTGGCAATCACTTTCGGCGAGTGGGTCTGTATAACCATACCCTCGGCAATCGGCGTGTGGCAGGAGCCCACCAGCGTCCGTGAGCCTTCTACCTCAACAACGCACAATCGGCAGGCACCGATGGGCGCTAGGTCCGGGATGTGGCAGAGGGTTGGAATATCTATACCATTTTCCCTGGCCGCCTCCAGGATGGTCATGCCGGGACGGCAACTTACCTCTTTGCCATTTATGGTCAGCTTTGTTTTTTTATCCACGCTATCTATCAGCTTGACCTGTCCGGTTGATACTATTTAAACAGTAAGGGGTGCACACAGAACAGCGCCCCGTATTTCACAGTAATAACTATTATGCTACAACAGAGCTTTTTACACAACAAGTCCCTGCCGAAAAACACCGGTGCTCTCGAGCGTTTGCTGTTCAATTTCCTACTGTGATAAACTGGCTAAAGGTTCCGCATGAAGATTCTGGTAACCAATGACGACGGCATAACCGCTGACGGCCTCTGGATACTGGTGAGGGAACTGACCAGCATCGCTGAGGTAGTGGTGGTTGCGCCTGACCGGGAACAGAGCGCTTCCGGCACCGCGGTGACACTGTGGGAGCCGTTGCGCACAAGAAAGGTTAACCCGCCAGTGGCGGGCGTGGAAGCGTACGCTGTGGAAGGCACGCCGTCGGACAGCGTCCTGCTGGCCCTGGGCAGCCTGGTAAAAAGCGGCGTCGACCTCGTCATTTCAGGCATAAACTGGGGGTTAAACCTGGGGGATGATATTTACATCTCGGGGACGGTCAGCGCCGCACTCCAGGGTTACCTGCATGGCCACCCCGCCCTCGCCGTCTCCACGGAACGAGACAGTGAACTCGGTTATCAGACCGCGGCCAGTCTGGCCGCCATACTGGCGGGGAAAATAAAAGCCAGCCCTCTGCCCGCTAACCTGTTTCTCAACATCAATGTGCCCAATGTGCCGCTGCCCGAAATCGGTCGCATTCAGGTCACCAGACTGGCCAATGAAAGCCACATCAACACCGTCACCGAGGGGAATGACGGTAAGCGGAATTACTACTGGCTGGTGCGGCAGCGACAGGACGGCAGGCAGGAAAGTAAAACGGACATCTGGGCCGTGGACCACGGCCATATATCTATTACTCCGCTTTTCTCAAACCTTCCTGCCAAGACATTGTCCACGCTGCTGAATAATCTCTGTTCCGGTCTGCTTGAGAAACTAACCAGGTCAACCGTGTAAATTAACATGACTCATAATATCGGTGTCGATATCATTGAAATAGGCCGTATCAAAGAGGCGATAAATAACTGGGGAGAGAGATTTCTCAAGCGTGTCTACACTGAGGCGGAACTGGCCGCTTACCGCCACAAGCCGTCATCGCTGGCGGCGCGCTTCGCCTGCAAAGAGGCGGTCATGAAGCTGCTGGGCACGGGCAGAAACGGTGTTAACTGGCGGGAGGTTGAGACCTTATCCCACCCCGGCGGCAAGCCGCTGGTGAAACTGCATGGCAGGGCACAGAGTAAAGCTGGTGAGCTGGGCATAAAGGAGATTGCGGTCAGCCTTTCCCACTGCAAAGAATACGCCGTTGCCTACGTAAGCGCAGTCCCGAAAGCAAAGCCGTGAGCCATTCAGAACAAACGCCGGCCAGCAGAAAACCTAAAATCTTCTATGGCTACTGGATGATTGCCATTTCAGTGCTTTGCCTTGGCATTTTTTCCGGCTGCGGCGTTGGTGTTTTCAGCCTGTTCCTTAACTCTCTGCAGTCCGAATACGGCTGGGGCCGTGGAGAAATCATGCTCGCCTTCACCATTTTCTTCCTGCTCACCGGCGTGGCGGCACCACTGGTCGGCAGCATCGTTGACCGCTACGGGGTGAGGGGAGTTATCGCTGTCGGCTCACTGATTACCGGCCTGAGTTTCATTTCCCTGTACTTTCTGCACAATCTCTGGCACTATTACGTGGCCTATTTCTTTATCGGCGCTGGCATGTCGGCACACGGCCAGGTACCGTCAAGCACCATGATTACCAACTGGTTTGTCAAAAAGCGCGGCACCGCCATTGGTATTATGTCTACCGGTATCGGCCTGGGCATCTTCGTGGTAGCGCCACTGGTCGGCTTTCTCATCCCGACCTTTGGCTGGCGGGTGGCTTACCTTGCCCTGGGGATAATCCCCCTGGTCCTATTACCGCTGGCAATCTTCGTGGTTAGAACCAGACCCGCCGATAAGGGGCTCTATCCTGATGGCGTCACCAGCCCGGAAGAAGTGGCCGAAATAGAAGTGTCCAGTCAGACCACAAAAGGATTGAGCCTGAAAGTAGCGCTGGGGACCATGGCATTCTGGCTGGTATCAATCACCTTTCTCATCAACGGATTCAGTTCACTGGGAGCTAACCAGAGCCTCGTGCCACATTTGCAGGATGCCGGCTTTCCCGTGGCTCTAGCTGCCGGCGCTATGACCCTTCTGGGCCTGGGCAGCGCCATCGGTAAATTTTTCTTCGGCTGGCTCTGTGACAAAATCAAGGCGAAACAAGCCTGTGCCATCAGCTTCGCCCTGCTGGCCACCGGTACGATTTTGCTAATGCAAATCGACTCCTCAACACCACTGGCGGTTGCCTGGCTGGATGCATTTCTTCTCGGGCTGGGGGCGGGCGGCTGGCTACCCACCATGTCCATGCTGGTCAGCCGCAATTTTGGTCTGGCTTACTACGGAGCTATCTTCGGTATGGTATCACTATTTCAGGCAATTGGTGGTTCTGCTGGCCCACTGTTCAGTGGCTATATGTATGACACTATGAATACGTATATCTGGGCATTCATCGTCTTTTTATGTCTGTACGCTGTAGCCGTTCCCGCCGTTTTGGCGGTGCGCCGGCCAAAATCATTTCCCAGAACCCCTAACGCGTAATTATAGATATGCCCTATCTGCCCCACATGTCCCGCTAGACTGCCATATAGTAGTGCATTAAGAAGAGCATTAATATTACCACTCCTAGCGCTTCCTGTTATGCCCGTTCTTTCAACCATTCCAGCCGGTCTTTTACACGACGGGCGGCGGTCACACGAGACTTAGCTTTTTTCAGCTGGTAGGCCAGGGTCACATCGCCAATAACATCCCGAACCCAGTTGCTGAAATCGTTTTTCTCACCATTGGCATGGCGCAAATAGATTTCCTCTGTCATTTCCCTAAGGGCTGAGGCGAGTTCCTTTAAATTTCTGATAACCTTACCGTCGCAGCACCAGAAAATCTTGTCCCCGGGAACATCTTCCAGCCGCATTCTGATTATTTCATGCTTTATCGCTATCATGATATGTGCCTTCTTCTAGCTAATTATTATTTATGTGGCTACCAGCAGCGCTATTTTATCTAATGTGGATAATGAATGGGAGGCGTAATTTCCTCCCATTCATAATACGTACCAGCCTGATTATTTATTTACTTCTTGGTGCCAAAGGGCGGTTTGCTGGTGCCACCACCTGGCTTGTCTGGTTTCTTTACCATTGAGTTATCACCTCCTTTTGTTCTAAGCTACTTGCCTGACCAACAATCAATACCCTGCTGCCCTGAAATGACGTTCCTTAATCCACCGAGCTATATCTCTGGGCTTATCAGAGTCAAACATTTTGAACCCTTTACTGGTCAACTCTATTCCATCCACGGACACCGCCGATAGACTGTACTTCTTCTGCCCTTTTGCCGGATATTTGGGGTTGAGCTCAACAACAGCGGCACCTCTTTCCAGCGGACCACCCGACGCCGGGCTTGCCGCGAGATAGAAATGGATTTTGCTCCCCGGTTTAGTCATTGCCTCTATCTGCTGCTGTATCTCTTTCTCGGTGGAAATGGTTACCTTGGGCATGACCCTTTTTTCTTCAAGCTCGACTTTCTTTGTTTCTTTATCAAACCAGCCCTCAAAAATTATCAACTCCGGGTGCTCATCAAGCGACATATAATTTTGGACCTTGACGCTTTTAGCCGTCGCCTCGTGGCTGGCGAAAATCCTGACGTCATAACCTTTTCCCCCGCCGGCTCTTGGGCGCATCACCGTGGACAACCTCCAAACCCAGCCCGGCTCCTTATCCATTTTTTTAATAAGGTGATTACCCAATAATTCGGGAATTATTTTGGGCCCAGACAGTTTTTCCACTTTTCCCGTGCCAACTTTTACTCCCGCTGGCGTCGCCCCGGCGGAAGCAACCGGTGCCGTGCCTATATCAGCAGCACCAGTGCTCACCGAACTTACCTCAACAGAAGACACCACCTGCTTCTTTTTTCTCCAGAACATCGACCCAGCCTCCTTGTTTTTTATTTTTGGGCATTCCCCTTGACTTGCCTATTGTTATCATGTATTATTAATTATGTTTTATAAATGATGATTTCTTAATCACGTATTATAAATCATCACTTTCCCTTTGTCAATGGATTGATAGTTATATTGTGAGATATTTTTCTAAATCTGACTGGTATACGGATTTTTTACGGTTGCCGTAAAAACCTGTACTTTAGGACAAAGATAAAGGGGGTTGCATTCTCACCGCTACCTGTGTTATAAAGTTAGACAATATGTCTGGCATGAATTGCTAATGATGATTTTTTATTCATTCGCGTCTTTTTTAACCAGTCATGTCTGAGTGGAAATTTTTAACCAACCACGCCATTGTCCTCAGCTATATTTCAATCCATCCCCGGATAACCGCCCGGGAGCTGTCCGCTGCCATTGGCATCACGGAGAGGGCGACACGCAAAATAATTGCCGATCTGCTTCAGGCTGGCTACATAAGCAAGGAGCTGGAAGGCAGGTGCAATCGTTACAATATCAATCCTGACCTGCCACTGCGCCACGCTGGCCTGGAGAATACGGCAGTTGGTTATCTTCTCGAGGTACTGGGGTGGAGAAAGCGCGGGCGTCCCCGTAAAACAAAATGATACGCTTCCGCTGGAGATGTATTGCCCTCCCGCTGGTCTTCTTGCTTCTCTCTATCGGCCTCATGATTTATTTCTACCCCCGCCTTCCCCAGGATTTAGCCTATCACTTCAAGGATGGCCTGCCCGACCGGTGGCTGAGCCGCGGGGCGGCCACCGCCTGGCTGCTGGTGCCGCAGTTCCTGCTGACCGGGCTGGGCGCGGCTGTAGTCCTGGGCATAATGAAGCTCGGAAACCGCTTCCAGCCGGCAGCAAACAAACGCACTGAAACGATGCTGCTGCTCATGGGCAATATGGTGGCTCTGCCGCAGTTCGTCCTAACCTTTGCAATGCTGACCATTTTCAGCTACAATGCCTACGGGTTATACCTCCTGCCTTTATGGGTATTCGCCCTGATTGTCATGGGGCTCGGCGGTATCGTCCTAGGAGTAATCTTCTTCCTCGCCCTGCAGCAGGCCCTAGCGAGGAAACGATAATTTACCAATATGG
>CAZQWO010000080.1:0-6720 GCA_964597015.1 uncultured Dehalococcoidaceae bacterium
CTCTCCTCACTACACCATTTCCAATGCCGGGCTGGTTGGCGGCGGGCACTGGCCCAGGCCGGGTGAAATCAGCCTCAGTCACCGCGGCGTGCTCTTTCTCGACGAGCTGCCCGAGTTTGGCCACTCGCTGCTGGAGGTGCTGCGACAGCCGCTGGAGGATAAGGCCGTTACCATCAGCCGGGCGCAGGGACGGGTTACCTTCCCGTCCAGTTTCATGCTGGTCGGCGCCATGAACCCCTGCCCGTGCGGCTACTACGGCGACCCTTTCCGCAAGTGCACCTGCTCGCCGGGTCTGGTATCACGCTACCAGCGGCGCATCAGCGGCCCGTTCATCGACCGGGTGGACATCTTCATCGAGGTGCCGCACATTGACTACGAGAAGCTGACCGACGAACGCCTCGGCGAACCGTCGGCGAACGTGCAGGAAAGGGTCTCGGCGGCTCGTTCCCTCCAGCTGGCGCGTTTCCGGGGAACGAACCTCACCTGCAACGCCGATATGACGCCATCGGAAATCCGGGGTTTTTGCCAGGTGGAAGACGCCGCCCAGGGACTGCTCAAAGCAGCCATGAAGCAGCTTTACCTGTCGGCGCGGGCGTTCCACCGTGTCCTCAAGCTGGCCCGGACTATCGCCGACCTGGAGAATTCTGATATAATTAAAGCTCACCACGTGGCCGAGGCCATTCAGTACCGGCCGAGAAGAACGGAGATATAAGTCAATCATTCTGGAGGAGAAAATGAGGCGCTGGACAGGGAGATATTATAAACAATTTATGGTAATTATTATGCTTATGGCTATGGCTGCTGGTTCAGCCGGCTGTCAGGACTATACTTTCCCCACCCCCGAGCCTCAGACGCAGGAGCCGGAGAAGCCGGCCTCGACCACCTACATCAACTCCGAGGACAGGGCTGTCCTCGCTGTCTACGAGCATCTGCTGGGCCTGGCGCAGAGCCATGAGGCCAAGGCATATCTTGCCGAGTTTTCCGCCGCCAGCGATAACTGGAGCGGCAAATCGGAGCTTTTTAAAGACGGCAGCAGCATCTGGTACGTCAAGGTGGACATGAGCGAGGTTAAAAACTGGAAAGAGAAGCCATACTGGCAGCAGGCAAGCTGGTTCGTCTATCAGGACGGCCGGGTGATACCGTCGAATCGACTTCAGGCCAACGCGCTCAGAATTGAAGCCGACCTCCAGGAATTGAGTTCGTCACTGCCCACCGAGTAAAGCGCTAAAGGGCCAGAATACAGAAGATTCCGCCCACCACCAGCAAAATTGCGCCCAGGGCGATGGCGATAACGCCTCCCATCTTCAGAGCGCCGGGCTGATGGCGCGGCGGCCAGCGTTCCATAAATTCACGGGTATCACCGGGGCGCTTGGCCACTTCACCGTAATAGCTTTCTTCTTCCCTCTTGCCCCAGGTATAAACTACGATACCAATGACCAGAAACAGACCGCCAGCGCCAATCAGTATTAGACAATCCAGTACCGACATGCCCCACCACCCTCTGTAAGCCGGAGTTTCATTAGTGGTAACTATAGGCCATTCCGGCCTCTTTTTCAACCGGATGGGTGAGGGCGGGATTACTTGATATCTGCTTTAGCCCCGGCGGCCTCAATTTTTCCCTTTATCGTCGCCGCTTCTTCCTTGTTGACGCCTTCCCGCACTGGCTTGGGTGCGCTCTCCACCAGGTCCTTGGATTCCTTCAGACCGAGTGTGGTAACCTCGCGCACCGCTTTGATGACGGCGATTTTGTTGGCGCCCACCTCGGTGAGAATAACACTGAACTCGGTCTGCACTTCATCAGCCGCCGCGCCTGCTTCGGCCGATGCTCCCGCTGCTGGCGCTCCCGCGATTACAGGAACTGCCGCTGTAACGCCGAATTCGGCTTCCAGCGCTTTGACCATGTCTGCCAGCTCAATCACGGTCATCTTTTTAATTGAGTCCATTATCTTCTCACCGGCTGGAGATAACTTGACCTTCTCTTTGACGGGCGGTGCTGGCGCTGGTGCGGCCTCTTTCTTCTCCGCCCTGGGCTTCTCCTCTGCTTTTGGCTTTTCCTCCGCTTCTTCGGCAGGCGGTGCTTCCGCTGCTTCAGCAGCTGCTTCCGCTTTCTCGGCGGGCGGTTCTTCCTTGACCTCGGCGGCTTCCTCCGCCTTGGGCTCGGCTACCTCCGCCTCTTTTTCCGCCGGAGCCTCGGCTGCCTCCGCAGCTGCTTCTGGCGCGGTTTCTGCTTCCTTCTCCGCCGCCGGTTGCTCCTCTACCTGTGCTTCAGCTTCGGCAGTTTCCTGAGTCGCCTCTGCCTCTTTCGCCTTTGCTTCTTTCTCTTTCGCCATATTATCCTCCCTCAAGTTGTTGTGCTCTCGCTTGCAGTACCCCCACAAGTCCCCTCATGGGGCTGGCTAGACAATTGACCAAACGGTAAATAGGACTCTGCATTCCGGCTAATATTTTACCCAGCAGCACTTCAGCAGACGGTATCGAGGCCAGGCTTTCGATATCCGCTGGCGTAAATATCTCATCACCGGCAAAACCTCCTTTGATGGCCAGGGTTGTTTTCCCGGTTCGAATGTAATCGGCCAGAATCTTGGCCGGCGATACTATGTCGCCGTAGCCAAAAGCAATCGCTATCGGTCCTTCAAAATATCCGGCCAGTTCCTTTTTCCCCGCCTTCTCGGCGGCAAATCGCGCCAGCGTGTTTTTCACCACGCGGTATTTTATCGCTGAATTCCTCAGGCGACGTCGCAGGTCAGTGATTGCGGCGGTGGTCAGGCCCCGATAGTCGGTCAATATGCCGATACTGCATTCCGCAAGCAGCTGACTCAGTTCATCAACAAGCTGTACTTTTTCTTCTCGCGGCATTTTTAATACCTCCTGAACGTCCTGAGCAAGTCATTAAAAAATCCCTGCGCCCGCCGCACAGGGATATGTAAATCCAGTTACACTAGATTTTTTACTATCCTCGGCAGGCAATCTTATTAAGCCGTCACCGGCACCCGCTGTCTCGGGACACACTATTCAATTGTCGTATCTATTATAGCCGGTCCAAACCGAAAAGTAAACTGGCTAACTGCTGGTGAGCTCCAGGGTCGGCTTGAGGTCAAGGTTGATTCCCGGCCCCATGGTTGTCGTCAGCACGGCGGTTTTGACATACTGCCCTTTGACGCTCCCGGGTTTGGCCTTCATCACCGCCTCGACCAGCGCCGCCAGATTGCCCATCAACTGCTCGTTATCAAAACTGGCCTTGCCCAGCGGCACGTGGATGATGGCGGTGCGGTCCAGCTTGAATTCAACGCGGCCTTTTCTTGAGTCTTCAATAACGCGGGGGAGGTCATCAGCCGGGACAATGGTTCCCGACTTGGGATTGGGCATCAGCCCCCTTCGACCCAGAATCTTGCCCAGCTTGCCCACTTTGCCCATCATTTCCGGCGTGGCGATGGCAGTATCAAATTCCACCCAGCCATCCTCAATTTTCTTGACCAGTTCATCACCACCAACGAAATCAGCGCCAGCGGACTCGGCAGCTTTTACCGCTTCCCCCTGGGCAAAGACGAGGACCCTTACCTTTTTGCCCAGCCCGTAGGGTAACAGCGCCACACCGCGGACCTGCTGCGAGGCATTGCGCGGGTCAATGCCCATGCGAAGGTGCAGTTCCACGGTTTCGTCAAAATTGCGCTGCGCCGCTTTCTTCGCCAGCTCGATTGCCTCATCCGGCGCATAAGTTTTTGCCCTGTCGATTAACTGGATTGCTTCGTTGTATTTCTTACCGCGTTTAGCCATCTTCTCCTACCTTGATTCCCATACTCCTGGCGGTGCCAGCAATTATTTTTTCCGCCTGTTCTATGCTGTTAGCGCTCAGGTCTTTAGCTTTAACCTGCGCTATTTCACGTAATTTAGCGCGAGAAATGGTGCCCGCTTCTTCATGGCCGGTGGTGCCGCTCCCCTTCTCCACACCGAGTGCTTTCTTGAGCAGGTCAGTGGCCGGCGGTGTCTTGGTAATAAAGGTGAAGGACCTGTCCTCAAAGACAGTAATCTCCACCGGGACGATGGAACCCGTCTGCGATGATGTGCGGTCATTGTATTCCTTGCAGAACTGCATGATATTGATGCCCTGCTGGCCCAGAGCCGGGCCGACCGGCGGTGCCGGATTAGCCTGCCCGGCGGGAATCTGCAGTTTGATTATCGCCCTGACCTTCTTCGCCATATCATCTCCTCAAATCAGCTAAAGTTTCTCTACCTGTAAAAAGTCGAGCTCTACCGGCGTTTCCTGCCCGAAAAGGGACAGCAGCACCTTGACCTTGCCCTTTTCAGAATTGATTTCATCCACCAGGCCCACAAAATCAATGAACGGCCCATCGGTTACGCGGACGCTCTGTCCGCGGCGGAAACCGACCTTTACCTTGGGCACCTCGGACTCCATCTGTTTTAATATCTGCCCGACCTCTTCCTCCTGAAGCGGCGTCGGTTTGCTGCCGCTGCCCACAAAGCCGGTAACACCGGGCGTATTCCGCACCACGCCCCAGCTCTTATCGGTCATCTTCATCTGCACCAGGACGTAGCCGGGCAGTATTTTCTTGGTCACGGTGCGCCTCTGGCCGTTTTTCACCTCGATTTCATCCTCGGTGGGTATGACGACCTTGAGTATTTCATCAGCAGCATCCATTGAATTGCGCCGCTGCTCCAGATTCTTCTGCACCCTTTCCTCATAGCCCGAGTAGGTATGGATGACATACCAGATGGCTCCGTTATCGGCCACGATTTACCTCACCGGTTATATTTGGCTTACGCATGATGCGGTCTTCTCTGCGGTCATCGATATGTACAAGCGTTCAGTGGCCCACAAAAACTTTTTCGACGAGGGCGCTAAAGCCGTAATCAATAGCTCCTAGAAATATTCCGGCGGCCACCGAGATTACCAGCACCAGAGTTGATAAATAAATAACCTCTCGTCGGGAAAGCCAGACCACTTTCTTCAACTCGGTGATAATCTCACCGATAAACCTGATTCGTGAACGCTTGGTTGTTGCTGAATGATGTCCCACCGCAGGCATCCCTACCTCTCCAACATGCCGTACTACTTGACCTCGCGATGAAGCCGCACCGTGCGACAACGAGGGCAGTACTTGTTCAATTCCAGTCTCTGGGAATCGTTCTTACGATTTTTCGTCGTGGTATATGTTCTCTCCCTGCACTCAGTGCAGGCGAGATGGATTATACCCCTTGCTTCACTTTTTTTGGCCATAAACCTACTCTATGATTTTACTGATGGTACCCGACCCTACCGTCCTGCCTCCTTCCCGGATAGCAAAGCGCAGACCTTGCTCCATAGCCACCGGATAGATGAGCTTCAGCTTCATGGTGATATTGTCACCGGGCATCACCATCTCCACCCCTTCGGGAAGCTCGATAGAGCCGGTAACATCGGTGGTCTGGATGTAGAACTGCGGCTTATAACCATTAAAGAACGGAGTATGCCGGCCGCCTTCCTCCTTGGTCAAGACGTAGACATTGGCTTCGGCATAGGTATGTGGTTTAATCGAGCCGGGTGCGGCCAGAACCTGACCGCGCTCGATGTCTTCTCGCTCAACGCCCCGGAGCAGTATGCCCACCGCGTCACCGGGCTCAGCGTAGTCAAGCGTCTTGTGGAACATCTCCAGGCTGGTCGCCACCACTTTCTTCGGCTCGTGGTGCAGGCCGACGATTTCAACCTCATCTCCCCCTTTGATAACACCACGCTCCACCCTGCCGGTGGGCACCGTGCCGCGGCCCTTGATGCTGAAGACATCTTCCACCGCCATCAGGAACGGCTTGTCCTTGGGCCGGACCGGAACCGGTATATACTCATCAACGGCGTCCATCAATTTCAGAATCTGACCGCACCACTGGCATTCCCTTTTGCCACAGCCGCACTCCAGCGCTTTGAGAGCACTGACGCGTACCACCGGTATCTCATCTCCCGGGAACTCATAGCTGCTGAGCAGCTCCCTCACCTCCATCTCCACCAGCTCCAGCAGCTCCTCGTCCTCCATGGCATCCACTTTATTTAAGGCCACCACAATTCGGGGCACCATCACCTGGCGCGCCAGCAGAACGTGCTCACGGGTCTGCGGCATCGGGCCATCGGGAGCGCTGACCACGAGTATGGCACCATCCATCTGGGCGGCACCGGTGATCATGTTCTTGATGTAGTCAGCATGACCAGGGCAGTCGATATGCGCATAATGCCGCTTTTCCGTCTCATACTCAATGTGGGCGATGGCAATGGTCAGACCGCGCGCCTTTTCCTCCGGAGCATTGTCAATCGAGTCAAAGGCGCGGAAACTGGTGGTACCTATTGCCTTGGACAGCACCAGCGTTATCGCCGATGTCAGCGTTGTTTTCCCATGGTCAACATGACCGATGGTCCCCACGTTTATATGTGGCTTGGTCCTCTCAAATTTCTGTTTTGCCATTTCAACCTCCGTTTTCTACCGAGCCCACAACCAGATTCGAACTGGTGACCCCGTTCTTACCAAGAACGTGCTCTACCGAACTGAGCTATGTGGGCATGATTACAAAGCTAATTTTAGGGTATATGCTATGAAAAGTCAACCACCGTCCCGTTTCTAACAGAACGGGATACGCTCCCCGGCAATCTGCATACTGGTGGAGGGGACAGGATTCGAACCTGTGTAGCCCTTAGGGCGGCAGTTTTACAGACTGCTCCGATTAACCACTCCGGCACCC
>CAZQWO010000081.1:0-6678 GCA_964597015.1 uncultured Dehalococcoidaceae bacterium
CGCCGCCGGTAATTCTGATTTTTTTGATACCCAGCTCGGCGGCGGCGGCGGCCACCTGGTAAATCTCCTCGTAGCTCAGGATATCCTGGTGCGGGAGCAGGTCTATCCCCTCGGCCGGCATGCAGTAGACACAGCGCAGGTTGCATCGGTCGGTGACCGAAATACGCAGATAGTCTATGGGGCGCTGAAAGGAGTCAGAAAGGCCGGTCATATAATTTCATTCTCCTGTAATTTTAAAACCTTCAATTAAAGTCCCCCGCTTTTCAAGACCCTGGCCGCCTCTCTGGCGGCCCGCCCGCGGTGGCTGATTTTATTTTTCTGCTCAAGGGGTAGCTCAGCCATGGTCTTGCCCAGCTCCGGCAGGTAGAAAATCGGGTCGTAGCCGAATCCGTGCTCGCCGCGGGGCTCAAGCGTGATGAGCCCGGGACATTCGCCGGAACATAGCTTCACTTTTCCCTCGGGCGTCGCCAGGGCAATAACGCACCGGAAACGGGCCGTCCTCTTCTCCTGTGGCACACCATTCATTCGCTTTAAAAGGTAGGCAATGCGCTCAGCATCGCTCGCGTTTTCACCGGCATAACGGGCGGAAAGCTTTCCCGGCTCCCCTCCCAGGGCGTCCACCTCCAGTCCGGAATCATCGGCCAGGGTGAGCAGTCGACTCTTCGCCGCGATAATGGTTGCTTTCAGCCGGGCATTTTCTTCCAGGCTGTCTCCCACTTCCTCAACCTCAACCGAGATACCATTTTCGGACAGGGTTACCAGTTTGTGGTCAAGGTCGGGAAGCAGACTCCGGTACTCCCGTACTTTGGCCTGATTGTTGGTTCCAAGGAGAAGCTTAGGCGGCAAGAATAACTCCAATCAAGTCCGGACCGTTATCCGGTGAGGTCGCTGACGGACATGGCAGACATGGTCATCGTATGCAGGGTGCCTCTTGAGCCGAGTTCAATGGCCACTTTGGATATGGCTTTGTTGTCCGGTGCCTCAATGATGTTAATAAAATCGTACGGCCCCAGAAGGGCGTACTGGGCCAGTATCTTGACGCCCATGGACTCAACTTCCTTGTTCACTTCCTGGAGCCTTTTGGGATTGGACTTAAGGGTTTTCCTACCCTCGTCGGTCAGCGTGGTCAGCATCACATAAACAGCCATAATCACACCCCCCAATCACAGAGTATTTGCTATATTATTAATATTAGCGCTGACGGCTGACTCAGTCAAGGGCAACGAGACGGTCAGCCAGCCCCATCAGTATTCGATGCCCTTTCGAGCTTTCACTCCCCTGTCATAGGGGTGTTTTATTTTTACCATCTCGGTAACGAGGTCAGCACGTTCAATGACGGTTGTTTCCGCATAGCGGCCGGTTAAAATGAGGTCAACGCCGGGAGGTTTTTCCTGGATGAGCTGGATGACATCTTCCGGCCGGATGAGCTTGAAGTAAGCGGCCACGTTTATCTCGTCGAGCACCACCATATCGTACTTGCCGCTCAACATTGCCTGGCGGGCCGTCTTCAGGGCCAGCTCCGCCTGTTCTATTTCCTCGGGGTTGACATTGTCGGGGTCGATAAGGCATCTGAGGCCAAAGCTGGCTGTCTCCACGTTCGGCAGCCTGGTGAGGGAGCTGAACTCGCCATAGGGGTATTTCCCCTTCATGAAGAAGACAACGAAAATCTTCAGATTGTGACCGGCAGCGCGCAATATGGCACCAAGTGCCGCCGTAGTCTTGCCTTTGCCGTTGCCGGTGAAGACCTGGATTAGCCCTTTGCCTTTTTTACTGACCAAAGATACACCTGCAATGCCCTGGTGTAAACTCACTGCGGGGAGCGGCATTATTTTATTTTTTTAATGGTGCCGGGGGTGGGACTCGAACCCACAAGGATTGCTCCAGCGGATTTTAAGTCCGCCGCGTCTGCCAGTTCCGCCACCCCGGCAGGTACAACGTAATTGTAATGGGTAACATAACAGGCGTCAAGAACAGAGGGGGAGTGGTTATGCGGGGGTATATAGCAGAATTTACATTTTCCCCATCTCATATCAAGAGGCTATTGACAAATGTTATAACACCTGTTATAGTAACTATAGAATCATTTCGGAGAGCACGCCATAAGGGTTAGTCTTTATGGGGTGCTTTTCACTTTTTATATTCCAGTTTATTTTTCAAATCATCCATGTAGTCAATTTTACTGCCGGCTGCTTTTCTTAAATACTTAGAGCACCCGTATCTACTAGCGCCCAGTAGGCGTTTTAATTTATCTATGCTATTTAAGTATTTAACCAAACAACTAAAGTCACCGTCACTAGTTACAATAACAGCTCCTTCGTAGTTATTAATGTCTATCATTGCTTGAAGAACTAACTCTGCGTCAACATTACCCTTGTAATTACCCTCTTTGTCTTTGATAGGGGGTTTAAATATAATATCAAAACCACATCCTTCTAGGTATGAATATAGCCTTTCCATGCCTGGGACTTCCCCAATAAAATAATACGCTTTGACCACGTTGTATTTCTCTGCTAAATGAGTCCTAAATTTTTTATAGTTCAAACTCCACCCCATTTTTTCTACGGATAAATGTAGATTATTACCATCAATGAACGCATAGTTACCATTGGCACTCTTCATTTTGTGCTGCGCTTTATGCCCTTCCACTTTGGCTTATTCCAGTAGGGAGCTTTACATTTAGGGCATAACTAATTCTACTACCGTATCAAAGGATTGTCATATTATAACCCACATTCATCTACATATCGCCGAATAAACCTTCAAACTATCCTCAAACCTCACTGACCTTGCATACCTCTCTACCATCCAGATAGACCCCTGCCTATCCTTTTGGGATGCTAAGTGGTATACTTGTTTTTAAAACATAGCCAATGGATTAAAAGTGAGGTGTCCTATGCCAAAAGGTACAATCAGAAAGCTGGTTACAGACCGTGGATTTGGGTTTATCAAGACAGAGCAGGAAGAAGACGCCTTCTTCCATCGCAACGAGCTTCAAGGGGTGGAGTTCAGTTCCCTTAAAGAAGGGCAGGAAGTAGAGTTTGAGAAGGGACAGGGACGTGATGGTCGCCCCGCAGCAGTTAATGTGAGGCCTATCGAGACTTAAGCATCCGATGATGGCGGAGATGACAAAGGCGGAGGTGAGGACGAGGTCTAAGCATAGAACCACTCACGTCCAAGGGCTTATTACTCTCAATCCATAATAGCAGAATATAGCTTCAAGCTATCTTCAAACCTTACCGGCCCCCTTAATTGACACCTCAATTTGCCGTAGGTTAATATAGCTTTGAGTTTCACGTTTTTATTTCCGAGTGTTAACTGTGAGCACGGGCAAGCTGTATAAACTGGACGATGGCAAGTTTGTCGCCGACGTCAATTATCATGTTTTTGAGCACCCGGCGGTGTCCAACTGGTGGGGGGAACTGACCCTGAGGGGAAATGTGCCCCTCAACGAGGGCGACATGTTCGAGATAGAGTTTGAGGACCGGCGCCGGAGCAAGTGCCAGCTGAAAAAGAGGGTGAACCGGGCGGTAAGCGGTTACCCGACGCGCTACATATATCACATAACCGGGTTCAGTCCCATTGCATAGCGTGAAATAAATCATCCGGCTTAACTTATTTTTTCACAGAGGGTTAATTATGATGGACAAAGTCAACATATTCCGCTCCCCGAACAAGGTGATTTTCGGCAACGGCGTGGTCTCTCAGGTGGGCGACGAGGCGGTGGGAATGGGTGCTAAGAAGGCGCTCATTGTCACCGATGCGGGGGTGGTCAAGGGCGGTTTGACCGCCGGGATTGAGGAGGCGCTGAAAAAATCAAAAATAGACTTCGGGCTGTTTGACCGCGTGGAGGCCGAGCCGCCGGCCCGCATCGTTGATGAATGCGCCCGGGAAGTACGTGAAAACGGGTACGATATCATCATTGGCATTGGCGGGGGCAGCTCGCTGGACGTTGCCAAAGGCGCTTCCATCGTGGCCACGAACGGCGGCAAGGTGCTCGATTACGTGGGCAGGGAAATTGTTCCCCGTGCTGGTGTACCCAAGATTCTAATCCCTACGACCGCGGGTACGGGCAGTGAGGTAAGCTGGGTGTTTGTGGTCACCGATGAGAAAGATAATGATAAAAAGGTCGTTTTCAGCTATTTTAATCTGGCTGATGTAGCCGTTGTTGACCCTCTGCTAACCTTATCCATGCCACCGAAATTGACGGCAGATACCGGCGTAGATGCGTTGACCCATGCTGTGGAGACATACGTTTCCCGTGCCTCTACCCCCTTCGGTGACGTTCTGGCTCTGGAGGCTATCCGCTTGATTGGTGAGAACCTGCCTGTTGCCTACGCCAAGGCGGAGAATATCGAAGCCAGATACAATATGTCGCTGGGGGCGACAGTGGCCGGGCTGGCGTTTGGCAGTGGTGGTGTGGGGGCAGTCCACGCGCTGGCCTATGTGCTGGATACGGAATACCACTTGTCGCACGGTCGGACCAACGCCATCATGCTGCCCTATGTGGTCGATTACAACAAGACGGGCGCTCTGGAGAAATATGCCCGTATTGCCCGGGCGATGGGCGAAAATACCGAAGGCCTGACCGACTACGAGGCGGCGGAGCTGCTTGTCCTCAGGCTGCACCGGCTGCTTGAAGACGTTGGTATACCATCCACGCTGGGCGCCTACGGCATTACGGAAGCGGACCTTCCCAAGCTGGTGGCCGGTGGCATGAAGCAGAGTCGCCTCTTTGCTGTCAACCCGCGCGACCTTGCCGAAGAAGACGTGGCTGAGATATACCGCAGTGCGCTTTGATTTGACAGTAAACCTGCCCCAAGTTAACATAAGCATAATTATTTCGATTCAGGAGACAGCTATTGGGCGAAGATAAGTACTTGGCGGCATTGAAAGAGAGCGTCGTTAGTCTGGATTTCGCTGGAGTAGTCAGGGTGGCGAACGAGGCCATGGAGGCAGGCGTTGACCCCAACGCAGCCATAAATGAAGGCATGGTCCCGGGGATGGCCATCGTTGGCGAGAAGTTTGAGAAGGGCGAATACTATCTGTCCGAACTGGTGGTGGCCGCCGAGGTGATGAAGGAGGGGCTGAAGGTGGTAACGCCATATCTCAAAGGCGAGAGCGCCAAGAAGCTGGGCACGGTGGTTATCGCCACGATAGAGGGTGACCACCATGACCTGGGCAAGAACATCGTCAGCAGCCTGCTGCGGGTGCAGGGTTTTGAAGTTATTGACCTGGGTGTTGATGTCGCCACGGAGAAGATTATCGGCGCCGTAAAAGAACACCGGCCGTCGATTGTCGGTATGTCGGCGCTGCTCACGCTCACCATGCCCAGAATGGGCGAGGTAATCGAAGCGTTGAAGGCGGACGGCATGAGGGAGAAGGTCAAGGTTATTCTGGGCGGCACGCCGATAACAGAGGAGTTCGCCGCCAGCATTGGAGCCGACCACAAAGCGGTCAATGCTCTTGAGGGCGTCAAGAAGTGCGTGGAGTGGGTAAGCTCTCAGGGGGGGAGGAACTAAGATGGCCGGGATGACGCGTAGGGAGCGGATTTTAAAGGCGAACAACCGGGAAAAGGTGGACAAATTGCCTTTCTTGCATAACTGGCGGCACATGCAGATCGGCTGGGCGGAGAGAGAAGCCCGCAACCGGGGGATGGGCGTTAGCTGGGCAAGGCCCAGTTACGTGACCAGGATACACGACGTGGATATCACCGAGCAGTGGCTGAAAAAAGACGGCCAGACGGTGTACCACCGTGTCTTTACCACGCCGGTGGGCACGGTCTATCAGGACGAGATGAGGGCGCCGGGCACCGGCCAGTGGCACGGCATGCGCGGCTGGGACGACATAACACCCTGGTGTACCGCGCGTTTGATAAAAGAACCGGAAGACTACAAGGTGGTCAAATACATCGTGGAGCACACCGAATATGTTGCCGACTACTATCCCCTTGAGCAGGCCAAAAACTGGCTGGGGGATGAAGGTGTGGTCATGGATATTCAGCCCCACCAGCCGATGCAGACGCTGATGATTGACTGGGTGGGGAGTGAAGGTGGCCGGTTTTTCATTCACCATGCGAAGTACCCGGATCTTGTCGAAGAGCTGTGTCAGGCCATCTCCAAAAGCCGCGAGCCGATGTACGAGATTGGCGCCAAATCGCCGGCGGACTTCATCTGGTGCGGCGACAACATCGACGGTGTGCTGGTCAACCCGAGGCTCTACGAGAAATACTTCCTGCCCGAGTACGAGAAGATGGGGCGGATATGCCATGAACACGGCAAGTTACTGGCCAGCCATATGGACGGTCGGGTGGGGGTGCTCAAAGACCTGATTGCCAGAACGCCGCTGGATATTATAGAGGCGCTGCATCCGCCGCCAATGGGTGACTTACCCATCGGGGAGGCACTCAAACTCTGGCCGGACAAGGTCATCTGGCTGGGCTTTGCCGGGTCAATATATACCATGGGGCCGAAGGCTACCAGGGAACACACGCTGGATTTGCTGCGGGACACAATGCCGGGAGAGAGGCTGTGTATTGAGGCGTCCACGGAGAACATTGTCTCCAATGAGAATCTGCTGATGCTGACCTCGGTGCTGGAAAACGCGGAGCTGCCCCTGACACCGGAGAAGATAGACAAGATAGAAAAGTCGCTGGATTAAAAAACTGGAGGCGACGACCGG
>CAZQWO010000082.1:0-6366 GCA_964597015.1 uncultured Dehalococcoidaceae bacterium
GCAGCGTACTCCTCGCGCAGTGCTTTCACACACTGAGTCACAATTTTGAGATGCTCGTTTCTCTCCTCTTCGGTGAGGTCCTCCAGGGAAGCCACATGCCGATAAGGCGCCACCATCATATGCCCCGGATTATAGGGATAGCTGTTCAGAATAACGAAATTTTCCCTACCCCGACAGAGAATATAATTTTGAACATCCTTGTCCTGCCCGGGGTTTTCACAAAGGAAGCAGCCCCCTGTTTTTTTCATCCTGATGAACTGCATCCGCCACGGTGCCCAAATTCGTTCCATAGAACGCTCCTTATTCATTCACTCGCTGCTATTTTAATCGGCGCGCCCCTGTACGTCAACGAAATAGACGATATTCCATACCCAAATGGTATAATAGCCGCAGACAAATAAGGATGACAGCCATGGCAATTCTGGTTGATGGTGACAAACTACAGATAATAAAACTTCAGTTGCCGCCTTATGGCACCAACGCCTATGTCCTTGTCTGCCAGGAAACCAGAGAGAGCCTTATCATAGACGCACCCGGTGAAGCCGATGAAATCATAGCCAGCTTGAAAGGCACCACCCCCCGCTATATCCTGCTCACCCATTCGCATATGGACCACATCGGGGCGCTGGATAAGCTGCGCTCCGATTTAAAAATCCCGCTGGCGGCTCATGCCGCCGACGCTGGTATTTTATCCCCGCCGCCGGAGATAATGCTCGAAGACAGCAATACTATTGACCTGGGCAGGCTACGGCTCACCACCCTGCATACGCCAGGACACACGCCGGGTAGCCTGTGTTTTAGAGTCAGCGAGTATCTGCTCGCGGGAGATACCCTCTTTCCCGGAGGGCCAGGTAAAACATGGTCGCCAGCCGACTTCACTCAGATAGTGAAATCAATCACGGAGAAGATTTTTACGCTGGACGATAATACAGAGGTCTACTCCGGGCACGGAGAGCCGACCATTCTGAAGAAAGAGAAAGAAGAATTCAACGTTTTCTCCTCACGTCCCCACCCTCCAGACCTGTACGGTAATGTCCTCTGGCTTACATCCTGATACCGGGTCCAGCTACCAGAGAATTTCCTCGCGGTGAAAGGCTTCAGCGAGCTCATATTCCGTCCCCTTGGCCCTGTCCACAGCCCACTGCCTCAGTTTTTCCTCAAGGTCCGGTAAACGGTCATTGCCCACCTGGCTTTCATGACAGCGCAGCGCCTTCACCTTAATATGAAACGTGTCCGTGATATCAGAACGGTGATTTATATTGTCGGCGATGGTCCAGAGCCAGACCTCCTTCACCTTGTGCGGCCT
Source organism: uncultured Dehalococcoidaceae bacterium (assembly GCA_964597015.1). Taxonomy (GTDB): domain Bacteria; phylum Chloroflexota; class Dehalococcoidia; order Dehalococcoidales; family RBG-16-60-22; genus E44-bin89. Next base: position 1,307 of record CAZQWO010000082.1, read on the forward strand.
GAGCCCTTCTTCAAGCATGTCAGGATAGGCGAGGTGGTCCCTGGCGTAAGGAAAGACCGCGTCCAGCACGACCTGACCGGTAACCCTGTGGTCGCGATGCCAGATGTAACGCCGGTACGGGTCGGCTGAAACAACGATGTCAGGCTGAAGCATTCTGATATACCGGACGAGCTCTTTGCGGAACTCGGGCGTATCTTCCAGGGCCTGGTCTTCATGTCGCAGGAAAATAACCTCTCTCACGCCGAGCACCCTGGCTGCGCAGCGCTGCTCCTGCTCCCTGATTTTGGCCAGCGCCTCCGGTTTTATATTGTAATCACCGGTACCTTTATCACCGTTGGTACAGACCACATAGACGACCTCTTTGCCCTCCGCCACCCACTTGACCACGGTGCCGGCCACGCCGAACTCGGCATCATCCGGGTGCGGCGTGATAACGAGGACATCGGCTTTTTTAACTGGCACTGGGAAATCTCCTTGCTTTCGGGGTATCAGTAAAACATTGTATAACATCGGCGTACTTGATACAATCTGGGCATAGGATACACCATGGTCAGCCCTCATACCTATAAAATCAGAAACTACCGGCCTTCAGATTTCGATGCCTACGTGGACCTGCACGTAGTCACGGAACAAATAGACCAGTCCAGTCGCTGTACATCGCGGCAAATACTCCGGGAAAATTTGCAGCGGCCCCTCTATGACCCGAAAAAAGACCTTTTCATCGCCGAGGCAGCCGGAAAAATCGTCGGTTTCCTGAATATCACGCCGGAGCTGATAACACGCCGCGTCCTGCTGGACTGTATGGTGCATCCCGAGCACCGCCGGCAGGGACTGGCGAAGTCGCTGCTTGAGCGAGCCATGCAGCGTGCCCGAGAGCTGCCGGTCACGGTGATTCACGTCAGCGTGCTGGAAGATAATACGGCTGCCAGAGAGGCCCTTTCCAGGCTGGGATTCACTGAAGTCAGGCAGTTCCTGGAAATGAGCCTGCCTATCAGCAACCTAAAGCCATCAGATACGCCAAACAAAGGGCTTGCTCTGCGCCACCTGCGGCGCGGAGAGGAAGCCAAGCTGGCCGAGGTGCAGAATAGCTGCTTCGCCGGCACGTGGGGCTTCAACCCGAACACGCCGGAAGAGATTGCCTACGCCTTAAGCCTGAGCGGGACTTCAGTAAAAGACGTTGTCATACTGTATGATTATGAAAGACCCGCCGGCTACTGCTGGACCAAGATAAACTGCGCCGGGAGAGCGGCAACGGGCGAGAAAAGAGGGCGCATCCTTATGCTCGGCGTCGACCCTGATTACCGCGGCAGGGGTATCGGCAAGCTGGCGTTATGGGCGGGCTTATCCTCCCTCAAGGATAAAGGTATGGCAACGGTAGAATTAACTGTTGATAGTGATAATCCAGCGGCTTGTTCACTCTACAGGTCCGCCGGCTTTCAGGTACTGACACGCAATTTATACTATGAAAGGCAGCTTGATTAGCCAGCCAGATTATTGCCCAGGAGATAATGGCATTCCCGGGCCACAGCCTCAGCAATATTTTCCCAGCTGAAAGGCGCCAGCGAATTCCTCATCATCGATACCAGATGCCCATTATTGTCCGACTGCGAAAATACCCGCATTATATTGTCCGCCAGACCGCGCGGCTCATTGTCGTTGACCAGATATCCGGTTTCACCGTGCCGGATAATATTCTCCGCGCCGCCCACTTTGGTCGACACCACCGGCGTGCCGCAGGCCAGCGACTCCAGCGCCACCAGACCGAAGCTTTCGTAGTATGACGGGACCACGCAGACATCAGCGGCACTGTAGAAAAGCGGTAACTCAGACTGCTTTATCAGTCCCAGAAAGTCAATGGAGTCCTCTATCTGCAGTTCCCCGGCCAGCTTTCTTAACCGCTCAATTTCATGCCGGCTGTTCTCCCCACCCCCAGCGATTAAGAGTCGCGGCCGGCGACCATTCTGGAGATAGGTCATTGCTGTCATCAACCGGTCAATGCCCTTGAGCGGCTCAATACGCCCGACAAATATGATGACCTTGCTGCCGTTCAGTCCAAGTTGCGTTTTTGCCTCTTTCTTATTTAACGGTCGGAACGTGTCCATATTCACGCCGCACGGGATGACCCCGATTTTCTCCGCTGAAGCCCCGTAGTACTCCATCAGGTCTTCCTTTTCTTTTTCGGTAGCGGCGATAACGCGACTGCAATCGCTTATTACGGAGCGTTCTGTCCTGATGCGCAGCGCGGGCTCCTTCTCGCCAACACCGACCGCGTTTTTCACCGCGCCGAGAGTGTGGAACATCGCCAGATGGGGCACCTGCCACCATTTCTGCAAACGCCTCCCCACCCAGCCAGAAAGCCAGTAATGGCTGTATACCAGGTCATAGCGCAGATTATTATCCCGGCGGTAATCCTCAAGGCGCCGGATGAAATCAGGGAGGTGGGAATATACGGCCAGCTTGTGCATTTCCCCGTCCTCCCCCGCCCTGAGGTGAATGAGGCGGGCATTCTGGCCCAGTTCATATATCACCTTATCCACGGGGTCGTGGACTCTGGTGTACACATCTACCTGATGTCCCAGCTTGCCCAGCTCACGCGCCATTTCCAGGACATATACGCTCATGCCACCGGTATCTCTGGTGCCCAGCCTGCCCACCGGGCAGCTGTGCGCGCTGAGCATGGCAATCCGGAATGGTTTACTGTTTGACAAAATGCTCTACCCCTTAGAATCCTACTTAATCGTTATCCGGCAGTGGTACAATTTGATTTCACTGCCCCCCAGCTGGTATTTATACTTCTCGGCGCCCTTGAGAAAGTCCCATTTCTTCCGGCCCAGAGCAATGCTTTCCTTAATGCAGAGAAGCTTGGAAAGCAGGCCAACGCTTAAAGAGTTGTACTCGGGATTATAAGCGCTGTTATAAAGGTACATTGCCCGCTTATAATCAAAGCCCATAATCATGGCCGCGGTCTGCGACTCCACTTCCAGAATACCATATCTCAGCATGTTTATCCCCGCCATGGCCTCAGCCAGCGACCGGAAAAACTCCTCCATCTGTGCTGTCATGAAATCGGCCTTTTCCTCGCGGCTCAGGGCGAAGAGCTTTAAAAACGTATCGGTCAGGCTGCCAGCGTCTTCCTGCCCGACTTCAAGGCAGCGATATTGCACATCCCCGGCTCCCCACAGCCTTCTCAGTTTGCGCCGGACCTCATGGCGCTGTTTCTTGTCCAGCCCCGCCAGATATTCCTCCCAGTCACCGGGCAGGTCCATCTCCACAGTTACGTCAACTTCCTGACAGACAACGCTACCGCCACGCTCTTCGGCCACTTTCACCAGACCTGTCATCACGCTTGAGTCCGGCCTTACCGCCTTCAGGTCCAGATGGCTTACCCCCTGGCTGGCCAGGTCATCAAGCAACGCCTCGAAAAATTCCGCTTCTCTGCCGGGCATGATTACAAAATCCTGATAATCGCAGACGTCGGGGCTGCCCACAAAATAAGCTTCACCGCCTTTCTGCTGCAGCGGTGCGATGCCGATAATGTCCGAGTTATCACGCACAACGGTCAGGCACAACTCTGAATCTGGCTTAAAAGTCCGCCACCAGACCTCCAGCCAGGCCGGTAAAACAAAAACAGAACCCCACTTCAGACCCAGACCGGGGTCGTGCCAGTATGAAGTGAGGCGGTCAAAACCTTCTCGGGTGGCAGTAAAACTCATGCTATCATATTAAAGTGTATCACCCTGCCAGCTTATAAATCAATTCTGATGGGCCGGCGTCACTTCTTCGGCTTTTCCGTTTTGCCCTTGGTATTTAACCGGTATCCGCTGGGCTTACCGAAATCGTAGAAAAACGACTTCACATGCGTTCTGGTTTCGGACGTAAGCGTCTTCATTCTCTGCGGCAGCTTTGAGAAATCAATCGAAGAAACGCTCTCCTGAAAACCGGCCAGGTTCGGCGTCGGCATTGAGGCCATACGTCGACAGTAGCCGGCTATTTTCTGGCTGTCCAGCGAGTAAAACCAGATGTACAGGGCGGACAGGCCCGTTTTTTCCAGCAGTAAAAGCATGACGGAGGTAATGACAATGCTGGACAGCACGACGCCATAGGTCACGTTTTTAATCAGCTCCCCACCCAGCACTCCCTGCTGAACCGGAATGGTGGCCAGAACGGCCGCCGCCAGACCTTTGGGCACCATAATAGCCACGATTGAAGCGTCCCTGGGAGGTATGGATTTCCGCATTGTCACCTTCACCGCCGGGATACGCAGCAGGAAGATAACGGCCGTTAATATTATCGCCAGCTGAACGAGCCACCCGCTTATCAGCTCCAGGGAAATGCCCAGGTACACGAAGAAAAACGTTTTTACCAGGAAAGCGACTTCGCTGAAAAAGGCTTTCTCGGTCGGGCTGAGGCCCTCCGCCTCGGTGGTCTGAGGTCGCCGGAAAATATAGAAGCGTATTGACTCCACGTTACCGATGGTGATGCCAAAAGCCAGCGCGGCAATGGCGCCGTTAAAACCCAGTATCTCGACAACACCGTAGATAATGAAAACGAAAGCGGCCGTGGTGAACATGGCATTTTTTATGGCGTGGATACGGTTCAGCAGCCGCGCCCAGACGAAGGCACCGACCACGCCGAATACCACCGCCACCAGAAAAGCGGCAATCAGGTTGCCAGTAACCACTCCCCACTGGAACTCGCCCAGCAGATAGGCCTCAACGAGGGCGATGGTGATGACGATGCTGAGCACGTCATTGACCGATGATTCAAGGGAAAGTATCGTCTGGCTGTCTTTTCTCATCCTGAGCTGCCTGACCAGCGGGATAACAATGGCCTCCGATATGGAGCCCACGATGGCGCCCAGTATAAACGCCGGAATCAGTTCCAAGTCAGTGAGCCAGAGGGCAATGCCAGCGACCGCGCCCATGGAAAGGAAAAAGGTCACCGTCGTCAGGGCCATGGCACCCCCCACCGCCGAGCGCAGGCTCATAAGCTCAAGAGCGGTCCCACTTTCAAAGAGAATGATAATCAGTGTTACCGTGGTCAGAATCGGGCCTATGGTG